>CAIZJW010000212.1 GCA_903933385.1 uncultured Silvanigrella sp. | reverse complement strand
GGCGGTTCAGCTCCCCAATGAAACACGTAAACAGCATTGGCAAGCGCTCGAGCAACAACCCATTTCCATCAAAGACTTTTACGCAGGACCCTTTGGTCTTCACGCAACCTTGCTCGAATTTGATAGAAAAGTTTTACTCCTCTACAGAGGAACACAAGATCCCCTCGACTACATTCTCAACGCCGCATTCTTCACCTCACCGGGATGGGTGCACCGTCTCCCGGGATGGGTGCACAAAGGTTTTCTCATCAACTTCGGACTCAGTTGGCGACAGATCCGCGGAACTCTGAAACAGATGGCTGACCAAGGAAAGACAGTGACCTTCGCAGCACACAGCCTGGGGGGAGTTCTGAGCCAATATGCTGCATGGAGAGCCGAAGAAGATGGAATAGCCGTTGACCGAATATACGCGTTCCAAGCTCCCAACGCAGGCGACGAAACATTCAGAGATGCCTTTGAAAACCGCTTTGCGGGGCGATCTGCAAACTTGATCTTTGGAGAAGATCTCACACCACACATCCCTCCAACTCGCGAATCATTTCGGGAGTTTGCAGACGCTACAATGCGAGTGCTTTCCGGCCCACTCTCGGCCATCGTAAGGCAGGCTAAATATGCGGCACTCGCTGAACGATTTCGCTTAAGCGATTCCGGTCATGTTGAGGCTGTTGCAACTGAAGATATTGTCCGCAGCGAAAAGGCATTTTGGAGCAGTTATAAACAAAAAACCGGCGGAAAAGCATTTCCCAAAGGATTGGGACCAGAGTCTGCATTCATCGCAGACCACAATGTCGAGCGTGTTGTGTGCACTTTAGCGAAGGCCACAGCTGACAATTATTGATTAATTGTAAAAAATAAATTACTCCACACCAAGAATATTGCTTTTTTAAAAAGGAAATCGCATCAGCATCTTCAATCCGTTTGGGTTGTGATAGCTGCTTCTGAGATTCTTTTTCCATTCTGCGACACCAGGTGAGCTTATGAAGATTTCTTTTTTGCTTATGGCCTTCTTTGTTTTTCAAATGAACACAGCCGAGGCCAGTTTCTTCGATAGGCCAGACTATTTCGAAAACAAATCAGTGTATGATGAAGTTGAAGAAATCATCGAGCTACTTCATGACTCCTCTCTCTCCGAGAAAGATCGTGAACTCAGATTGATGTTCAAAGATAAAAAACTCGTACCGACGTTCAAAGCGTTGAAAGTCGAAAACGAAAATCAACTCATCCAATCGCTTAAACTCGATGAACTCACGGACAACGAAATACTCACCATCATGAGCCAAAGGCCAGTCATTGACGCACTGAAAGTCACGATGGAGAACGATTTCGTTTCGGGCACCGATGTTAATTACACCAATGGATTAAGGGTGGAGCTGAGCTTCAATAACCCCGAGTTTGAAAAATTCTTTAAAAAACTCGGTTACGACCATAGTGATTTCTTTTTCCTCTGCGGCCAAAATATATATAACAACTCAGACAAAGATAACCCTTCGCGAATCCCAGACGAACCACCTAACGCAGGCGTTCTTTATTGTGGAAGCGCAGTAAACTCCTATAAAATGGACAAAAACAAAGCCCGAATTCGCTCGATGCAGCGACTCGAGGCTACACTCGGATCAATCGGTAAAAACTCATTCGCTGAGCAAGTTCAGAATGGCTTTCATCGAATCATCGATAGCAAGCAAGTGAACTGGGATTATCAACTGAGCGATCGCTTCTATTTCAACATTAATTTTCAGAAACACTTAAAGTTAGGTGAGGGCGATCTCTACGGCAATTCAGAGCCGGAATATAACGTCATCGTAAACGCCGGCGGCAACGTAGGCACCTTTACAAATTACGCCAACGCAGGTGTGATGTTCAACTATAGGCTGCTAGGTACGCTCATCGACATGTATGTTGGGAATAAGATCACTCCTTCACAAATTGAAGAACTCGCGATGATGAGCCTTGAGAATCGCCTCAAAAAAATCATCTGCGGGAGCAGTCGCTGGAGCCTGAATCTCTATTTCGGTGCCGATGTAAAATATGTCTTTAACAATTATTGGCTTGATGGAAGCGATTTGCATTACACAGAATCAGAGCCACTTGTGATTGATCTCAAAGGAGGCGTTGTTGTTCGCTATAGAAAGGTCTTCTTTGAAGTTGGCCTTGTGCGTAGGTCGAGCGAGTGGGGCAATACTCAAGGTGGGCCCGATTCATCAACCCACACATTTGGCATGGCATCATTCACGGTCCGCTACGACAATTTCAGAGAACTTGGTGACAACGTTGCGCACCCCATTCGCTGGATTGCTGATCCCGAGTACAGGAGAAAGAAACTCGAGGAGAACCGGATAAGAGACATGATTGCAAAGCAAGGGGTCAAGGTTATTTACGACGATGGCGATCCTAAGAACCCTAAGAAAACCCTCAACATCACGTGCAAAGCCAATTAACGCAATCCTCAACGTGTGGCTCTATCAGATCAACAAGAGGAAGAGAATCCAGCATTCTTTCACGCACCAAAAGGCCAATCTCGGTGCAACCCAAAACAACTGCATCAACGTTCTTTTGAGCGAGCGAATCGATGCAGTCCATGAATGTATTTCTTGATTTTGGATTAAAAATGCCTCTGGTAATTTCACGATATACAATGCGAGCTGTGTTTGAAAGATGTGGCTCGACCGGGACAATAACCTCAAAGCCAGCATCACTATAAATGCGTTGATATTTTTCCTCGGTCATCGTTTGCAGCGTCCCAAGGAGGGCCACACGCCTTGCCCCGAGGAATCGCAGCCTTCGAAAGAGCGCGTCATAAAGCGATATGTGCACTAGCCCTGTTTCCTGCTCAACTTGCTCACCAAGGCAACTAAGCGTGTGCGATGCAATTGCAAACGCCTGACATCCAGAAGCGCACAATGCTTGGCCAGCTTCGATAAATCCATTCAAAAGATCACGCTGATCTTTCGATTTCTGCCACTCAAGCAATTTTGAAAAATCAAAACTGTTCAATATGAGCCGGGCAGAATGCTTGGCACCCAGTCGCTTTGCAGTGTTTTCGTTCAAAAGGCGATAATACTCGATGCTCGAGTGCCAACTTACGCCACCTATAATTCCCAGAATCTTGTCAGGATTTGGAGTCGGGCTGGTTTCGAATGAAGCTTGCAAATTAGTTCCGCTCCAGCAAATGCATCTTAAGAAGCACTTCTTGAATGTCAGCGTCTGGAACGATGCGATAGCCTATACGCGATTTCGATTGACTTGTTATCCAGGGAAAAGGACTCCGAAGCGCATTTCCAATGAAAACATCGATGTGATTTCCATTTATCAACCCGCCCGTGTCGCCGGCAAAGAAATATCCATCATGACGCCGCTCAGAACCATCTGAAAGCACAAACGGCAGCCCCCTTGCTGCATCAATATAAATAACCGATCCATAAGGAATCACAGCTGGGTCGACCGCTATTGTTCTGAAGGGGACCAGAATGTAATTCCGAACGCCATCACCAAACGGGCCACGCGCAAGCGTAAAGCGTGTTCGACCAACGGGGTGATCGTAGTATTCAGTGCAATCGACCTGCACCGTTCCAGCGCTTCCCGCGTAATTATAAGTTCGCCAAACGCCCTCAAAGAAAACCTGAACGCTTCCCTCCATCGCAGCCTGGCACCACTGCAGTTTCGAGAGTTTCGGACCCAAAGGGGTGCCATTGAGACTCAAAAGCGGCATTCCCTCCTGAGAGCTTTGAAATCGCAAAGTATGATAAAATGTTGCCCAAAGATCCCGAGACGGTGAATCAAAAGATCTCGCAGGAATCGTGAACTCACGAGCCGCCATTGCGAGGTCGGGAGTCGATACAGGCGTGCCTCCGGCTCCAGTGCCACTTCCTGAATCCGAGCTTGAGGGAGTACTCTTCGAAGCTTGTGTTGAAGCCGAGCCATTACTTTGAGCCGAAACCCCTGCCACCTTCTTTGATTCGTCTTCACTTGACCCGCTCAACCCACCAGACTCTGACCCGGCCGCGAACTTACGGCTTGGTGACTGGCCAGGGTCATGCCCGCAGCCAGATACGAGAAGTGCAAAGAAGGCAGCTTTTAATTTCGTGCGCATGAATGGTTTCCTGTTCATCAGCTGAAGTGATGATCTCAGGCAATGGGCCTTTGTGGGGCGGCAAATTGGTTCAATCGTTTTTGCAGTGGGAAAAAAATGCCAGTGACTCTGTGAGAGGTGAGCCCACATCGGACTTGCTTGCCTAGCCGCCTGGAAGTCAGTTAACTATTGCAGACAAAATCTGCTCTTCCTCTACGTTGGTAAAAATTGATGTCGTTGCGGCTTCCAATCACATTTGCTGCCTTCCTAGCGCTCGCAGGCTGTGCACCTGCTGCGAGCAATGAGCAGAAAGTGACAAGCAACCAAATTCACTTTGAAATTTTTTCAAGATCGATTGCCACAATTGATTTGAATTTTGAGAGCAAACCTTGGACAGACCCGCTATTCAAAGAGCAATGGTATTTTTCCAACAAAGGCCAAGTTTCGCCGCATGGTACTGTGGGTGTGGTTGGAGCAGACATTCAATTTAATTTCGATGAAATGATCTCAGAATCTGCAGAACCTGTCGTTGTCGCTATAATAGACAGCGGCATTGACCTGAACCACCCAGACGTTGACCTTGATAAAATCTACAAAAACCTCGCTGAATCGGGAGTCGATGAGAACGGAACGGAGAGAAGTTCCAACGGATTGGATGACGACAACAACGGACTTGTTGATGACTCCATGGGATGGAGTTTTGCCGACAATAGTCCGCTGCTAACAGATGCAATTGGTCACGGCACACACGTTGCAGGACTTCTCGTTTCTAAAACGAACAATAAAGTGGGAATTGGAACACCCTGGAGAGGAATCAAGGTTCTTCCGATCCAAATTTTCTCTGGAAAACGCCCCTCCCCAGAGAAACAAACCATCGCGAAGGCAATTCGCTATGCTGTGAACAGAGGAGCTCGCGTTATCTCAGCAAGTTTTGGAAGCCCGTCGCAATCTGAAGAAATAAAACAGGCCGTTGAATATGCGGCTCTTCATGATGTTGTGTTTGTGTCTGCAGTGGGTAATTTTCGCAAAAACCATGAAACTGAAACAAGCTTTCCGGCAGGATACAATCTCCAAAATCAAATCTCCGTTGGAGCATCAGAGCGCCGCGACCTTGCTGCTACGTTCTCGAATTTCGGAAAAAACGTCGACATCTTTGCTCCGGGCGACGAAATAATTTCGTTGTCAACGGGTAACACGTATTCTGTTCG
>CAIZJW010000211.1 GCA_903933385.1 uncultured Silvanigrella sp. | reverse complement strand
TATGGCAATAATGTTAATGGATGAGAATAAAACTCTGGAAAAATAGTAATGAAATTTTAATTATCGAAAATTTACACTGAATGTTGAAATTTTTTTAATAGTGGTGATTCTTTAAAGAATAACTCCCATTTTGCTGTTATTAATAGAATAAAACCAAATAAGTATAATAATACTTTTGTTTCATTATCTACTAAAATACTTCTATCTACTCTAGGATTAAATACATAAATTAATAAACCAGACGATTGTGGAACCACTATGAATGGAATTGCCGTGACCAACACAGGCGATGCAACTGCAGCAACCCCAGCTGTGAGCGGCGCAACAGCAACCTCATTTAATATCACAGCCGGCACGGCCGGAAAGCATATCGCGGGCACGATTCAATGCACCGCTGGAGGCATAAACAAAGGCAACAGGATCATTTTCAAGGCACCAACAAAGAGGGCGCCAGAATTCAAATGCTATCCGTGGGGAATAGATAACACGGGCAACCCAGAAGCGCTTTGCACTGTGACGAACGACACAGGCTACATTATTTCAAACGTGAACATTGCTCGCTGTGACTCAACAAACACGACAGATGCACGTTGCAGTTCTTACACAGGCGACTCTGCGAATCAGGATATAGCAAACTATTCTATCAGCAGCCACTGTTTCAATCTCCCCACAAAAGAGGCCACAGGTGCAACTCGATTCGCAGGCCACCGGTGTTCGGTGATTATCAGCGGTGTGATTGATAAAGAAACAGCACCTTTTTGGGTTCAGGCTGAAAGCCCTGACCTCACCAAAGTTGTTTTCGACGACACTCCGCAGGTACGAATTCCACGCACGTATATCAACGCCGTACAGTTTACAACTAACACAAGTACATGCGCTGCAAGCACAAACTATCACTCGAGCGTGGCTGCGGGATGTGCAATAACGAGTGCCGATCAAAACTCAGGAAATAACACGCTTGCTGCAAAACAGACAGCGTCAGCAGCAACTGTTGTTGGACTCATTTATGATGGCCACACCACCGATTGCAACCGCACATATCCAGAGAGACGAGTGACTTTGCAAGTGCAGGCAGTAAACAATCCTGCTGCGTTTGGAGCCAACCCAACTTCTCTTCTAGATACCACAAACGATTACGTAAGCATTGAAAGCCATGATACCTGCAATAGCGCTGACCTTGGCAACAACGGCACATGCAAAGTCAAGTTATTTATCACACGGCCATTTAACGAAACGACAATAAAAATTGGCAGCTATTATGTGCGCACTGGCGAAGCGGCACGTTGCCCAGGAACAACCAAAGACCTTTGAGGAATTGATTCATGAAGCCCACCCTACCCACATATTTTGTCGCTCTAACCGCTCTTGGCGGGTTGGCGCTCGAAAGTCAGGCGTGGGCGCGGAGAAGTGAATTGTCATTAGATAAGCAAGAGCTCGCGCGTGCAGGGCTGCCAATGCCGCAATCAGCATCCTTTGTTAGTTTGGAAAAAAGAACTGGTGAAGAACTCGCTGGATTGTGCCCTACGAAAGGCTTCCATCTTCAGCCGAAGAAGTTGGGTGGTGATGAGCCTGTGAGTCGAGCATTGAGGATTCGTTTTATTGATGCACGTCCAGAATTGGATGAGTGCATTAGAGGGCATGCATGCTTTCCACTGGCGGCAGAAAAACAAAATATTGATCCTCGAAAACAAACAAAATTCACTTTCAACGGCCGTGCCGGTTCCTACCAAATTTCAATCGATGCAGCCGCAGAGATATCATCTCGCCCCATAAATTGCACATCGTCAGCTGTTGAAATATTGCAAAACTCACAAGGGCAACTGAAACTCCCAAGCAGTGTGTGGGTGTTGAATTTTCGCAATGAAATTGTTTTATGGGATGGCATCGAAAAACGACCTTGGTATCGCATCAAGTTCCCAAGCAACCAAACGTTCTCTGCGCATCAAAATGTATCAATTGATTCCTCAGGGCGGATTCTCGTCGTTGATGAGAACCAGTCGTTCCTTTTTGCAGACTTCTTGTTGGATAAAGCTCTCTTAAAAACATATGATGCACTGTTTGAAAGTAGCTTTGGTGTCGGGGGAATTGCTTATTCAGCAGAATGGCAAATGCGGCACACTGCGCCATTTAGTTTCGAAAAGAATACAACATCCAATCAGCCCAGTTCAAAACCTCCACTCTTCTTGGGGCTCTTGGGCTTTGCTAAAGGCGAAGAATTTTGGACCTGGGAAAACGCTTTTAAGGCCCTCAGTGCATCGGGTGGAAAATCGTTTTCGTTGGGTGCTCCACTGGTTGCTGGAACCGAACGCGTTGCGGATGATATGGCTGAAGTGTTTTTGGCTGTGCGCACATCCGCCAACAGTGCTAACATCCTTTCTTACTCAACCAATGGCGTAGCGATGCGCACGGTGCGCGCAAATCAACGCCTCGATGAGCGCGCCCAAAACACCCATTTTCTTATCATAGGCAACGAACTCTACCGACATACGGCCGATGGCATCTACAAAGTTGATTCTGCCACCGAGCGCCCCTCGAACCTCAAAGGCTTCAAAGGAAGCGTTGAGCCAAATGCACACTTCATTCTCACACGCCAAGCGGAGGGTAAGAGCTGCACTTTAAATGTTTGGCCCGTGACACTCGTTTTCAGCGGGCTTTTTGAACCCATCATTGGCCCCATAGGATGCAGCAGTGCATTGGGCTTGGGAGTCTCGCCCTGGGGCTCTTCTGCGACATGGCGCGCAGGTCAACAGATCAAAACTATTTTATCGACCAACGACTGATTGAATCCCAAGTGCACTGCGCAACGCATCTGGTAAGCCGCGCGGGCTATTTTCCGAGACAAGCGATCCGTTCACAAAGAACATGGGGAGCCTGTTGGTTCTGACATCACGCCACCAACTTGAAAGAGCAACAGCGTTGTTAGGCAGCTTGCGCGAAGGTGCAAATGTATAACCTTTGCCTGGTAGTTTTGCAGCGAGCGAGGAAATCAACTGTTGTTCGTTGTCACCTGACTTCGCATTATCAGCCGAAATGGGCTCTTTGAGCAGCATTTCGTGAAGCTCGCGCAGTTTCACTGGCTCCAAAGAACCCACTTCACTTGCTGCAAACATCATCCCAGATGCGAATTGATCAAACGGAGAGTTGGTGACCTCTGGTACCAAGCGCACAGCAATGCGCGACTCTTGTTCACGCGCGATGTCGGCAATGAGGGAAAATGCTCCCTGCGATAAGCGTCCACCGTAACGAAAAAGTACAACAACTTCTGCCGTTCTTTTGCCGTCATCTTTTCCAAAAGTAATCAGAGGGTAGCCCGACACATCAAAGGGAAATTTGGGCGACACCAAATCGTTTTGCATGTGCTTCAATTGTTTCGATTGATACGATTTCTCGAGAAATTCACCCACTCTCTTTAAGCGTCCGCGCTCCATGACAAAGCGCTCTACCTCTGGCCAAACATCATCAAAGGAACCTGATTGCCTCAACGAAGGTGTGGCTTCGTATATTTTCCTGAGACTCTCGGCCGAAAGCTCTTGTTCAAGCAAACTTCGCCAACTGGGAGTTGCAGTTTTCTTCTGATCTATTGCAGTCAGAGCAGCGTGGTTCTCAGCAAATCGCTGTGCTTGCATCACAGCCTGCTCAAGAATTCGGTGCAGGGCGAATCGCGCAGGAGCATCCAGATCGCGCAGCCGCACCGTATCATTCCCGACTTGAATGAGGGGAGCCGACTCATTTACAGTCACAAGTGGAGCAGAGAGAGTGCTCTTGGACACGTTAGTTGAGAATCGTCCCAAAATAATCCCACATGCAAATACAGCTAAGCCACCCAACCATTTGCCGAGTGTCAGATGCATGCTGAGTTCTCCTTGCAATCATTTTTAAGTTTCGCGAAAATTCATACGCAAAGCTTAACAAAGGAGCCCTCAATGCAAAAGATCCGTTACGTTGCTTTACCAACAGTGCTTGCCGCCCTCGCTCTTTCCAATGCCTGTGTGAGCAAATCAAAATATCAAGCCCTTGAAGCACGCCTCCAGGAAACTGAAAACACCTTGGCGCAACGCTCCAAGGAGGCTGAAAGCCTACAAACATCGCTCAAAAGCGAATCCACAAAAGCCTCTGACTTGAACAAAAAGGCAAGCAATCTGGAGCAAAAGGCGAGCTCTCTTGAGGCAAAAGCCTCTACTCTGGAGCAAAAAGCCAGCTCCCTGGAAAAAACGGTCAACTCCGTGAACAAAGACAAATCGATGCTCGAAAGCTCTCTCACACAAGTGCAAACCGACAACGACAAACTGCGCATTGCGCTTGCTGAACTTGAAAAAAACAAGGCCGAAACGGATCGTCGCGTTGCCGAGTATCAAGACCTCCTCATCAAATTCAAATCGATGATTGACTCAGGCCGCTTGCGTGTGCGCATTGTTGATGGCCGCATGGTGGTGGCACTCAATTCCGACCTGCTCTTCAAGAGCGGTTCATCAAGCCTCACCTCGGAAGGCCAAAAATCGGTTCAGGAAGTTGCAGGCTTGTTGCAAACTCTCACAGATAAAGGCTTCCAAGTTGAAGGGCACACCGACAACGTTGCCATCAGCGGTGGTAAATTCACTAGCAACTGGGAACTCGCGGCAGCCCGTGCCATTTCGGTTGTGAAGAAAATGGTTGAAGCAGGAATGCCCGAAACACGCATCAGTGCGGCGAGCTACGGTGAAGCAAAACCAGCAAAAACAAATGAGACAAAGGAAGGTCGAGCGGCCAACCGTCGGGTTGAAATAGTCGTGGTTCCTGATCTCAGCAAGCTTCCTGGTTTTGAAGCGCTCAATAAGCTTGATGCCACACC
>CAIZJW010000210.1 GCA_903933385.1 uncultured Silvanigrella sp. | reverse complement strand
GGCATGCCGTTCATTTTCAATGCTGAGTAAACAGGCGGAACCTGTTCAATGAGACCACGAAAATTATTCAGTGCAGAATCAATGAGAGTTGCCGTGAGCTGTGTGGGCAGCGCTGCTTCAGCAACCACTCTTCCCGTAGGGTCGAGAGTGTCAGTTTCGCGTCCGAAACCAATCGTAAAAAGGTATCCCTTTTCTCCATTCATCGCTTCATCAGCCAACCGAGCCGTGTTGCCAACAAGGATGGGGAGCAGGCCAGACGCAAAAGGATCGAGAGTCCCTAAGTGACCAACTTTGTCGGCCCCGAGTGCACGCTTGATTGTTGAAACCACCGCATGACTGGTGGGACCTTCGGGTTTGTCGACGAGAATGAGAGGCATGTTCGCAACTCGATTTGAAGGGCACATAAAGGGAAGGTGATGATTCTGAAAGACGTGAGATTATTTCACGTCTTCTTTTTTATCACCAAAAACAGCATCATCTTCAGCTTGTGCATCTTCGCGCTTCACGTTTTCAATCAATTCGGAAATTCGAGCAGCACGCTCGATGGATTCATCGAAGAAAAAATTTATGACTGGCGTATAGCGCATTTTAAGCGTGTCACCGAGCGAGCGGCGAATGAAGCCGCTTGCCTGTTTCAAGCCTTTATTCACGGCATCACGATCTGCTTGGTTGCCCATGACGCTATAGTAAACTTTGGCGAGTTGAAGATCAGGAGAAACACGCACCGAATTGATGGTGATGTTTTTCAAACGAGGGTCAGACAACTCGCCTCGAATCAACATCATGGCGATGTGTTCACGAATTTGCTCACCCACTTGAAGAACTCTTTTGGAAGACACGAAAAAAACTCCGGACAAGACTTGAACACCGGGCACTGGGCCCGGTGTCGGATTGAATTTCTTAGTGAAGGGTTGCAGCAGTCTCTTCTATGATGAAGGACTCCAGCACATCTCCCACCTTGAGATCGTTGTAGTTCTCTACCCCGATACCACACTCGAAGCCCTGGAGTACTTCTTTGGCATCATCCTTGAAGCGCTTCAGAGACCCGACGCGACCCGTGTAGACGACAATGCCTTCGCGCACAACTCGAATGTGAGCGTTGCGAGTGACCTTGCCGTCGGTGATTGCAGTACCTGCAATCACGCCGATTTTAGGCACTGAGAACAGGTTGCGAACTTCTGCGTGGCCAAGAACTTTTTCGGTTTTGATAGGTGCAAGCTTGCCAGCCATGAGTTTCTCGATTGTTTCGAGCAATTCATAGATGATGCTGAAGCACTGAATCTGAACACCACGCGATTCCGCTGCCGCTGTAGACATTTTATCTGGGCGCACATTGAACCCGACAACAGTCGCTCCGGAAGCTTCTGCGAGCGTGACATCAGTTTCAGTGATGCCGCCTACTGCAGAGTGAATAATGCGGTTTTTGACCTTTTCAGTATCCAATTTCTGAAGGCTTGCACGAATGGCTTCAACTGAACCTTGTGTGTCGGCCTTGAGAATGATGGGCAACTCCTTGGCCTTGTTGGGATCATCTCCCAGCTTGGCAAGAAAGTCTTCCAGAGTCACTTTCGGCTTACCGGCAAGCTCTTTTTGACGGTGCTTTTCAATACGGTAAGCAACCGCTTCTTTAGCAATACTTTCATTTACAACACAGTTGTACTGGTCGCCAGCGGCTGGAACTTCCGACAAACCAATAATTTCTACTGGAGTCGCTGGAAGTGCTTCGGCCATGCGATTGCCCTTGTCGTCGAACATGGCTCGTACTCGTCCGTAAGCAATACCTGCAACAATGCAGTCGCCCTGGCGAAGAATACCGCTAGTCACTATGACGGTTGCAACCGGACCACGGGACTTGTCGAGTTTGGCTTCAATAACCACACCTGCTGACAAGCCTTCTTTGGGTGCTCTGAGGTCGAGGACGTCTGACTGGAGGAGGAGGGCCTCAAGCAGTTCAGGGATTCCTTGTCTGGTTTTCGCAGACACAGGAATAAACATTGCATCTCCGCCCCATTCCTCGGGCGTGACGTTGTGCTGAGAAAGCTCACGCTGAATACGTTCGATATTTGCGCCAGCTTTGTCCATCTTGTTCATTGCTACGATGATCGGAACGCCAGCTGCCTTCGCGTGTGCGATTGCTTCCACTGTTTGCGGCATCACGCCATCATCAGCCGCAACAACCAAAACAACGACGTCCGTGACCTGTGCACCACGAGCGCGCATTTGAGTAAATGCTTCGTGTCCTGGTGTGTCGAGGAAGGTTATTTTTCTGTCGTTGTACTCAATTTGGTATGCACCGATGTGTTGAGTGATACCACCCGCCTCACCAGCTGCGACATCCGCCGAGCGAATTGCATCGAGGAGCGATGTTTTACCATGGTCAACGTGGCCCATAATTGTGACAATCGGAGCTCGGGTCACGAACTCAGATTGGGCTGAGTCAGTTTTTGATGTTTTCTTAGTGTTAAGAATGTCGCTCAAGCTCACCGCGGCATTTTGAACTTCAAATTCAAATTCATTTGCCACGAGAGTTGTCGTTTCGAGGTCGAGCTGTTGGTTAACGCTCGCCATCATTCCGAGCTTCATAAGAACTTTGATGATCGCAGATGACTTTACGCTCATCTCAGCAGCAAGGTCCGACACAGAAATCGATTCGTCTACACGAATGATCCGCTTGGATGCCTTCATGGGGTTTGCTGCTTCAGCTCGCTTATCTTCACGTTTGCGTGATGGGAGAGAGCCGCGTCTGCGGTTTGGCAAAATGACTGTGCGAACCTGAGCAACGCCCTCTTCGGAAGCGACGCCGCCTTCTTGGCCGAAGTATAGTTCTTCATCAAGAAACTCGTCGCCAGTACCGCCGCCGCGTGCCGCTTTCGCGCGCGCTTTGCGGTTTTCTTCTTCGTCTTGTATGCGACGACGACGCAATTCATGTTCTTTTTCTTTTTCGCGACCGCGTGTGCTGACTTCCTTGCCGGGAGTTGCGTCGGCTGCTGGTGCAGCAAACGGAGCTCTTGGTCCACCGAAGCCACCTCCAGCGCCTGCTGGACGTGGGCCGCCGAATCCACCGGATGTTCCACCGGCAGCACCATATGCAGGACGAGGTCCACGATCGAAGCCACCTGGGGTTGGGCCGCCTGGTCCGCCTGGACCACGTGGCTGCCAACCGCCTCGAGAGTCGCCTTCGCCGGCTGGACGAGGTCCGCCGTAGCCACCACCAGACGAGTAAACACCTGGTCCGCTGCGGGGTCCGCCTGGTCCTGGTTCGCTGCGATGGTATCCGCCCTGCTCACCGCGCTGATAGGAGTTTCTGTCTGAGCGTGGCTGAGGTCCACCAAAACTGTCTCTTGGAGTGGGGCGTCCGCCTGCTGGGACTGGACCAGATCCATAAGGCCTGGGGCCAGCGCCGGCTGCTGTTGGTCCGGGAGCTATTGGTGCGACAGGTTCGGCACGGCGAACAATAGTTGCACTCATCACCGGTGGTGCCTGACGCACAACCGTTGCTCCAGTACTTGGAGCAGCAGCAGCAGCAGGTGTGACTGGTGTCGCTGATACTTTTTCTTCAGATTGAGATGATGTCGATGGCTCTGAACTTTTAGGCTCAGCGGCGCTTACATCAGAGACAGCTTCTCGCACGAGGGGAGCCGATTCTTTTGGGCTCTCCATTTGTGCTGCGATTTCTGGCTTGAAAGTCTCTGGTGCCGCTATTTCTTCTGGTTTTTCAACCAAAGGAGCGGCAAATGTTGCAACAGGTTCTTCTGTCCCTGGTTGGGTTTCACCACCAAATGCTTCAGCACCCGGGACTGCGTCTGTACGGCGACGAATCACAACCTTGCTTGCAGGTTTTGCCGCCGCTTCTTTTTCAGGATTGCGACCAGATCGCAAATACGCACGGAGTTTGTCTGCTTCAATGTCAGATATTGCATTGAAGTGGTTTTTGACCTGGATCCCCAGATCATTCAACTTCGCAATAACTGTTTTCGTGTCGAGCTTAAGCTCTTTGGCGATATCCAAGACCCTCAAACGGCTCATCCAACTCCGCTCCCAAAATAGCCCCTGTTGATCGGCGGGGCACCGACTTTTCTGATAACCACGAGTCCCTTAGCAGCTTTCTTAGGAATCAGCTAGGGATTCGAGTGCTCTGATGACGAAATCTTTATGACTTACAAGAAGTGCTTTCACCTGTGCATCTTTTCCAAAGAATTTATGCCCCAGGAGTTGGCTGTTCGTGTTAAGTCGAACGCCTGCCAAGCGATCCGAGTAGTTTGCAAGCAAGCTTTCACAGTGCCGGTAAAAACGCTCTGAACCATCTGAACTCATGAGAAGAAGTCGGCTGATTCTGCCGCCGTCTTGTCCGAGTTTTCTTTGTTTGAGTGCGTCTAGTCCTTGCTGTTCTCGGCGAAGACAGGATTCAATATTCTCAAGACCTCCGCGCAACTGTCCTGCGCGTCTTGAGATAGAAAGAGCTTTTTCAAGTTCTGGAGTGAGTTCAAGGGTCGGCACTTTGAGCCGACCCTCACTCCAGACAGGCCCTAGATTTTTAATGAGGCCTGCTTCAATTTTCGCAGCTCTGGGATCAGTTTCCAACGATTTTGGCAGTTTCAGCATGAATCTTTCCTGAGAACTTGTAAGGCAATCCGGTGCGGACCGCGATGTCCTCGGGTGTGGCCTGCGCCAGTGCCGAATAATCGTTGAATCCGGCCGTATGAAGAATTGCGGCTGTGTATTCGCCCACTCCACGTAGTTTCATCCAGTAGTGAAGTATTTCACTTGGAACCTGACGAGGGTCGACTTTTTCTGGATCGAGTTGAGCGGCAGGACGCGACTTGGCAACCAAGTCTTCCAACGCCGATGCTTCAGCGGCCGCGTCAAATTGAGCGCTACCGAGAGTGCTTGTGATTTCGAGCGCGTCGATTTCACTTTCAACATCAATTTCTGGTTTTTTGTTTGCAGCGATCTTGTCTGCGAGTTCCTTCGCTCCCAAGACAACTTGATCAGCTTCTTCGGGCGTGAGTCGCAGAAGCTTACTGAGAGTTTTCGCTTCCATGCGTGCAATGTCGGTTGGGTCTTTGTAGCCTTCATTCACGAGAATTTCCGCGCGCATCTCGCCGAGGGAAGGAATTTGTGACAGCACCGATTTATATTCTTGAACAAGCTCGCGCATTTTAGATTCTGAGCGAATGTCTACTTTCCAGCCTGACAGCTGCGCTGCCAGCCGAACGTTTTGCCCGCGACGGCCAATTGCAAGAGAGAGGTGGTCGTCGGGGACGACAACTTCCATTGTATGAACGCGCTCGTTGACAATGACCTTCGAGACTTCAGCGGGAGCGAGTGCGTTGCACACGAACCTTGCAGGGTCACGATCGTAGGGGATGATATCAATTTTTTCGCCGCGCAGTTCTTGGACAACCATCTGAACGCGCGAACCTTTAACACCCACGCACGCACCCACCGGATCAACCGATTGCTCCGTGCTGTAAACGGCGATTTTAGACCGGCTGCCAGGATAGCGAGCGGCGCTCTGAATGACTACGATACCTTCAGCAATTTCTGTCACTTCTTGCTCAAAAAGACGAACTAACATCTCAGGGTGAG
>CAIZJW010000209.1 GCA_903933385.1 uncultured Silvanigrella sp. | reverse complement strand
TTGATAGAACCAATCCGAGGCCCGTGCCTCCAAATCGACGCCTTGTTGAACTGTCGGCTTGCACAAACGGTTGAAAGAGACGCGACTGTTGAGCCTGGTCGAGGCCTGGGCCCGTGTCAGTGATTGTCAATTTCAACTTGGATGACTCGGCTTCGAGCTCTGTACTGACCCAAATCGTTACGCTTCCGCGTGTGGTAAATTTAACTGCGTTGCCAATAATATTGATGAGAATCTGCCGAAACTTGGTTCCATCGGTTCGAATCGTTTTCGGCAGAAGTCCTTTTGGCTCAAGATGCAGGGCAACTGCCTTTTCACGCGCTTGTAGCCCTAAGAGTGTAGTTACATCTTCGATGAAGCCCAAAAGTTCTATTTCTTCCTCTTCCAACTCAAGCTTTCCGGCTTCAACTTTGCTGAGGTCCAATATTTCATCGATAATCTTGCCCAGCTGACGTCCGTTTCTCAGAATTGCTTGAAGCGCAGAGTTTCGTTCGTCTTCTGAATTTTGAAAATCTCCAATTAATTCTGCGAATCCCATCATTGCACCCAAAGGTGTTCTAATTTCATGGCTCATGTTCGCTAGAAATTCACTCTTCGCTTTGTTGGCTGTATCGGCTTCTTCTTTGGCCTTGTTCAGAGCAATCTGCGCAGTTTTGCTTTCCGTAACATCCTCCGCGACACCTACAATTCGGTGCACACGATTGGATGAGTCGCGAACTGCAAAAGATTTAAATTTTAACCATTGAAGTTGTCCATTTGGACCCATCACGCGAAATTCAACACTCGAATCGTGCCCCATGGTCAAGTCACTCATGAAGGTGCGGGCGAGTGTGAGGTCAGATGGGTGTATTTTGCGCAGGATGTCAGAAAAAAACGTTTCATTGGTGTTTGGATCGATACCAATGAGTGGCTTGAAAACTGGACTGACGTAAACAAGCGCTGCAGCGCGAACATCATAAATCCAAAATGCTTCCTTAACGTTTTCAGCTAACTGTTCAAATCTTTTTTTCCATTCATGCAGTTCTTTTTCTTCGCGTTTGTAGTTGCTCACGTCGCGAAGCACAACGCAGTAGTTTTTGCTGTAGGGAGCTTCGGCGGGCAATGAAGTGATAAGAACGCTCGCCCAAAAACCGGTTCCATTTTTTCTAATTCTGCGAGTGACTTCCTCATGATGGACAGTTTGGTCAGCTTGTGCGAGCGAATTCAAAATGTGTCCTGATAAAAGTTCTGTGCGAGGGCTTAGAATTGAAATGTGCTGACCTTTAAGCTCTGTTTCTGAATAATCGAGCAAAAATTCAACTGCGTCGTTGCAAAATTGAATGTACCCGTCTTCACATAGAATAAATATTGCCGCGTCCTTGACCCCGCTCAGCAGGCGTTTTGTTCTTGCTTCTCGATCGCGCAGAGCTTGAATGACTGTTTGAAAGAGTGTGACGTCTTCACAGGTTCCAAGGATTGTTGCTTCATCTGAACTGAATTGATTTGGCCCTTCGGACTGACGTTCTGAGTTCTTCGAGATGGCAGTGAGTTTTAATTGTAGCCAAAGCCAGTCGCCGTTTTCTCCGCTCACACGCACTCGGGTTTCGAGAGTTCCACGTTTCAGGCCCCTGATGGCGCCAAAAACTTCAACCACGTTTCGCCCGTCATTGGGATGCACCCAACGTGGAGCTTTGCCGAGCTTAAGGTTCTCTAAGTCAACCAAGCGAACTGATGAAAAGAGTTTTCGGCAGGTCGCATTTGCAAAAATCAACTTGCCTTCACGGTTCATTGTAAAAACAGCCATGGGTAGATTCTCGGCCCAGCTCCATTCCAAATTAGCATCCGAGATATCTGACTCGGTCATGCTGCTCGCCCGGAACTTCTTGAGAGATTTCCGCTCGGCAAGTTTTTTCACTCCGAGCGCGCAGGCGGCCCCGAAAACAAGGCCGAGAAGCAGTGCGGCCAATGTGGCCATGGTCATAAGACGGTCCTCTGAAATTCGCCCCCCCGGTTCTTAAGCGACCGGCTTGCCTGCGGGTAGCACGAGCTTGCGAATTTATTCAACAAAAAAGCGCCTATTGGGCTTAAGTCGTACGGGAAAATCAGTTTCTTTAGGCGTGTTTGACTGCGCTGGTGGGGTTTAAATTTCGTGTTGTCAGGAAATTGAGACTTGGCTTGTACAGTTTTCAATTGGTGCGGCCGAAACCATACGTGGCTTAGTTTGTCGGAGAGACTCAACTTGCAGGAAAAGGTGGAAATAGTCTGGATTTATAGACCGTTGGGGGTTCCGATAGGTGCCCGAGCCGACCACGGGCTGAATCTGATCATGCGCGAGGGACGTCTCGATGAAGTTCGCTCCGCGCTGGAGCTTGTTTCCTCCGGAAAAGAAAAACATAGCGTCATATTTGTCCTGGAGCCTCGGCAATTGCTGAAGCTCAGAGGAGAGATTGTTGAATCTTTTCAGTCAATTTCTGCGAACGGCAGGATCGGATTCATGTTGGTCGAAGGGGCCGAGCAGTGTACCGTTAGAACCTGGAAAAAGCTGAGACTTTTGGAATCGGGTGGATGGCTCCTCGGGACTGTTCGACAACCATACACATACAACGTTTTGATGAGCGACATTCAGAGGGCGGCTCACAACCTCATTGTTTTGGCGAGTCAAAATGACCTCTCTGGACTCCTAGCTCTGCGAGACAATGAAGCTCGTGCGATCAACGAGATTGGCATGGCCATGACGAGTCATTCGTCGGTCGACAGTATGGTGCGTCTCGTTCTTGAGAAAGCAATCGACTTGTCGTCAGCGGATGCGGGTTTTCTGTTGTTACGCGAAAACCTGGGTGCAACTCCGAGAGAGGGTGGCCCAGAGTTGCGCTTGCTAAGGTCGAGTGGAAACCGTTTCTTTCAAAAATCGAGAATCTGCAAAAGTCAGAATTTAAAGCTCAACAGCGATTTGCTTGACCCCAGCCGCAATGCATCTATTTCTTACGTTTTAAACAATTCGGTTGGAATTGTTTGGGAGGACGGTTGGAACGGTCCCATTCCCAATGGGGCAAGTGCATCCCAGTGCGCGCAAGTTTCTCTACCTGTGCTCCAATTCGACTACGATCCAAGGAACTATCGAATTCTGAGCTACTGTCTGTTTCCATTTCGAACGCCCTCCGGCGAGGTGGTTGGATTCATATTGTTGGTCAATAAAAAGTCGAAGAAAAACGTTTTCCTAGATTCGCTTTCAGATGTGAATCAGCACGTGACGCCATTTAACCCCCACGATCTGAATTTACTGGAAGCCTTGGCTGCGCAAGTGGGTGTGTCGCTCGATCACGCGCGTTTGATTCAAGA
>CAIZJW010000208.1 GCA_903933385.1 uncultured Silvanigrella sp. | reverse complement strand
TTTGCCCTGAGGACAAACCAATGCGCTTTGTGTAGCTCTGGCCAAACGACGAGGGCCGATAGCATGGCGGAAGCTACGCGCGATACACAAGAACCAATTCACGTGAAATCTCTCAGTGATCGTGATGGGCCGTATCAAGAGAGAGACGCACGTAAACCGAACTCAAGGTCATAAAAATAAAGGCCTGAAGGCACGCGACCAAAAGACCAAAGGTCAATAGTGCGCCAGGGACCGGTAAAAAGGGAACATTAAAATCGCGCATGAGTGTGGAAAACACGTTGAAAACCATGTGGTCCCCAGAGACGTTTCCATAAAGACGCAAACTCAATGAAACAGGGCGAGCGAGGAGTGCAATCAACTCAATGACGAACATAATTGGGGCAAGAAACAGCACTGGGCCGCAAAGGTGTTTGATATAATTCAAGCCACCATGTTTCAAACCAACATAGTTGAATGCCAAAAAGATGATAATAGCCATCGAAGCGTTCTGATTTATATATTCAGTTGCCGGCGGAAAACCGGGGACCAGACCAGAAAGATTTGCGCAGATAATAAAAAAGAACGTTCCACCAAGAAGAGATGCGTAGTGCGTCCAAGCCTTCTCGCCGACAATCTTCTCAAGAGTGCTGCTGATTACACCCCAACAGAGTTCAACAAAAGCCTTAAATCCAAATGCCTTCGGTGGAAGGATTTCATCATCGGACATTGACTCGGGCTTCAATCGATAAAAACCAGCGAGTAATCCAACAGCTGTCACCACCAAAAATGCAGCGGCAGAGGAAACAGCTTCACTCACAATCGCTAGGTCGAGGCCGATGGCAAAGGTTTCGCGAAGGTATTCGGCAACCACTGCATACCAAGAAACAATTGTGAGGCTTCCGCCAGCGGCAAGGGCTGCAGAACTCACAGCAACAAGTAAAAACACAATGGAAAGATTAAGACACGCGCAGGCCAAGCGACTCATGATGTATCCCTTGATGCGGGGGTTAAATACAGTCTTCAAACAGCGTGGGGTTCCTAACGCAGAAGCCTGTCTCGTGCAAGGGTGAGCACAACCAGGAAGCCAGCGAGAGAAATGAAAAAAGTTATAATGAGCAGGGTTAAATTTTCGCGGCCTGCATAGAGAGCCCAAAAAAAGGGTCCAAGCCCAAGAAATTTTGCAACAAATCCGACAAACGACCGCTTTTGTCGGACGATGGCAGCAACCTGCATAAACAGACCCCAACCTACAAATAACCCAGAACTCACGGCGGCCAAAAGAAAAAACCACAAACTCATCGGTCGGTTCCATCTCCAGAGCGGGTCGAAGAATGATTGTCCAGGTTTTTACGAGCCGTCGACATTCTCCGAAAGCTCAAAAAAGTGGCCGTGCCCATAACGACAAAATCCAAAATCAACAGCAGACTCCGACAACCCGTCAAACCCAGCCCAAACGCTTGGCAAAATTGCCGTCCAGAAGACTCCTTCGTCCACCAGATCGTAATAACTGCTAAACCAACAAGAGCAACCAAATTTCCGTACAAAATACCAAACCAGATAAGAAGTTTTCCCATTTGGACTTGACCTCCAACCAGACCCTCTGCACAATCCGGCCCTCAATGCCAAAGTCAGAAACAGAAAGTCGAGCACGAGTAAACAGTATGGCGACAATCGAAAAATCGGAAGTCTTCTTTGAAAAACTCAAATTAAGACTCAAGTCGCTCGGACTCGGAGACAGTGTTGCTCACTCAATTGCCAACCAAGTTGTCCCCGTCAAATTTGACGGCCAAACTGTGATAGCTGACTGCAAAAGTCAGTTTCATGGCAATCTTATTATTAGCGCAAAAATGAACGATATTATTGAGGTCGCAAAGGACGTTTGGGGGCCGAATATCGAATTTTATATTCGCTCCGACTCGGACTCAATCACACCACAACCCAAGCGTAGCAAAACATCGAAAACGAGCGAAACTCCCTCATTGTTTGACACCCCCGAGGACAGTCAAAAGAAAGCTTCGCCAAGAAAAACAGAAAAAAGTGTAAAAACCTCTCGCAACGATGCAACTCTCGAACAATTGGGCACGAGCTCAATGACTGCACCCAAAGATAATTTGAAGCCTAAAATCTCAACCCTTCAGGCTTCAAAAAACATTAATCAAATGTCAACCCAAATGAACGTCACACCCATTTCTCTCGCTGATGATTTCGAAGCGAAAGCAACTCCAGCCCAGGAGTCCACACGTTCTCTCAATTCCGAACTCAACTTTTCAACATTTGTGCGCGGTCAAAGCAACCTTATTGCATATTCCGCTTGCGAATCAATCGCCAAAAATCCAGGTAATTTAACAAATCCTGTGTTTATCTACGGTGCAACGGGCCTAGGAAAAACCCACCTTTTGCATTCGGTGGGCAACGAAATTCTCAAGCAACATCCGAACTGGAACATCAAATATGTCACCAGTGTGGATTATATGAACGAATTGATTCAAGCGATCCGTTTCTACAAACAGGAAGCATTTAGAAATAAGTACAACCACGTAGATGTGTTGTTAGTTGATGATATTCAGTTCCTTGAAAGCAAGGATTCAACCCAACTCGAATTTTTTCACACCTTTAACGATCTTTTTCAAAAACGAAAACAGATTGTAATCACAAGCGATAAATATCCTAAAGACATTCCAAATATTGAAGAGCGCTTAAAAAGCCGATTTCTTCAGGGCCTTATTGCCGACATTGAGCCGCCTGGCTTTGAAGACCGAGTGGCAATCATTGAATCAAAAGCAAGAGCTCTCAATTTGAAATTAACTCGCGATGTCGTGATGCACATTGCAACGCACGTGAAATCAAACGTACGTGAAATACAGGGCATACTTAATAATCTTGCCATGACGCAATCAATGACCGGCGCACCACCGTCTATTGAATCGACCAATTCGCACTTACGACGCATGATTCGGATTCCGACTCAATCGCTCGACCTCAACACAATTCAAAAGGCAGTCGCGTCTCATTTTGGCATCAAATTAACGGAATTAATGTCTTCAGATCGCTCACAGAGGCTTGTGGTCCCTCGACATATCGCAATGTATTTAAGTCGTGAGTTATTAGGGTCGGCGACAACAGAAATTGCCGAAGCATTTGGGCGGAAAAACCACACAACCGTCATGCATGCCGTTGAAAAGGTCAAAGACCTTATCGAAAAGGACGCTTCAACAAGAGCAATAGTCAACGAGCTGAAGAGAAAACTTGACCAAAATCTGGTTTGAATTTTAGCGCCATACTTCTGCCTGAAGAAGCTCGATAAACTCGGTCAGACATTGCAAGAAAGATCTCATTAGATTTCATTAGTTCAATATTTTTTGGATTAAAAATCCAAATTTGCCAATGTAAATCATCTCCCAAACCATGACTTTCTGCCCATCGTAGCGCAGAAAATAGGTCGTGAACGGCCTCTTCAGACGATCCCGACTGAGACAAATCGCGATATACGCCGACGAGCCCAGACAGCACTGAAAATTGCCCAAAAAAATCAATTAATATTGTTTTCCTCATCTGCTCTGAGGAGACGAGGCTAAAATCCCCAACACCCTCTAGATCACTCGACCATTCAATCATCTGAGTGAATAATCGCGGCGCGTAGTGCACAAGCAACTGACCAGGAGACAACATCGGAGTCAGTTGAGCTTTCGGAGAAACGTATCGTTCAACAACCCGCACACATTCTTTGGCTTCAATTTCATTATGAAGGAGTTGAAAGTCTATCAAGCACTTAACAATAGCATCACGACCAACACCGCCTCGACGCAGAATATCGAGAGTATTATCTGCATTAACACGAAGAACCGTTGACTCAATTCCGAATCCACAGGCGCCACCATCAATTATCCACAAGTTATCCACAAGCGGAAAATCGTCATAGACGTGTTGAGCTGTTGTTGGACTCACATGACCAAAGAGATTGGCGCTTGGAGCCGCAACGGGGCAATCACACATCTCCAGAAACCGAAGTGCGATTGCATGATTGGGACAGCGCAACCCAACCCACCCAGTTCCTGCTGTCACTGCAGAAACAATTTTTTCCTGATGACACGGCAAAATCAAAGTCAAAGGTCCTGGCCAAAAAGTGCGACCTAACGCCTCATGGACCAAACGCTGCCAAACTGAGGCGTTCGACGAAATGTATCTTTTTGTCTGCTCAAACGATGAGCAGTGGACAATCAATGGATCTTGAGCTGGCCGGCCTTTAACCTCAAAAATCCTTCCGACAGCTGCAGCTAAACCTGCATGCGCCCCCAAGCCATAAACAGTTTCGGTTGGAAAAGAGACCAACTCTCCAGACTGTAGGCATCGAGCGAGCCGCTCCAGCGTGATATCGTCGATTTCTCTTAGCAGTTGCGTCACGAACTAACTCCCTGTGAAACACAATCGCGGCGATGTATCCACAGGTTATCCACAGGATGTCAACAACGAGTGTGGACAAGAGTCGAACTTAGCCACCCCAAACGGACAATCTTCAGCACAGAGGAGCTCCTGTGGACAAGGTGTGGAAGAGCTGTGGATGAATCGTGGATAAGTCTCGCTGCCTTTATTTGAAGCAAATTGTTATCAACAGACTTTTCAATTCATGAACAACCTATCCACCATCTCATCCACAACTTATCAACAGCTATGAGTGAATAAAAATACATTAATAACAAATGGTTACATCAAAAAAGTAGGGTTTTCCACAAAAAATGCTGCCACCTACTACTTCAACTACTCAAACACACTAATATCTATCTTAAATAAAGGAGAAGACGTGGCTGTGGATGAATCTTCTGGGATGCTTGTACCCACGTCTTTCCTCATGTAGACCTGTGCAGCAAAAGAAAAGCCACCAGAGGAGTTGAGCCATGCTCTACAAACGCATGAGCACTTTTAATCACGGAAATGAAGTTTCCGGTGAAAAAGGATCATCGATTCGCGCAGTCATCGATCGCGATAAACTCGCAGGTGCTCTCGCAGCCGTGACAGCTGCCCAAGCCGATGGCGATGTGGGCTGGGTGCAATTTCAATTCGGCGGTGAGGGACAAGTCGTAGTCAGTGCGCTCAGTCACAATCTATCCATCCGCTACAGTTTTGCTGCTGAGTATGAAGGACAGGGTGTTCTGAAGGTTTCCGGGAAACAACTGAGCGAATATGTTCGCCAACTCCCGCCCGAAAAAATCACACTCATTGCAGAACTCCCTCAACGGCTGGTTGTCAAGTGCGGTCGCTCCTCGGCAAAGCTGCAGCTTGTTCAAGACCAAACACAAACCGATGTCGTCGTTCCTCAGGAAGGTACTTCAATCGTTGTTAAGGGCGATTACCTTGAGCGCTGGGTTAATGCCTTTCGAGATTTCGTCTCAACTGACGACACGCGTTTTTACGCAAACGGTGCATTGATCTGGGCGGACACATCGCAGGGATTGAATCTCCAAGCTGTTGCATCAGACGCCTACCGACTCGCCAAAGCTCAACTTAAAGATGGATTGAGATCAGAGCGCGTTGAAGACAGCGCAGTTCTTGTTCCTAAAAAAGCTCTCGATGAACTTCGCCGACTTTGCGCCGCAAATCCGGAAATGGACTATCGACTGCGCTGGCACGGAGAACGCTTGTTCTTTGCTGTTGAAACAGAAAATTACGTCATGGTATCAAAGTGTATTCCAGGAAAATATCCTCCTTACACATCAGCGATTCCTCAGAAGGTCAATTTCACTGTCAACATAGGCTTGTCGCCGCTGCTTGAAAGCGTCAAACGCGTGCTTCTGTTTGCAGACAAAAATCGCATCATTAAATTGGGATTTGATGGTCCCGTTCTCGACGTCCAGAGCTTTACCCCCGGTCTTAAGGAGGGTGAAGAAGTTGTTGAGCTGGCCGCGCCAGTAGAACAACCCTTTGTCGTTAATTACAATGGAACTCTCTTGACGGGAATTCTCAATGTATTGTCGGGCGCGAGTCTGAAATTCTCATGGGAGAACGTGAATCGTCCTGTCATGATAACGGGTGAAGCTGAAAAGGGACTTGACGTCTTTTATTTGCTCGTTCCGACTCGATTTTGAACAGGACCAATGGATCAATTGGATGTTGGTCCATTTTGGCGTATGTTTTGCGTTCTGAAACGCACTTTCCACAGACCTTTCACACGTACTTCCGAGAGTCCGGAAGACAGGGGATTTTGCGAATATGTTTTTCCTCTCTCAACCTCGTTACGCTTCAGCGTCCCAAGATCCGTCGCAATACGGCGCTAACCAGATTCAAATTTTAGAGGGATTGGAGGCTGTTCGAAAACGGCCTGGCATGTACATCGGTGACACTTCGGTCAATGGCCTGCACCACTTGGTTTACGAACTTGTGGATAACTGCATTGATGAATATCTCGCCGGGCACGGAAATACGATTGAAATCACCCTGCACGTTGACGGCAGTGTCACCGTTGCTGACAACGCTCGCGGCATTCCCGTGGACGCTCACTCAGAGGGACGTTCAGCGCTTGAAGTGGTTATGACGGTGCTCCATGCCGGTGGAAAATTCGACAATAGCGTTTACAAGGTATCCGGTGGGCTCCATGGCGTTGGAGCATCTGTCGTGAACGCTCTGTCTTCTTATTGTCGCGTTGAAGTGCGCAAGAACGGCAAAGTTCACGTGCAGGAATACCGCTGCGGGGTGCCACAAGGGCCTATTCAAGTTATCGGCACCACCGACCAAACTGGAACTAGAACAACCTTCAAACCCGATGGCACAATTTTCGAAACCACTGATATGAGTTTCGACCATCTACAAGGTCGTCTGCGCGAGTTATCTTTTCTAAACAAAGGTATTTGCATCAAATTGATGGACGAAGTGACCGACAAAACAGCTGAGTTTAAGGCTGAGGGCGGTTTGCTATCGTTCGTTGAATTTCTGAACCGCTCGAAAACGGCAATTCATGCAAAACCACTCTACGTTCAAACTGAAAAAGACAACTGTTCGGTTGAAGTGGCCATGCAATGGAACGATGGATATTCAGAATCTGTCTTCGCATACGCAAACAATATCAATACAGTTGAAGGCGGAACTCACCTCACAGGATTTCGCTCGGCGTTAACTCGAGTGGTCAATGCCCTTGCTATCGATGACAAGGGTGTCCAAAGCCTCAAAGAGGGTCTGTCAGCCGATGACATTCGAGAGGGCTTGACCGCTGTTCTTTCCGTTAAAATTCCCGATCCTCAATTTGAGGGACAAACCAAAAGTAAGCTTGGTAACTCACGTGTCAGAACTGTCGTTGAGAGCATTCTCAATGAAAAACTGACAGAGTATTTTCATGAAAATCCTGATGTTGCTAAACGAATTGTTTCTAAAATTGTTGATGCTGCGAGAGCTCGTATTGCAGCACGCAAGGCACGTGAGTTAACCCGACGAAAAGGTGCTCTCGACTTTTCTGGACTCCCTGGAAAAATTGCCGATTGCCAAGAAAAAGACCCAGCCCTTTGCGAGATTTTTATTGTCGAGGGTGATTCCGCGGGTGGTTCTGCAAAACAGGGCCGCGATAGAAAACTGCAAGCCGTGCTTCCGCTCAAAGGCAAGATTCTCAATGTTGAGAAAGCATCTGCCGACAAGATGGTCGCCAATCAGGAAATCCGAATGCTTGTCCAAGCACTTGGTACTGGAATTGGGCGCAACGACTTTGATATTTCAAAAATTCGCTACCACAAGATCGTCATCATGACCGATGCGGATGTTGATGGCGCTCACATTCGCACCCTGCTTCTTACATTCTTTTACCGGCAGATGCGTGAAATTATTGAACGCGGTTATCTCTATATCGCGCAACCTCCGCTCTATAAGTATAAGAAGGGCAAGACCGAGAAGTACATCAAGGACGAGTCAGAACTTGAAGTCTTTTTGCTTGAGAACTCACTTTCTGAAGCGCAGATTGTTGACTCTTCTGGTGCTCAAATTGAAAAGACGATCGTGCGCAATATGTTGACCTGTGTAGAAAGATACAATCGTATCTTTGGCATCATGTCTCGTCGTCGCACGGCTCCAGTTGTCGATTTCTTTGTCTCTTACAAAGCACTCACTCCTGCCTGCTTCTTTGACAGAGCTAAGCTGGCGCAGGTTGTTACTGATCTCACTGACTTTGTTTCAAAGATTGGGCACATCCAAACCAACATTGAGTTCGATAATGAGCACAATCGTTATTTCGCCCTTATTGCACTTCAAATTGCTGGCAAACCTGTTCGTTTCCGACTTGATACAGAGTTTGTTGAGTCTAATGAGTTTTCCGAGCTGCGCCGACTTCATGAGCAATTAGAAGAAGGCCAAGCGCTTCCTCTCAAATACGTTGCTGAAAAGAAAACCAAAGAACTCACGAATTGGGTTGCTCTTCAGCAATTTTTGCTCGTCGAAGGCAGACATGGCGCGTACATTCAGCGCTATAAAGGCCTTGGAGAAATGAATGCCGAACAGCTGTGGGAGACAACAATGAATCCCAATTTCCGCCAACTTTTGCGAGTTGAAATTGAGGATGCGATTGCAGCTGATGACCTGTTCTCAATGCTCATGGGCGATGAAGTTCCACCACGCAAGGAATTCATTGAAACTAATGCATTGAATGTTCGCAACTTGGACTTCTGAAATTAAAGGCTAGGTGAAAAGAATATGTCGCAGATTCAAAGCCAAGGCATCGTAGGAATTAATATTAACGAAGAGATGAAGAATGCTTATCTCGATTATGCGATGAGCGTAATCGTGAGTCGTGCTCTTCCAGATGTTCGCGACGGTATGAAGCCGGTTCATCGTCGTGTTCTTTACGCGATGTACGAGCACAATAATGTTTATAACAAGCCATATAAAAAATCGGCGCGTATTGTCGGTGATGTGATGGGTAAATACCATCCGCATGGCGACTCAGCAATTTATGACGCACTTGTTCGTATGGCTCAAGAGTTCTCAATGAGATATCCACTCATTGATGGCCAAGGAAACTTCGGAAGTATTGATGGCGACAGCCCAGCGGCGATGCGTTACACAGAAGTTCGCCTGGCAAAAATTTCTGAATCTCTGATGCAATCACTTGACGAAGATACGGTCGATTTTGGGCCGAACTACGACAACAGCGAACGCGAACCAAGAGTGCTGCCAACTGTATTTCCGCAACTCCTAGTGAATGGACAGTCAGGAATTGCCGTTGGTATGGCGACCAACATTCCTCCTCACAATCTGACCGAAGTAATCGACGCATTGATTCACGTCATAGACAACGAAAATGCGTCGATTGAACAGCTAATGGGATTTGTGAAGGGCCCTGATTTTCCGACCTCAGGCATGATCTGTGGGCTCAAGGGAATTCACGATGCTTACCGGACCGGTCGTGGTTCGATTGTTGTGCGCGGACGCGCATCAGTCGAGCAGACAAAAGGTGGTCGCGAGCAAATCATCATCACCGAGCTTCCTTATCAGGTAAATAAGGCAACCTTAATTGAACGTATTGCCGACCTGGTAAAGGAAGAAGAGATCACGGGAATTTCCGACATTCGCGATGAATCCAATAAAGAGGGAATTCGAATTGTCATTGAAGTTAAGAAGGGCGAAAACGGAGAGATTCTGCTGAATCATCTCTACAAGCGCACCCGTCTGCAAGATTCATTCGGCGTGAACATGGTCTGCATTGTTCGCGGCATCCCGAAGCTTGTAAATCTAAAAGAAGCGCTTTCGCACTTTGTGGACCACCGCTATGAAGTGATAACGCGCCGCACGAGTTTCCGTTTGCGCAAGGCTGAAGAGCGCCTCCATATTTTGGAGGGCTTGAAAATTGCTGTCGACAATCTCGATGAAACAATCGATCTCATTCGCAAGGCACCAAGCCCTGATGAAGCTCGTGAGAAACTTGTTGCTCGCTTTGCTCTCAGCGAGCGGCAGGCAACGGCGATTCTGGAAATGCGACTTTCTCGTATCACCGGACTTGAGCGCGATAAAATTGTTGCCGAACATGCAGAGATCCTTTTGACCATTTCTGACCTAAAAGACATTCTTGCAAAACCTGCACGCGTTGCGGCTATAGCGCGAGAAGAGTTTGTCGCGCTGCGTGAGTCACACGGCGACAATCGCCGGACAGAAATCACAACTGATGCTGGTGATGTTGATCTTGAATCCCTTGTTCCTCCAGCTGATGTCTTTGTTACTTTCTCGCAAGGTGGATACATCAAGCGCGTGCTGCAGGACGAGTTCCGTTCCCAACATCGGGCTGGTAAAGGCAAAACCGGAGCAGCCTTGAAGGACTCGGACTTTGTAAAGGTCACCTTCCGTGCGCACACACACGACCATGTGTTGATGTTCTCTAACTTTGGCAAGGTTTATTGCTTTAAGGTGTATGAACTGCCTGAAGCTCCTGCGACTGGTCGCGGGAAATCAATTGCTCAAATCCTCACGTTGCAATCGGGTGAGCAAATCACAACCATGCTCCCTGTAAACGAATTCTCTGAGAATATGCATGTGTTTATGTGCACATCGCAGGGAACAGTAAAGAAAACCGAACTGTCGGCATTCTCAAATATTCGTGCCACAGGTTTGCGCGCTGTTACGCTTGATGAGGGTGATACGCTGGTTTCTGTGAGAATCACCAACGGCAAAAATCAGATGATTCTGACGAGTGCTAATGGTCGGGCAATTCGTTTCAATGAAGACGAAGTTCGTTCTATGGGCCGCACCGCTCGTGGTGTATCGGGAATCAATCTCGAAGAGGGTGATTCAGTTGTAGCATCAGAAGTTGTTGATCCTTCCTCGAATGAGAAGCTTTTGGTCGTGACTGAGTTTGGATACGGCAAACGCTCTGAGCTTGAAGAATACCGCTTGACCGGTCGTGCCGGTAAAGGCGTCAGTGCGATTCGGGTGACAGAACGCAATGGTAAAGTTGTTGCTTTGTTGTCGGTTCCGGACTCGGCAGACCTCATGCTGACAACCAATACAGGGCGTGTGTTGCGTATTCATACAACCAGCGTGAAGGTGATTGGTCGGCTCACACAAGGTGTTTGCCTCATGAGAATTCTTGATGGCGAGCGCGTAGTTTCTGTTTCGAAACCGAGCGAGTTCGACGACACGCCTGTGACACAAATAGAAGCAGCCGAGGAGATTGAGTGATGAAGAACCCAAGAATGTTGAACTCTCTTGGGCAAGCATCCGGTCAATCCTGGGCTTTTTTCATTGTGCTTGCAGTTATTGTCCAGATTTTTTCTGGTTGCGGAAAAGCACAACGTGCTTCAATTGGAAACGGGGTTGATTCGCCCATCGCAATGGCGAGTCATCCGACACTTCCTATCACTTATGTGCTCAATGCGGTGCTCGGCGGTGAATATGAAACCGGGTCGCTGCAATCATTTTCTCTTTCTGCCGGTGCCTCGCCACAACTCCTGTCAGCGCAAAACTCTCCGCGTTTAGGCACAGCGATTGCGGTCGCTAAAACGGGTGAATTTTTGATGGCTGGTTTTTCCGGGTCTACTCCCGAGATCCAGGTTTATCTTCTCGACAAAAATGGTGCAGCGACTCAGTCGGCACAGGAGTTTGATCGTCTCACACTGCCAGCGGGTCGCATTGGAACTCTGCAGGTCGTTCGTTTGGCAGGACAACAAGATTGGACGGTTGTTGCGTCATCTGCCGACCGAAGTTATGAAGCGCAGATTTTCGTATATCAATATTCACCACTGACCGGGTTTCGTAAGCTTCTCAGCACTCCAGGCGATTTCTACAGTCCGTCGCGCGACAGTATTTTGGGTGCCTACTCTCTCGCTTGGGGCTCGCCTGTGGTTTTCGAAAGCCTCGGAATTTTGGCAGCATTTCCCTATGGAACACTTGGATACTTGGGTTTGAATCCAACAGCCCTGGACTGGCTCTCAGGAAAGGCAGCCACGACAAACGCTTTGAGTGATCTTCGCACGGTATCGACACTGGTTGTTGATTTGAATCGACTGATTTCAGGCGCGGTTGTTGAAAGCTCCCTCGGATATGCGCCCATCGCTTTCAATGAAAACGGTAAGCCGGGCAATCCAAATGCCGATGCATCTTCTTCAGAAAATGCGTCCTATTCTTTCCGGACCTCTTATCAATCTGCATATGCAATTGACTCATCGAGTTCGTATTGTGTCCCCAATTCGCCCGTGGCCTCACTCGCGATAAATACCGCAGTTGTGGCAACGAATGGTCAGTCGGTAGATGTTATCGCATTAGGTGGATTCAACGCTGTCGCGGCGCAATTACGCACGCGGCTTGAGCAGGGCGAGCGACAGCCTGTTTTGGGTAATGTTCTTATCCCACAGCCTGTTTCGATGGCATCTCAAATGCCTGAATTGACCGACATCAGGACCCTCATTCCTCAATTTCAATTGATTCAATCAAGCGGCCTCTGCACGCTCGCATGGCTGCGCGTTGAACAACGCCGTAGCAGTCTCGGTGCAGAAAAAAGTCGACTTCAAATTGTCACTGCTCAGTCGGCAGCTGAACAAGCTCAAGTAGAATCTCCTCTGCTTGGATTGGCGTCATTTTCGGTGAATGGTTCATCCATTCTCACAGGTTCATTTGGAACGAATCAATTACAGCAATTCAAATTCGATGGATCCAAGATTCAAGCTGGAGGGCTTTTTCAGTGAAATTTTTTCTCGATAGCGCAGATATAAATGAGATTCGCCAAATGGCAGATTTAGGTATCTGCGACGGCGTCACGACCAACCCAACTCTTGTTGCCAAGTCGGGGCAAGACTTCAAATCACTCCTGAATGAAATTGTTCGTTTGATTCCCGGACCGATATCTGCGGAAGTGGTTGGCCTAACAGCCCCTGAAATGCTCAGCGAGGCTGAGGTTTTGGCGAAAATTCATGAAAATATTGTTATCAAATTGCCGCTCACGCCAGAAGGATTGAAGGCCTGCAAAGCTTTAAGCGCTCGCAATATTAAAACAAACGTCACTCTTTGTTTTCAGGCTGGCCAAGCTCTTCTGGCAGCGAAATGTGGAGCCACTTACATCTCGCCATTCATCGGGCGCTTGGATGACGTGAGCCAGGATGGAATGCAGCTTATTCGCGAAATTAGAGCTATCTACGATAACTATGGATATGACACTCAGATACTCGCTGCCAGTATTCGACACCCACAGCATGTGATTCAGTCAGCGTTGGCCGGTTCTGATGTAGCAACCTGCCCAATGAAGGTTCTTATGTCGCTTTATCAGCACCCACTGACCGACAAGGGGCTCACGAGCTTCATGGAAGACTGGAAAAAGGCTAATCAAAAGCCAATCGTCTAATTGAAAGTTTTGGTTTGGGCGCACTCTGAGTCATTTTTTCTCGGGTCGAATGGAAAATCCTGGTTCACGCTGTCGAGGCTGAGCTGGGATTTTCTTTTTCCCGAGAAAAAATTGGAAAATCAGAAAAAAATACAAAAAAACAGAGTTGTTTTGAAAAGCCCAGATGCGTCAAATTTGCTTTGCTGCAAAATTGTGCTTTTGCTGGTCTTTTTGAGGTTGTTTTTTGAGTCCTTTTTATCATTATGTAAAATACGATTTGGCAAAACAGAAATAGATTTTGAGGTCGCCAGTGGACAAAATTTTTGTGCCTACCAGTAATTTTGGAAAACTGAGAGAATTTGAACATGCTTTGTCAGCACAAAATAAGGGTTGTTTTGGAATTGAGGCAGCAAGATCTGTTGCGGGAAATTCGTTCGATTGGAAAACACCTGATGAAGATCGCGAGACTTTTCTAGGGAATAACTGTCGAAAATTGATGGAAGCGCTCAGGGTTTTGCCGACGCTCAGATCTGTTGGAGTTAAATCTGCGCTCGTTGACGACTCTGGTTTGTGCGTGCCGCGGTTGAATTTTGCTCCAGGAGTACATTCGGCTTCGTTTGCTGGGTTACCTCGCGATGATGCTAAGAATAGGCAATATCTGATTGAAAAATTAAAGAGTGCACTTGGCTTGTCTCCGAACGAAAAAGAGCCGGCTTTTTTCGTTTGTTCATTGCTGATGGCAAGCAGAAGTTCTGATGACGAAGCTGGTCAGGAAAAGTCTGCTTTAGAGAGCACAGCGCTTTTGAGTCATCTCGAAAGTATTGAGCCCAAAATCATGTCGATGGTTGTTCAGCGACTCAGTGAAGTTTGTTCTGCCGCTTATGCACATGATATGCACATTGTCGCTTGGGATGTTAAATACCGTGTTCGGCTAGTGATGGGTATTTGCACAGGAAAGGTTGCTCTCTACGAGCAGCAAAGACTTGAGGGCGAGGGTCATGGCTATGATGCGATGTTTTTTCCAAACGCCATGCCTGATTTTTCTTTTGCGAGCATACCGCTGATTGAAAAAAACAAAATGAGTCATCGCTCTGAAGCGCTGAGAGGCCTCAGCGCAATGGAGACACCTCATACTGCTCAAGATGAAATTCTTGAGCTGTTTTAAGCATAATTTTCTTGGAAAAACGCTCTCTAATTTCTTGAACGAACTCAGCGTCTTCTTCGCAGAGTCTATCAATGACTTGCGGGTGGGCTTTGAGCACAAAAGTTTCCGCCGGGATCTTTGAGAATTCACGCACAAGCTCGCGAATGATATCGTAGGACACAGTGGCTGGACTTTTCACTTCGCCCTTTCCTTCACAATAGGGGCAAGGCGTACAGAGCTTTTGTGACAGGCTTTCTTCTGTCCGTTTGCGAGTCATCTGGACCAATCCCATTTCTGAAATTCGCAAAGCAGAGTTTTTTGCTTTGTCTTTTTTCAGTTCCTCAACGAGAGCGTTGAAGACTCTGTCTCTGTCATCTGCCCTATCCATGTCGATGAAGTCGAGAATAATGATTCCGCCAATATTGCGCAGGCGAAGTTGGAGTACAATTTCTTTCACCGCCTCGAGGTTAGTTTTGACGATGGTGTCACCGAGCGATTTTCCGCCAACAAAGCGACCGGTGTTTACGTCAATTGCTGTTAATGCTTCTGTGCGTTCAATGACGAGATAGCCACCCGATTTAAGCCAAACCTTCGAACCAAGAGCGCGCGCGACTTCGAGTTCAATTCCATAGGCATCAAAGATCGCAGTATCGCTTTGGTAAAATTGTACTTGTGCTCCCAGTTTTACCGAGAATCTGTTCAGGAAACGAACAACGTCTTCGTAAACGTCTTTGTTGTCGATGACGATGCGTTCAAGATCTCGGGAAATGAGATCGCGTGTTGCTCGAAAAACCAAATTCAGATCTTCGTGCACGAGGCTCGGCGCTTTTGATTTCGATGCCTTCGCTTTGACGTTTTCCCAGAGTTTAAGAAGAAAATCGATGTCGGCTGTGAGCTTCTCGTCTGAAACACCTTCACTCGCTGTGCGAACGATGATTCCCATGCCATCAGGTCGAACCCTTTGGACTATGTTTCGCAGACGAAGACGTTCGTCTTCATTCACGATACGGCGGCTGATCCCGACGTGATTGATGTTTGGCATCAAGACTACGTAGCGACCAGGAAAGCTGAGATAGGTTGTGATTCGTGCACCCTTAGTGCCGATCGAATCTTTTGCAACCTGGACGAGAACCTCTTGTCCTTCTTTGGCCAGGTCAGCAATTTTGAAAAAACGCTGTGGACGATGTGATCCGGGAATTGGACCCTCGGCCGCAGGTTGTGGGCCATCATCTGAGGTGGCAGTGAGGCTGGTTTTGTCGTCATCTTCGAGAAATTCAGGAAGTTCATTGGTGGGACCTCCTGGCGGCTGGATGTCTCCACCGTAGAGAAATGCGGACCTGTCCAAACCGATGTCGACAAAAGCGCTTTGCATACCGGGAAGAACCCTGAGAATGCGGCCCTTGAAGATACTTCCAACAATTCCTCGGTCTTTTTGTCTTTCGATATAATACTCAGCAACGTGTCCGCCTTCGATCAGCGCAACACGAGTCTCAAACGCCGAGGCGTTGATAATCAACTGCTTTCCTACCATTTTTTTCGATCTTTCAAAAAAAGTTCAAACTTGCGACTTAAGTCAGGTGCTCTCCAGGCTGTCTTGCTTTGCAAGCGCACGGCAGACCACCTCACTTGTGTCTGGCAGTGAACTGAACAAATCCCGAGCGTTTTTGAGGGTTTCCGCTAGTTTTTGCTTCACTTCGAGGCTTTCCCCGTCAGATTCCTTTAGGGTACTCCAGTGGGCGAGAAATTGGAACAATTCATTTGGATTTGCAAAACCAAGTGCAGCCTTGTGTTCGAGCAAGCGGTGTGCCTCCGGAGCGCGTTTTGCACAATTTCCATAGAGGGTCACCACAGGGTGAGCTACAGGCTCCAGAACATTGTGCAACTGGCCATCAAATCCACCACCGACAATTGCGATATCTGCGCATCTGTAGGCTTCGGCGAGATGCCCAAAGCTGTCAAGAATAAGCACCACCCTTGCTTTTTTCGCACAGAGCGCAGCGCTGAGAGATTCTCTCGTTTCTTGACTGAGTCTGAACGTTGTGGCGCCAGCTCGAGCGAGCCGTGTCTGAATGATTGAGATTGATTTCTCATCCACTTCGGCTGGCGCGACAATCGAGATTTCGTTTTTTACAAAGTCGCCTATGCACTGTTCAAGAATCGAGAGTTCTTCTTCGTGCGGCGATCCAAAAACCATAATTTTTCGAGGTTGAACAAGAGATGTTAGTTCGATTGCTTTTTTGAGCTCGGCGATTTTGCTTGCTGGTTTGTTTTCGATGGCATTTTCCGCTCGTTCTTTGGCACGCGCCCATTTTGCATCGCCACTTACGACAATTTTCTCTTCTGGAAATTTCAGTTCCAGCAATTTGAACTTGTCATTTTCTGAAACGAGAAAAATTAAATCCGACCTTTGGAACCAAAGCGTTCTGATGCGTAGCTGTAGCTTCTGGGGAAGGGGTGAGCGAGCTCTTTCCAGAGTTGCGGCAAGAATGCCGACGGGAGTTTTGGTGTCCTCGGCCACGGAAAGCATCATTGGCCAGAAGTCATAGCGCACCAGAAGTAATCGGCTGACTTTCAGCTCAGAGATAATTTTTCTGAACAAACGCGGATCTTCGAGTGGCAGACTGGTCGTAGCCAAGAGGCCAGGGCAGTTTTGAGTGAACGCTTTAGCGCTTGGGGAAAAGTAGGTTAGAAAAAAAAGAACTGAATGCTTCTCGTGAAGAGTTCGCAATATGGGTATGACTTGCTCAAGTTCCCCAGCGCTCGAAACATGCAGCCAGTAAACCAGGGGAGTTTTTTCGTTCTGTTTAGCTCTGAGTGCGGCTTTCGCTTGCGTGATGATTGTCTCGAAATGGCTTGGTTCGCGCTCTTGAAGAAAAATTCTTGCTTTCTCAGATCTCATTAATTTTGCCAAAATCCCACACGACCAGCGCAGCGGAGTGAGCAAAAAATAACTTAAAATGGAGAGCATTGAAAACATCATGTAGGTCGGTCTTTAAGAGGGGTAAACTTAAGATCTACGGCCCCTGTATACATCGAAAGTGGTCGGTAAAGGCGGTTGTTTTGGCGAAGCTCAATAATATGAGCACACCACCCAACAATGCGCGCGGCAGCAAAAATCGCCGGGAACAAAATGGGTTGGATGCCTAAGCGTTTGTAAACAGCGCCACTCCAAAAATCGACGTTGACGTGAATGGGCTGATCGCGTGTTGCAAAGTGTGCGCGAGCCCTCTCTGCAATGTGGCTGAGTATCTGAATGTCTTTCGGTTTTTTCTCATTGCGCGTCAGCTCTTCAAGGAGTTCTTCAAACACAACAGCCCGAGGATCTCTTTGTTTATAGACTCGGTGCCCCATTCCCATCACCTTTCCGCCGTGGGCAAAGAGATGATCAAGGTAAGAGTCCACATCTCCCCACTCTTCGACTTCTTTGAGCATCTCGACAACCTGTTCACTTGCTCCACCATGCAAGGGACCACTGAGGGCTCCCACGGCAGCGCTCGTTGCTGCGTACATGTTGGTGAGCGTCGAGGCGACAGCTCGTGCAGTGAAGGTGGACGAGTTAAAGCCATGATCCATTTGAATGATGAGTGCGATTTCCATGGCACGAGTTTCATGCGCATTCGGTACACGGCCAGAAAGCATGTAGAGGAAGTTTTCTGCATGTGAGAGATCTTCCCTTGCGGACAAAATGCATGCCCCTTGGTTCAACCTGTAAAACGCTGCAAGGATGATCGGAGTCTGGGCGACAATGCGCATGGCTAGCCCGAGGAGTGTTTCCTCCTCGGAGTACTTTGGTCCTGGATCGGTGCAACCAAGAGCAGCCAAAGCTGTCTGGAGTGCAGCCAGTGGGGCGGTATGTCGCGGTAGCTCCTGAAGGATACGAATTATTTTTTCTGGAGTGTGCGAGAGCTGGCGGAGCTTCCAGGTGAACGCCAGAAGTTGCTGTTGAGATGGCAGGTGGCCACATAACAGCAAGTAGGCGACCTCCTCGAAGCTTGCCTTTTTCGCCAATTCTTCGACACGGTACCCACGGTAGTAGAGTCGTCCGCGCTGACCATCAACCCAGCTCACGGCAGTTGTATCAACAACAAGGTCGTCCATGCCACGCTTGATAGTTTGGTTCTGTGCCACTGGGTCTTGAGCCACCCTGCCCCCCTTTTTTTGACCACCCTGTCCTGATTTGTTACCACGTCGACACGGAAACTGAGAAACAGCCAGACAAAAGAGAGGACAGTGTCATGGAGGTTTTACCCCTAGAGCGTCCCTTACTTGAACTCAGCAACCGAATTGCTGAGTTGCGCGCACAAGCGCGTCAATCGCAATTGACGGGCAAAAATGAGAAAGATCTTCAGGGTGAGATACGCACCCTTGAAGAGCAGTTCGAAATTCTTGCCAAACAGATTTTTTCAAATTTGACCCCCTATGAAATCACCCAATTGAGTCGTCACCCACATCGCCCATACACACTCGATATCGTCCATCAGCTTTGTGACGAATTCATCGAGCTCCAGGGCGACAGAAATTTCATGGACGACGCATCCATTGTCGGTGGTCTTGGAACATTCCGCGGGCACAGAGTCGTTTTTGTAGGACACCAAAAAGGTCGCGGAACTAAAGAGAACGTAAAAAGAAACTTTGGTATGCCTCGCCCCGAGGGTTACCGAAAAGCTCTGCGTCTTATGAGTCTTGCTGAGCGGTTCAAACTCCCCATTGTTACCTTTATTGATACCCCGGGAGCTTATCCCGGTATCGACGCTGAGGAGCGTGGTCAAAGTGAAGCCATTGCCAAGAATATCATGGTTATGTTCAAGCTCGGTGTACCAATCATCTCGGTCGTAGTTGGCGAAGGCGGGAGTGGTGGTGCTCTTGCGATTGGTGTTGGCAATAGAGTTTTAATGCTTCAATACAGCACCTACAGCGTTATTTCTCCAGAGGGCTGCGCGTCTATTCTCTGGAAAGACGGGTCACAAGCAGATCGCGCTGCGGCCGCCTTAGGAGTCACAGCTGAACATGCAAAAAAATTAGGAGTGGTTGACGAGATCATTCCTGAACCACTGGGTGGTGCTCACTGGAAACCCAAAGAAGCGATCTTAACTTTGGGCAACACGCTTGAAAAATATCTGCTCGAGTTAGGTCAAATGACTTCTGAGCAATTGAAAAAGCAACGACACCAAAAATTTGCTGCGATGGGACGAGTCGAAGAGCGTGAGCCCGTCTCGCCATTCCGCACCGATGTAGCCCCCGATCCTGCTTGGGTGCAAAGCTGGGAGCAATTTTCAAAATCCGGCTATGTGGGAGATGCAACTCAACCATGACGGTGTTTGTGACCAGCGAAGAGACCTTGAAGGTCATTACCATTGATGGCCCTGCCGGTTCTGGAAAAAGTACGGTGTCTCGTCTGTTGGCCCACCGCCTAGGTTGGATTTATGTCACCACGGGTGCCATTTATCGGACACTGGCTTTGATGCTTTTTGAGGCTGGTACAGGTGTCCAGGATCGGGGATCTATCGAGCGATTCGTCGCATTTCTATCCGAGCGCTATCGGCAAGATCCGCGAAGTGGCCGCGTTTTTCTTGGGGATCGAGAGATTACCCATGAAATCAGAACCCCGTTTGTCTCTGAACAGGCGAGCCTGGTGGCCCAGGACGAGCTTGTTCGAAGACGCCTCCTTCCTGTGCAACGGAAAGTGGTTCTAGATTGCAATGGGGCCGTTGTGGACGGACGTGACATGGGGACAGTTGTATTTCCCGACGCACCGCTCAAGATATTCTTGACAGCTTCTCCCGAGCAAAGGGCCCAGCGTCGATTGGACGAGCTGCGTGCTCAAAATCTGGAGCCCAGTTTGGATGAACTCATTCGTGAGATTCACGCGCGTGACGCTCGTGATGCCAACCGACTAGTTGCACCAATGCGCCCGGCAGAGGATGCTGTCCTTTTGGATTCCACCGAGCTTGAACCCAATGCGGTCGTGCGGGCAGTGTTGCGCTTGTGCGTTGACCGCGGGTTGGTCCCGGGTCTGGAGGAATCCTGAGCAGCGAAACATCTGTCTGACAGAGTGAGGAGCAGCGATGGGCGACCAGACCAATCTCGATACAATGAATTGGCTATCCGTGTTTACAAACGGAGGCCCGGTGGGAGTTGCGATCCTAGGGCTATTAGTCCTTCTTTCGATTGCAACGTGGGCCGTTGTCTTTGAGCGTTGGCGCGCTCTTCGGCATCTTCAGAACATGTCTGATGATTTTATGCAGGAATTTTGGGACTCAAAAAGTCTCTCCGATCTCAATGGTAAGTTAAAAGACCTTGAGTACAGTCCAGCACGGGAAGTGTTTCGCTCCGGATACAACGAAATGGTGAGAGTTTTGCAGGTGCGCGAAAAGCGCGGACTGTCATCAACACTACCACTCTCGACCGACACGGTGCGACGAGCTCTTGGCAAGGCTCGTCAACTCGAGGAAGTGCAGCTTTCTCGCAATATGACATTCCTTGCTGTTTCAGCGTCAGCTTGTCCGTTTATCGGTTTGTTTGGAACTGTTGTTGGCATCATTCGAGCGTTTCACGATATTGGTCTAGCAGGATCGTCGAGTCTTGCTGCCGTTGCGCCGGGAATTTCTGAGGCTCTTGTTGCGACCGCACTGGGCTTGGCTGCGGCCATTCCTGCCGTGATTGCGTTCAATTTTTTCAATGGCAAAGCCCGTCAGCAAGTCCTAATTCTCGAGGGATTTTCTACCGACTTTCTCAATATACTCGAACGACATTTTAATCTGGGTCGTTCAGGTGAAACAGCAGCAAACCATTCAGCACCAAGCTCCGCTTTAAATTCTATTTCTGAAGCTTGAGTCTCTCTACGCAGTCAGAAACCACGAGGAAGGTATCATGGGAATGAGAACCGGAGACGGTGAAGGTGGCGAGAGCTCATTTGCTCGCAACTCGATGTTGGCTGATATAAACATCACACCATTTGTTGATGTGATGCTTGTTTTGCTTATCATTTTTATGGTTACGGCACCGTTTGCTGTGTCGGGCGTTGATATTCAACTTCCAAAATCCAAATCGAAAACATTGAGTCTTGGGCAAGATCCTGTCGTTGTTTCTGTCTCAAGCCAAGGAGATTTTTTTCTTGGAAAAAAAACCGTCAAACGCGACGAGCTTATCGGTAAAATTCAAACGGCAATCGCTGGACAAGAATTACCAACCGTATTTATTCGAGCAGATCGTGATGTCGCCTATGCTAAAGTCATGGAAGCGATGGCGGCTGCTCAAACAGCTGGAGCCAAAAAAATTGGTATGATGGGTGAAGGATCTGGCAGCGGAACAAAGGCGCGCTGATTTATGGAAACTGCGGGACAAGAAAACATCACAGCTATTTTTGCATCACCACAAGTGGATGGTGATATAATGCTGTGGTCTGTGCAGAACCGTTCGACAACCTTGTCGCCTGAGCCTATTTTGGAATTCAATATTGACCCCGATTTGGCAAAGATCGCTGAACCAGATTTGGAAATTCCATTTTCTGCACGATTCATGTTGGATGCCGAGCCTCGCGTCGACGAAAATGCATTTTCCCAGCGTCTTCGGGTCGAAGGATTGGAAGATGAGGGTTTGGGCCCTTGGCCACTTGGGTTTTCCATTCTTTGGCACGTTGTCATAGCGGCAATGGTCTTTGGATTCGTTCAATTCGCCGAGATTCCAAATTCTCTTGAGAAAAACATCTCCGAACCTATTGAAGTTAGTTTTGGATTGTCACTCGATGCTGGTCGCGCATTGCCCGATGGAAAAATCGCTGATGAACGCATGGATGCAGAGGCGACAAAAACGCTGCAACAGCTTCCGCAGCTGCCGAAGCTCCTGACTGTTGATGCAGCGACTCCCGCGCCAGTTGACAACTCAATGACAATGCCAAATTCCGTTTCAGCTACGCCCGCCCCCACAGCTGTTCCAACAGTCACCGCGCCTCCGAAGGTGGCCGCAACACCAACGCCTGGTCCAACCGTTCAACAAATTGACCCTGCGGCAACGAAAAAATTGAAATTGGAAGAGTTGGCCAAGCGTCTCGAAAAGGAGCAGCGCGCCGTGGGTGCAAAGGAGAAAGCCGGTGTTCAAAAACCGTCTCCTAACGATACATTCAAACGTCCGAGCGACATACCTATTTCTCCCCTAGGAAAGGATATTCCCAGGGCACCCACCGCTCTAACACAAGCGGGAATGCTGACGGGAAAGATCAGCCCTCAAGTAAAAAGTGAGTACGCCCAAGCAGCAGCCTCTCACATGAAAAAGCATTGGAGCTTGCCCGACGTTTTGTCGTTTGAGTCGCGTCTTGAAGTCGTGCTCGGATTTGACATCAACACCGCCGGAAAAATTATGGGACGAGTGAGAGTTGTGCGCGGCAGTGGCAACGCTCGCTTTGATGAAGAAGCCATGAAAGCCCTTGAAGCAGCCGGTCCATTCCCCGATCTTCCCAAGGAGATGGGATCCAAGCTTACTCTTCGTATGAAATTTTCGCCCCAAAGCATCAACTTTTAGGGATCAGTCATGATGAAAATGAAGCCTCTGTGGAAGATGACTTTAGTGAAGATTTGCTTGGCTTCACTGTTCTTTGTTTATTCATTTCAAGCACAGCAAAGCCTTGCTGCTGAATCATCGGACACTGAGCTTTTTATCGATGTCGGCCGCGCCGGGACGAGAAAGCTTAAAATGGCTATACCTGTCTTTGGATCAGAGCCCGGGACGGCTGTTACTGAGGCTGATAAAGAGTTTGCAGCAGATAGGTTGTCGGATATTTTTGCGTTCACAAATTCATTTGAATTTGTTCCTGCCTCTAGCTATCTTGCCAAGGGAAATATTGCGTCAAAGCCCATTCAGTTTGATGAGTGGACTCCCATTCAAACGGAAGCAGTTATTCTTGGAAAGTTTGTGCCGAGTTCATCGGCCGGAAAATTTACGCTTGATTTGAGATTCTATGACATCAAGAGAAGGCAGCAACTTCACGGCGTTCGTTATTCCGATTTTGAAGTGGGTGATCTTGAGCGCGTCTTGCGCCGTTTTGCTGACAAATGTATTGAGAAGCTGACCCGTGAGAGAGGAATTTTTTCAACAAAATTAGCATTTGCAGGTGCCCGCAGAGCAGGTGAACTCCGGCAAATCTTTATCTCTAATTTTGATGGTTCCGGGCTGAGACAGATTACCAATAACGGCTCAATCAACATGAGTCCATCGTGGTCGCCTGATGGTACTAAACTGACCTACACGTCTTTTCGTGAAGGTAAAGCAGACATCTACGTGTACAACATGCTCACGCAAAGAACATCAAAGTTGACGAGTGGGTTTGGTAATAACTCTGGTGCAAATTGGCATCCAGACGGCAGGAGAATTGCATTTTCCGGAAGCCACTCTGGCTTGACGAGTATTTTCACAGTCAACTCAATGGATGGAGGCGATCGCAAGTCGTTCATCTCCGGAAGTGGACTCGAGGTTGAGCCCGCGTATTCTCCCGATGGTGCAAAGGTAGCCTTTGTGAGCGGACGTTTTGGCAATCCGCATCTATTTATTCGTGATTTGCGAAGTAACAGTGATACGCGCATCACATACGCGGGTTGGTACAATTCATCCCCATCATGGCGACGTGATGGTCGCAAGCTTTCTTTTGCCGGATACGATCGCGACATTGACCGTTATGATATTTTCACGGTGAACCCTGATGGCCGACAGATGGAGAGACTCACACTTGATCAAGGAGACAATGAAAAACCATCTTGGTCCCCGGATGGAAGATATCTTGTTTTTCAGTCGAATAGACTTGCAAAAGGACGCGGCAAGGCGAACAGTTACAAACTTTACATCATGTCGCGCGATGGCGGTAATGTGAAACAACTGAGCATTCCGCTCCATGACGCGGTGATGCCCGTATGGAGTCCGCACTTGGATGCGGTAGATTGAGGTTTACTTGATGAGAATTACGAGAGTTTATACAAAAACAGGCGACAAGGGCACAACGAGCCTTGCCGATGGATCACGAGTTTCGAAAACCGATCTTAGGTTAGATACATATGGCACAGTTGATGAACTTAATGCAATTGTTGGCTTGTGCAGAAGCACACTCTCTGAAGTTCAGCAGCTTTCGAATGAGAAAAGATTGCTAGTCGATGAGTGGCTTGAGCGCATTCAAAACGATCTCTTCAATCTGGGAGGAGATCTCGCGACACCAATCGCCTCGCGCTGGGAATCGATGGTGGTCGTGGGTGAATTCGAGATCACCCATCTCGAACAGATGATAGACCGACTTCAGCTCGACTTGGCGCCCTTAAGAGAATTTGTCCTGCCCGGCGGAACGCGCCTTAATGCAGAGCTGCATCAAGCGAGAACAGTTTGCAGGCGAGCAGAAAGGTTGGCTGTAGAGCTTCAGGAACAGGCCGAAATCAATTTGCAGGCCGTGCCATTCCTCAACAGGCTTTCAGACTTCTTTTTTGTTGCATCTCGTTGGATTCAGCATTCATTGGGTGTGCCAGAAACCACCTGGAAGAAATCAGGCGGACTGCGGGAAATTACGATCTCGAAGTCCATTTAACCGCATAGCTCACAGAGCCAAACTGCAGTGTACCAGATTGTCCGACTTCAACTGGTCCGACTCCCACCGGCGTTCCCGTAAAGAGAACATCGCCAGCGCAGATTGGGAAAAACTGCGACGCATAAGCAAGACATTCTGCGGGAGAGTGACTCATGTCTGTACTCTTTGCTCGCTGTTTGATTGCATCATCAATTGCGAGAGTGAACTCTTGCTGAAGAATTTCTCGCGAATCTTTCAACTCAATCCAGGGACCAATCACAGCGGCATCGGGAAATATCTTGCCTGTTGTCCAGGGTGTGCCCTTCTTTTTTGCTTCGGTTTGTAAATCGCGCAGCGTCATGTCCAAGCCGACTGTGACCGCACCGAGTGCTGCTTGCGCCTCTTCAACATTCATCCTGAAGCCGTCACGGTCGATGCGAAAGACAAGCTCTATTTCATGATGAACTTGATTCGAATGCGACGGCAAGCTGAGTTCGAGAACTTCGTTGTTTCTCAATGCCTTGCGTAAAACGCTGGGTGGTTTGATGAACAATACTGGCTTTTCTGGGTGAACATCGCCAAGTTCTGCTGCGTGGTCGGCATAGTTCTTTCCAACACAAATGATTTTGTCCACGAGGCACCTCCCTGACTTCGGCCGTGAAGCACGCACTGTAGGGGGGTGATTCGTTGTTGTCCAGTCAACAAGACTGACATCGGGCCCCTTTGGCGTTGAAACTTTTGTGTGGAAATGCGACCACCTAAGCTGCGCATTTTTTTTCATCAGGATGGCTATTCATGCAGTATCGCAACAATCGAGGTTCAAGTTACCGACCCAAACCCCCTCGTGGTCCAGTGAAACTGAGCTTTGGAGTCATCCCGTCTCCCAATCAGTCTGAAAATACTCCTCAGCCACCTCCGCGTAAGCCAGAGGAGCCCGTTTTTGCGCGCCAAGAGATCGTCGGCACCCTCAAGTTGAAGGGTGTTCCCTATGAAAAATGCGAGCCGCTCGCACCTGATTTTATTGAGCGCATTCGCAAGAATCTCAAGAAAATTTATCTTGACGGGATCACGAGTTCTGGTCGCTCGTCACTCGATTTTGTTGATGGCGAGCTGAGGGTTGTTTTTCCCTATGAGCAAACCGCTGTTGAAAGAATGAAGGGACTCGATCGCAATGAGCGGGCGTGGGATCCTGATCAAAAACTCTGGAGAGTTTTCCTCGGTACTTTTGATGACGTCTTCGATATCCTCGGTCGCGGCTTCAAACTCACCGAGGCTGCATACGCAGCTATTAACGAATTTGTAGCGACTCCATACTACGCTCATCTCGGACGCAGCCGTCTCGGAAAGTTAGTGGTGCGCGAAAGTTGGTTCGAAGATATTGCTCATCTGAGCGCGAACAAAGTTAAATTTGGAAGCTCGTTCTTCCATCTCGAAAAAGTGCCGATGGAAAGCTTTGATGACGAAACGCAGCATTCCGTTGAGCATTGGCGAGATGCATTATCTAAATACTCATTTGGTCGCAAGCCATATCAGCATCAGCGCAGCGGCATGGAATTTTTGCTTGCCAACAAGACAGCTGCTCTGCTTGATGAAATGGGCTGCGGAAAAACTTTCCAAATTGCATCCGCTTTAGGCGTACTTTTTCAGGAAGGAGAAATCGACAGAGCATTAATTGTCGTGCCAATGTCGCTTCTCAAGACATGGCAGGAAGAGCTCAAGATTTCTATTGATATTCCCTTTGCAGTTGTTGGTGGCACACCAGCACAACGCGCGAAGGCTTTCAACAACACAGCTCCAATTTTTCTCGTACACTACGAAGGTCTGCGTCTCGAAGAGGAGCGATTTCGTGAGTGGATGGAGGCCGGTCGTTGTGCATTGGTTTTTGATGAGAGCCAGCGGATTAAAAATTTACAGGCGCAAACAACTCAGGCGGCCCTCCGCTTAAGGCCTGTTTCAAGAAGGTGCGTGATTGCTACTGGTACTCCAATCGCAAACCGCCCTATCGACCTTTTCGCCCAATATCTTGTCATGGATCAGGGCGATACATTCGGTAACCGTTTTCCTGCATTCAAGAATACTTTTTGTGAAATTGAAGTACAAAAACTTAACGTTGGCCGCAAAACCATTCGCGTCGAAAAATTCATTGGAACACGTAACCCCGATGAACTTCAGGCTCGTATTCTTCGAACAAGTTTGCGAAGGCTTAAATCGGAAGTTCTCGATCTTCCGCCCATTCTCTTTAAGGATTTCGTCGTAGAACTCAGGGCCGAGCAAAAGCATATGTATGTCCAAATGCGAGATCACCTCAGACTCGAGATTGGCAACATGTCTGATAAAGAAATTAGTGCCGATGCCGCAAACATCGTTGTAAAGTTGTTGAGGCTCGCGCAAATTTCGTCGAATCCGCTTCTACTTGATCCTGACTACAAGGGGTCGAATGCAAAGCAGTCGGAGCTCGAAGATTTGCTTGAAGATGTTTTTTCGGATGACTCTAAGAAGGTTATTTTGTGGTCACATTATGTCGACAATGTGAGGAGATTGGTCGAGACCTATGGCGAAAAATTTGGTGCTGTAGGCCACACTGGGGAAATGAATGTTGAGGAGCGTGAGGCAAGCGTTAAGGCTTTCCAGGAGAATCCCGCGTGTCGGATGTTTATAGCAACGCCTCAATCTGCTAAAGAAGGCCTCACGCTTCTGCCTCGTGATGGCAAGATGGTTGCCGATACAATGATCTATCTCGATTTGAGTTTCGACAGTGGTTCATATGTTCAATCACAAGCGCGGTTTCACCGAATTGGTCAGCAAGCGGTGCGTTGTTTGGTCGTGCACTTAATTGCTGAAGGAACTGTGGATGAATACATTCGCAAAACGGTTCTTGAGAAGCTCAAGACGGCCAGCCAGGTCTTGGATGAGGGGCTTGGCGTAGGAACCGTTGCGCAGAATGTTTCTCAGGGTGGTGCTCAGCTGAGCAAGAAGGAATTGCTCGAATTGCTAAGGTAACACAGGTTTTTTGCCTAAAGGCACGAGCCCGCGGGACAGTTGATAAAAAGCTCACACCCCGCAATTGTTCCGTCGCCAGCTTGAGCAGAGTTCGCGCCTGTCGCGGTAATTGTATCATTGAGACATGAAGGCAGCGTATAATTTCCAATTTTTTGCGTCTGTGGAATTGAGCAGCCCTTGTCGGCATTTTCCAAAAGCTTACTCACCTGCTGACTCACGCTATTGAGTGAAGCTTTTCCGTCTGAAGTTGGAAAGCATTCGCCAATAATTGTCATCGCTGTCGCGAAATCGCCTGCGAGCGATGCAAGGCCGTTAATAGATGTGGACACCTCGGTGGCAGCAGAGTTGATTTCGCTCGCTGTTGCGCTGCATGAGCTTCCACTTCCGGAGCCGAGTTTGCTTGGCAGGCTTGAGAGAGTCGCTTGCACCGAGCTAATGCTTTTTTGCAGGTTTGTAATTGTTGGAACTGTATAGATTCCAGCGGTCAAACAGCGTTGAAAAACTAAATTCGAGGCTTTTTTATGCGGTGCGCTATCGAGAATCTCGATGGATTTTTTCAATTTTTCAGTTTGTTCTGGAGTGAATGTGGGCAGTAAACTGGAAAGTGAATTGAAAACATTGTTACCGGCTGCGCTTGATTGTCCAGAGGATGCGGTCTGCGAACTTCCTGAAGTCGCATTCTTGATTGAGTTCACAGTTAAGTCGAAAAGGCCGACTCCAGCAGATCCTAACAGTGCAACTGAATAGAGACTCGCGCTCTCGTTTGTTTTGTCTTTCGACCAGAGTTTTTCTGCGGTGGCAACTGCATTTTCATATTCTCCACCATTGAGAAGCAGGAGTGTTTCTTCTCGCAGCGCCTCTGCAGTTTCCTTGCTCGAGATTGGCCTATACAGGCTCGTTCCACAGGCGAGAAGAGTGGCGACGCCGGAGGCTCCAAGCAGATACAAAACCAGCCCGCGCTTTTTCATGATGAACTCACTTTCTTCCCGGGAGTGGCTCCAGTGAAGAGATTGTAATTGCGGGTTGCGTTTGGATGAAGCTTAATAAAGTTTGGAATATTATGTTGCAGTCCCATAAAGTACATCATTCGCGCTAACGCTTCAGCGGCGATGTCTTTATGAGTTCCATCGTGTTGCATGCTGTCGAGAAGTCTCGCAGCTTCATCGAGCTGTTCGAGCTCAATGTGGAGCGTGACTTGATCCCAGAATTTGAAAGAAAGCTCTGGATGTAGGCTCTGTATGCGTTGGTAGCATTTTAGAGTGTTGAAATAAAGAGCGTTCTTTTTCAGAAATTCCGCATATTCTGAGAGTACGCGCAGGTCGCGTGGCCGATCCCTCAAGAGGTGCCTAAAGCGCTCATTTGCTTTTGACATCAGTCCCTGTGCCATCTCCACGCGCAGCAACGCTATTTCTGCGTGTCGCTTGAACTGCGGTATGTCCCGCAGGCGGTTGAGTTGCATATCGATGGTGCCATAATGTCCTTGCAGCATCGCCTTGGAAACCTGATGTGCGAGGCGAATCGCCGGATCATTTGGCTGAGGCAAAAGAGCGCGGACAATTTTTTCGGCATTCGATGTTTGAATTGGTTTTTTGATGAGCCCCGAAGCACCAATACTTTGGTAGAAGGAATCGAAGATTTGGTTGTCAGAGGGTGCTGTGAACACATAGGGCAAGAGCTGATGTCCCAAGATTTTATAAATACCCTCGAACATTTGCATGCCATCGTTGGCGCCGTCGGTGTGGTCTACAAATACAATGGGCCAGTGGCTGGTGTGAATTAGGTTCGAGACTTCCAGTGGATTGGTCGTAACTGCTGTTTGTCGGAATCCCATCTTGAACAAAAATTCACGAAGGATCTGGACAAATCCAGATGCGCGATCGTCGGCGAAGATAATGGCACGCGGCTGCAGTGACACCTACGCTTGAACTCCTTATCGCGGCCCAATTGCCACTCAAAATCCAGTTTATTTCAGCTGGTTTTAGGTAGCACGGTAAAAAAGTAGCATCTGTTCATAGAGCTGGCGGTTGATATCTCTAGAATTCCGCCACTTCGTTGCCGATACCTTGAAAGAGGTAGGACGAGTTGTGAAATTAGATCTATTTTCGACAACAGCGCTTTGCGTATCACTTGCTTGCTTGGTGCCATTTGGCGACTCGTCAGCTGCTGAGCTTTTGCCACCGGATCGTAATTTGCGCGGAATCCGTGCCTTGGGATTGGGAGTCCCGGCGGTGTCTCTGACGGGAGTTCCGCAAGGGGAAACTTCGCTGAACAATCCGGTATGGACAGGTTTTGAGAGTAAGGCCCTGCAAAAAAGCGTGCTGCGAGGAATGATTTTTCCTGGTTTGACACTTGGGGCAAATGGAACAACTCGTTCTTTGGGTCGCGCCTATTTTGGTGGGCGCGGATCAACGCAAACAGCCATCGAGAATTTTCTGAAAGCCGCTCAAAACGAGCAAACGCCATACGGTTTTTTTGAGATGGCTCCGAGTTTAACAATCATGCGATTTCAATGGGCGTTGTTTGCTCGCACGCAAGTTGAGGGTTTTGTTTGGCAACCTTCGAGTGACACGAATGTGCAAAGCAGCGGAGTTTCGAATGAAACTGCGAGCGGTAGAATTTCCACTGACATTTTAGCTTTGACCTCAATCGAGACTCAGATGAGCGTGAATGCGCTTGTTGAAAGAGGCACTGCAATCTCTTTCTCTACACCCTACAAAAACACGGGCGTCACCCTGGGAGTCACCGCACGTCCGACTTGGCGCAGCGAGTTTTCTGGAAATGTCGATTTATCTGACCCGCTGGTTGCCGAGTCTGCAAAAAATTTGCGCGCAAGGTTCAACGAAACGCGTGGTATGCCGGTCGATTTTGGGCTTAATGTTCGCTTCCCAAGGTTTGCAACGAAGCCAAGTTTGGGTGTGAAGCTCGACGATGTTGGTGACACGTATTACCGAGCCGCCAATCATTTGCATCAAAGTTTTGTTCAGAAATCGAATCTCAGTGCGGGCATTGCTGGTTGGCTTTTTCAGGGGAAATCGGCCAGCACACAATGCACAATTGCCGGCCATCATTTAAATGATTCTAGGCTCTTGAAGGTTTCTACTGTCGGCGCCGGCTGTGAAATCCATTTCAGGGGGCAAATAGAGGGCGATGCGGTGGTCGATGCCCCGCTGATCTTAAGGTTTGGTGGAACAAAAGATGGACTTTCTTACGGTGCGAGCTGGGATATGGCTTTTGCCCTCCTCGAGGTTGCCAGCACGTCGGTTTCGGTCAATGGCCCACTTGGCTCTGCGTCTCGTAAGGATAGGCGTTATTTTCTTCGTCTGAGTGTCGATGCAAGCCAACCTTGAATTGCGCCTTTTCACGGCTTCGTCTATAGGGTGTCCACCGTGATTGTTCTAAACACCTCGGTACTGCGGACGTGGCGAAATTGGTAGACGCACTGGTCTTAGAAGCCAGCGCCGAGAGGCATGTGAGTTCGAGTCTCACCGTCCGCACCACTTCTTTGATTCATTGATTTATTTTGTTTTCTGTTGTGGGCTCGATAAAAGTTGCTTGCGCAATGTGTTGAGCAAATGTGTGAGCGCAGGCTGATGCACTTCGTCGCACGACTGCAAGAAACCCATGATGACACAGGCTGATTTCCGTAAAATGTCTTCATTGGCAGTCGCATCTTGGGCAGATCGTCCATTCAGACCGCCACCCGCCTCAGAAGACATGGAAGTGAGCAGTCTGCCATTGCGAAGCTCAGCTGTGCGATAGGAATCTTTTTCGCGGTAAGTGATCACAGCTTCATCGACGCTATTATTTGCGCCCTTGTTTTTGTGAAAAACGAAGTCTGTTGGCCCATCACCACGAAAACACAACCATTCCGCCGAATCATAGGGTGGTTTGAGCAAGCTACGATCAAGTGTGTTTAGATGCTCACCCAGGCGCATAAATTCGATAAATCGGCGCAGAAAAATGAGCACTGAAGCAGTGTCATGACAAAATGCATAACCGAGTCTTTGTTTACTTTCGAAAACCCTGACGGCTCGGCCGGTTGTTCCGACACCCAACATCACAACATCAACTTCTGAAGTTCTTGGAAGCGTCTCGCAGAGTGATTGATGCTCTGGTTTATCAATTGCGACTGAAAACCCACCGTAGCTGATATCCATGAGAGGGAGAACAATGGATTTTTCAAAAACCGCGTGTCCGCTCGTATTTTCGAGACTGAGGGCATACCTCTGCGAAACCCGGCGTTCTGATAATTTTGGTGCTGCCATTCGACTCATCTCCCGGATGGGTGCGAGTCAGATGTACGGTGTCCATACAACACTCTGCCTCGACGCTTCCATCAGGTTACATTCGGCTTGATGCACATGACAGTTGAGGGGTGTCAAGGTTGCCCCCACCCCCCGCTGATACATCAGCGCCCTGACCGGTGTCTCAGGATCAATCTTGGCCGAGGTCAACAATCTCGTAATCTGCTGAGATGAGCTCCAATCCTTGCCAGGCGGCAAAGCACGAGCCGTCGATAATCGTGCCAATGTAAGCTCCATCGCCCTGGACAATTCGACACAAAGATTCAATTTCACCCTGCTGAGCTGTGACTTGCTGAGAAGGAATCAGGCTAGGATGACCATAAGTCTCTCCGTTCGTTTGCCCTTCGAGAAGATTCCAATTGCGATGATTGCGGTGGTTTGAAGAAATCCAGCGAGGATGTGAGTCGCCTCCCAAAAGGTCAAAACCAATGCTCACAAC
>CAIZJW010000207.1 GCA_903933385.1 uncultured Silvanigrella sp. | reverse complement strand
GGCAATCAAATTTTCAGAAAATGAATCGAGGTGATCAACAAACAAAACACTTCTGCCAAGCGCAGCGAAATTTTCTTTCAAATCTTGAAGATTTCTTAATTCTATCAGCGGTGACGCAGAGGAAGAACCATTCTCATTCCAAATATTATCCCCAATTGCGCCGAATCTTAGAACGCCGTTCTGAATTTCTTTCGTTTTAGAAAAATTTTCCGAACGTGTGATGTTCTCTTTTTTGAAAACCCGATTCAATTCAGAATATTCATGCTCAGATGGATTTGCCTTGCCAGATTCGTCGCGACATAAATTCCAGCGCGGAGCAAAACTCTTCCACTTGATTTGAAACTCTTCAACTTCCTGATCGACATCAGAGAGCGTTGTGATTCCCGCTCCGATTCCCGCATACCAACGTGCTTTGTCGGAAAAAAATCCGCGAATGAGAATTGTTGAATCGAATGAAGAATCATCGTCAGCGAGGGCAAACACGCCTGTATAATAACCGCGAGAGCTCTTTTCAATGCGGCGTATCTGTTGCCCTACGACATATTTTGGCGTTCCCGTGACAGAACCTGCCGGAAGCATCTTCTTAAGAATTTCACTATTGGCAATGCTGGGATCTTCGACTGCTCCACGGATCACAGACTGCATCTGTAGCAGCGATCCAGCAACCCTCATCTCAAATGGTGAACTCACCTGAACTGAGCCGGGGGCGCAGACTGTATTCAAATCATTGCGCAAAAGATCGCTAATCATCTTTTGTTCACACATCTCTTTGTGGCTCTCCCAAAGCACATTAGCTCCCAACGCAGGAGCACCAATGTCTATTGGAGCGGTGCCTTTGATCGGCTCTGTTTGAATTATACTTCCATCGCGCGCAACAAATCGCTCTGGCGAGAAACACACGACTCCTGGACATTCGCTCCCGCATTCAACCAAAACCCCGTAGCGAGTTGGAGCGCGAAGCCACTGCGCTACGAAGCGACTCAAATGCTGCTCGCCAGTAATACGATCCGGCCCCCACACTCGCGTTGAGGCATTTGCCAAATAGCACTCACCTTGGTTCATTTGCTTTTTCAAGACATTGAACATTTCTCGGAGAGAGTCACTTGATTCACTGTTTTGCCATTCATTTTTCGCTGCACGATTTTCCCGCAGCGGCGATTCGCTTTGAATATTTTCCCGACTCGCTTCTTCATATTCCTCTGGAGTGAATTCAAAATGGCTCAAACACTGTTTGAGCAGTTCGCCTTGAATTCGCATCTCGGGAGTTTCGCTTTCGAGCGAACCACGGAGCTCAAGAAAATCATCACAAACAAATTTTAAAAATGGTGAAGTTTGAGCAACCTCAAATTCATCGGGCGGATAGTATGGAATCAAAAACGCCGCTGCAGAGCTCTCCACGACTCGCGGATTTTCAAAAAAATCCCGAGCCACAAATTCTTGACATTCAATTCTTGGCCTCGCTGCGAAAAAGCAGCGCACCCAAACGTTGGCCTCACTCTGAGCATCACTTTTATTTTCAGGCTGAGAAACTGAGGAAAATGAATGATCACTCGCAGAAGGATGTTTGGCCAACTGCAAAGATTCATACTGAAGAAAACAAATCCACTGATCAGAATTACGCTCTAAAATACGAGCAAGTGATTCAATGGAATTCAGCCAAGTCATCTCCCTTCTTCTCCCCATCACATTCATCGTGTACGTTGGAGTCTGAACACTCGAGGAACTCCATGAAAACGAAACTCGAAATTTGTCAGAACTGGCTACCGCGCTACACCGGCACAAAAATCGAAGACTTTGCCGACTTCATCCTTATCACGAACTTTCAGGGTTATGTGAATCGATTTTCACAGTTGATGGGATGCCCCGTACAAGGGCTCGACAAGGCCATGCCTAACGCCACCTGCAAGGACGCCAACGTTAGTATCATCAACTACGGAATGGGCAGCGCAAACGCGGCCAGCGTTATGGATCTCCTCAGCGCTCGTCAGCCTAAAGCGGTTTTGTTCTTGGGTAAGTGCGGCGGCCTCAAGAGAAGCACAGAAATTGGACATTTCGTTCTGCCGATCGCGGCAATTCGAGGAGAAGGAACCTCGAACGACTATTTCCCCCCCGAGGTTCCAGCTCTTCCAAGCTTTAAATTGCATAAATTCGTTTCACAGAAGATTGTCGAACGAGGGCTCGATTACCGGTCTGGCGTTGTCTACACAACCAACCGCCGTGTCTGGGAACATGATGAAGCATTCCGTCAGCGCCTTCAGGACATGACCTGCCTTGCAATCGATATGGAAACCGCCACCGTGTTCATTGTGGGCCACTACAATGACATTTCGCGCGGAGCTTTGCTGCTTGTTTCCGACGTGCCCACCACTCCCGAAGGCGTAAAAACCGAAGCCTCGGACAAGGTCGTCAATGCACAGTGGACGGACATTCATCTGGAACTCGGCATCGAGTCGCTGAGAGAGCTGGAATCAAAGGGCGAGACCATCAAGCACTTCCGCTATTAAAATGAGTCGTCGCGTCCTGCGATGAAGCTTTCTGCCTGCCTGGTTTTCGGGTTGGTAAAAAAGCGAGTGGTGGGGGTGCATTCCACCACTCGACCATCCAATAAAAATAAGATTTTATCGGTGAGGCGGCTCGCCTGAAGAAGGTCGTTG
>CAIZJW010000206.1 GCA_903933385.1 uncultured Silvanigrella sp. | reverse complement strand
TTCACTCCTCATGCTTGCCCCCATGCCTTTGCTTGGCAGCCCGTTGGCAACAGCGACTCCCTACGCGACATCATCTATTGTGGCACAGGGCACTCCAGCACACTCGGCACAGCCGAGCTTACATGTCGAACTTCTAGCCAACACAGAGCAGTGGCACAAATTATTATTCTACGCTCCAACCTGGATGCTGAGAAAAAAAAGCTTGGTGGATGATCCTCGCTTTTTTTTATCCGAACATGGCAAAAGCAATGCAGAGGAAGAACTCAAATCAACTCTCAAGGCGTTTGACGAGGGAAGTCCTTCCGAGCGTCAGGAAGCTCTGTGCAAATATCCTGCGCGCAGACTCTGGCTCGAGCAAAAGCTAAAGAGAGCTTTTGAAGATCCTCAGCCCGAAAATAGCTCTGATGTCTGCAAGCGTTTCAACATTTTCAAAAAATCGGTTAAAGCGAACAAAGCGTCACTGATTTTTTCTTCTTATTATCCCGGCAATCCGGGTTCTCTCTTCGGACACACCTTACTCAAATTTGCAAAGGTGAATGAAACAGGGACAAGTGGCAACGAGCTCTTGGATTTCGGCCTCAATCACGCAGCACAACCCACCACAAATAGCCCATTTCTATACGCGCCTATGGGACTCTCAGGGCTATTCCCCGGATACATAAGTTTTATGCCTTACTACGTGAAGGTTCAGGAATATAACAACGCTGAAAGCAGAGATCTTTGGGAATACGAAATCGATTTGAACCCTGATGAAGTTCGCATGGCCCTTTTATCCGTATTCGAACTCTCGACTCACCGCGTTGATTACTTCTACTTTGATGACAACTGCTCTTTGATTATGCTCGCAGTCATAGATGTTGCTCGTCCCAGTCTTCAGCTGGTTGAAAAATTCAATGCCTGGGTGATACCAGGAGATACGGTGAGAGTTCTTCACAACCAACCTGGGCTCGTGGCTCAAGTGAAATTCAGAGCCTCGAATGTGAGGCGCTTTTTGCAACTTGAAGAGAAACTCACTGATGAAGAACGAAGTGCGTTCAACTCTCTCATTGAGAGCAAGAAAAACGCGACTTTTGATTTGCGAGCAATGGAGAACTATACACCAGAACAAAAAATGCACGTCATCGATACCGTCCTTGAATATATCGATGCAGATGAACAGCTCGCAGGAACAAAAGAACCTGAGAAATGGCTTAAAGAGCGTCCAGAACTTTTGAAATTCCGAGCTCAACTCGGACTCACCTCAGCCCCCCTCAAAATTCCAAAACCAGAACAAGAAGCACCTCACAAAGCATACCCACCCACTCGTTTCTCATTGGGTTCAATCTTGGCATTTTCACCCGACCGCTCATCGAAGAACGGAATGCTTTTGGGTTGGCGGCCTGCTCTTCATACCCTCGATAATCCTATTGCCGGAATGGGTGCAGATTTGGGAATTGCTTTCTTCAATTTCGAATATCTTGTTCACAGAAGAAAAATCTGGCTGCGTGAATTCACTCCTTTAGGAATCGAAACAATCCCTGTGGATCGTCCACAATTCAGCGCTGTCTCATGGAGTTTTGCGGCTGGATATAAGCAACGTTGTTTTGCAGGCTGCGGACAAACGAGTGTTGCCGGTGAGCTCGGACGAGCCTGGAAACTGATGAGCGAGAACAGTCGTATGGCACTGCGTGCTGGCATGAGGCTCGGCGACGACGCATCGGGTGGTTTGTTTTTTGAACCAGGAATCAGCGGTCTTGTGAACGTACCATTCTCAAACGATAAGCGCTGGATCACACGCATTGCATTAAGCCGAACTCAGAGCTTGAAAAAATCACCCTTCTGGAACCGCGAGGCACAAACATCCTTCGTGTTACGGCCCGTGTCGCCCGCGGAAATTGATTTTTCAACTGCTCTGATAAACTCGGATTTGATTTTTTCAGCCCGCGCAAGCCTGTACTTTTAA
>CAIZJW010000205.1 GCA_903933385.1 uncultured Silvanigrella sp. | reverse complement strand
AGATTATTTGCCAGAACTGAATTGTCGGAGTCGATTGCTTTTTCAAATGTGTTGAGAGTTTTTTCTGAAAAAAAGTGTTTGAGCGCATCATGGGTGAGGAGCAGCTTCTCACTCCACTTGATCCATAGCCCTTTATTTATAGATTCTGTCGCGGCGGCAGCGACCATAAGGCTGGTTTGCTGCGCTGCCATGATGTTTTCGAGTATTCGTCCGGAAAAAATCAAGTTCTCTTCAATAGCCAGAGCATCGAGTTCAATAAGAGTGGAATCCATCGAAGTTTTTAATTGAGCAACGGGGGCATTCGCGACCGAGAGCGATTTTTTGTCGAATTCGTTGAGCACTTGGAGTGCTACATCAACTGACGGAGTGAGCTCTTGGTCATTCCTCGGCGTGGCTTGTGGGGTCAGATGAGCGGGTTCGTCTGTTCGAATCGGACCGCTCTCGCGAACTTCTAATGTGACAGCAGAGACGATTGTTTCAGATTCTTTTTTCTCTTGGAAGTTGGCGCATCCGGGAAAAATAAAAAACCAGGAGAAAGTCCAGATAAAAATCGACGAGCGAATGGGTTTTCTTGAATGTATTGCGTTTACGCCCTTCATTCGCCGCTCCCTGGAGATGTTTTACGTGTGGAACAATTTGCGACTGATCCCGATTGAATGCCGCTGTGCTCCAGTTCAGCGGCCGCGAGATGACGTGAGCGAAAGGTTGTAAATGGATAAGTTGTTTTCTCACCGCGGGGAGCGTAACCGATGATTTCTTTGCAGAAGAACGATTTAACGAATTTCTCGAATCGAACAAATTCCTGCTTTGCTGCATCATCAAAAGTGAGATTCACGCAGTTAATAAGAATACTGTAGGGGGAATGCCACATTTTTAGAATGTTTTGTATTTTGCTTCTCAAGGTTTGAATATCGGCAACGCTTTCGAGATGTGTCTCGGCTAGAAAACTAATTTCCATCACATGTGCGTTAAAATCATTGTCTATTTGAATGCGGCTGCGCAGGTCGGAGAGATCGCGAGTCAGCCCAGCGCCTCTGCCAAGACCTGTTCTAGCAACTGCCGCATCGTAGCCTGGGACGACTTCAAAGGGACACCATTCCGGGAGCGCGCCTTCGTTGCAGAATCCCAGGATCGTTTTCATAAAAAAGTTTTTGAAGAATGCGACAAGTTTTTCAAAGTCAGGTCGCAACTCAGGAGCCACTTCCATTTTGCGGCAGTCAAACAAGCAAGTGTAAGGTGAATGCCATTTTTTGAGGTTTTCTGCCCAGGCCGCCTTGAGTGCAGCCAGGTCGGCTTTGTTCGTCACCGAGAGTCCGTCAGGGAAGTGCACTTCCACTACGCGTGCAGACATATGGTTTTCGAACTGGACATTCATGGCCGAGCCCCTCAGTGAATTTTGCTTTGGGGGCTCTATACTCTTTGTCAGCGGGCTGGGGAAGGAAGTTTCTTCTGCTTCTGAAAACTGAAGAGTTTCCGTAGGATATACATTTTCCATGAAGTGATTGGTCGGTACCGCACAGGAAGATCAAGCCAAAAAGGGCGTTTGAGGACCGACCGGAGGTGGCTGAATGCTTGAAAGCCAGCCTGTCCATGATAGGCCCCCATGCCACTTGCTCCCACCCCACCGAAAGGGAGTTTGCTGGTCGCAAGTTGGATGACAGTGTCGTTCACAACAAGTGATCCTGACTGTGTCTGCTCTTCAACCGTCTCTATAAATTTCTGATCTGAGGAGAAGATATAGAGGGCCAGAGGGTGGTCGTGTGCATTGATATAATCAATCGCTTGCTGCGAGCGATCGAAAGCAACAATAGGCATCAGCGGACCAAAAATTTCCTCTTGCATCAAAGCTGCTGAATCGGCCTTCGCAAGATCGAAAACGTATACAGACGGTTCAATGAGTTTGTTTTCTGTTTGAGTTTGTCCGCCAATGCGCAAATCGTCTCTATGCGCTGATGCAATTCCATGGAGGCGTTTAAAATGCCTCTCGTTAACGATTCCGCAGAAGGATTGACTTCGGTTGAATCCGTTCGGGAAGAATTCAAGAAGAACTTTTTTCAGCGCCTCAATGAGTGGTTCGACATTTTCGCGTGGAGTTAGGATATAATCTGGTGCTACGCAGGTTTGGCCTGCGTTTAGAATTTTTCCCCACCAAATGCGTCTTGCAGTGACCTCAAGATTCGCGCTCGAGTCTACAATGCAGGGCGACTTGCCGCCAAGTTCAAGGACAGTTGGAGTGAGGTATTTAGCTGCCGCTCTTGCGACACTGTGACCAACTTGAGTGCTACCGGTAAAGAAAATGAAATCCCACTTTAGTTCGAGGAGTTGCTCGCTGGCTTCAATCCCGCCAGCGACCACTTGAACTATTTCTTGAGGAAGATACTGAGGGATTAACTTACACATGAGCTCGGAGCAGTGAGCTGTCAGTTCCGAGGGTTTCAAAAGGGCACAGTTCCCAGCAGCAATTGCCGAAATTAATGGGGCGAGAAGCAGCTGAATTGGATAATTCCATGGGCCAATGATGAGAACAACCCCGAATGGAACTGGGGCAACGTAGCCTTTTGAAGGAAACAAAACTAACGGCATCCACTGTTTTCTCGGAGCCATCCATTTTTTTAACTTCTTCTGAGCAGTTTTCACTTCTTCAATCACGACACTCAGCTCGGCAATGATGGTGTCCTCTTTTGGACGTCCAAAATCTGCAGTTATGGCAGCACAGATCGCCTCCTGATTCTCCAGAACCATTGCTTCCAGTTTTTTCAGGAGTTGAAGTCGAGTGGTGAGACTTTTAGAACGACCCGACGAAAAGCCGGCTCGCAATATGTTCTGTGCAGCTTGCAATTTTGATGGATCAGCGGAATGCTCAGAATTCATAAGGTTCCCTGCACAGTAGATGAGGCGGCAATGAAAATTCTCTTTTTATTTTACACGCAAGCTGAGGGCGGTGCACCTGGCTTTTTGAGCCGAAATGGCGAGGAAGCCGCCGGGAATTTGGCTCAGACCCTTTTTGGCTTTGCCAGCGAAACATTAAAGCTCTCACTACAAGACGGATTTGAAAGCCGCGCGCAATCATTGTCCGAAGACATTCGATGGCGAGCGTTCAAAAAGCCAGAGGCAATAGCGCAGGCCGTAGGCTGCGCGAGTCAGCTATATCCTGAGCTGCTTCTTTTTGCAGGTGAGAACTCTCGAACTCTGAAAACAGCAGAGCCTGTTGCGCAGGCATGTGCTCTTCCAGTGTGTGTTGATCTGAGGCTCGACCGCTCCAGCGACGACAAGCCAAGACAAGGAAGCCTCGCTGACGCAGTCAAAGCGCTTATTGAAATTCATATTGAAAACTTGCCTCAGAAACCAAAAAGTATTTGGGTTTCTACGTCTCAAAAAGCTCTTCTTGAATGGACTTCACAATTAATGTCAGAAGAGAAGTGGCGAGAGTTTTCGGATGTTTTTACAAAGAGCACAATGCAAGACACGATTCCCGCAGTTTTTGCTTGTGGGTATGAAAAAACCGCGGGTGGACCGCGGTGGATTATTGATTGAGGATTCTCTTCAGTTAAAGACGCGTTACCTTGAGAACCCCAAAGGGCAGGGCAACCTGTTCGGTTTTGCCCTTATCGAGACGAATTATGTTGCTCCCCAGACGCTCTACCATCTCAAAAGCCTGATCCTGCTGGCCAGCTTTCATGGGAACAGGGCCTTTAGAAGCATTCTTGCGCACCGATTTCAGGAAGTACTTCACGGCCCATAAGCCAACTCGGCGAGGAAGCAGAATATGCTGATCGCCTGGTAGACGTTTCAATTCGCTTTTGAGTTGCTCGGGGATCTGAAAACCGCGTGGTGTCATTTTTGTCCACTGAACTTCGATCCAGCGGCCACTTCCCCGAACTTTATTTTTCTGAATAAAAAACTGACTTGTGACTTTGGCCAAAAGCATAGGCGCAAATGCAAGTAAACCCCAATAACTATTGGTCGCTAGAGCGAAGAGCAGCGCAACCACACCCATGCTGACCAAGTCTTGAGCTTTGAACTTCACGCCTTCGGTTGGAATCCGTTGCCACAACTGGAATGCAAGAAATATGAGAGCCATTAATGTCGCGAGGACAGCAAGAAGGACCTTTATGACGATAACAAAAATTTCCATGGCGCAATCGTACCTTTGAGCTGCAAATGTTACGTCGCAGCGGGAATCCCGCAGCATCCGCCGGAAACCTGGGATTCACTTGCAAACAGCTATAATTGATGCAAGTTCCCTCAGGAGCTCCGACTCGAAACCATGTTCCTAGAATAGGGACGGACGTCATGCAAGATTCTGTGCGCCCCACGACCTCTAAATCTCTTCCCCGCCTGGGTGACGGGCTGGCTCGTTTACGCAGTTGGGAAAACGATTTCCGTGTGTTGGCCGGTGGTTGTGGGTTCTCGGAACTCAATTTGCCACTGAGCTTGCCCTCGAGCGAATTCGTGAGCTGTCTCACTGGTGAAACGACCCTTCCGGTGGCCCCCCGCTTTTTCGACACAAATGCGACTGAATGGTCGCTGAGGAGTGACCTCACCCTTTTTTCTGCCCAATTTGTTTGTCGGCACAAAACTGAACTTCAATTTCCTTTCAAACTTTTTTACTCGGGCAAGGTTTTTTCTCCGCAGGGACTGCTCGGTGCTGAGGGGTTTCGACTGGGTCACGCGTCTGAATTTGAATCATTCGAGTTTGGGGCGGAAATTATCGGTCAAAAGGAATTTGAAGCCGAACTGGAGCTACTAGACCTCGCGCTCTCGGCACTCAAAGGATTCGGATATAAGGGCTTGCGGGTTGTTTTTGGCGATGCGCGTTTTCTTAAAAAAGTGGAATGCGAAATTGTCGCGAAGGTGACCACTCCTCGTGAACGTAGTGCTCAGCTTCAAGAATTAAAATCGGCTTTGCACAGCAAAGATCTGGCCCGGCTTGAAGATATTTTCAAACGTTGCGAAGTGGATTCAAAGAGCTTCTGGATGAATTCCGCTGACTATCAGAACCTGCTTGCAGTTGCTGATCAGTTCCGTGCGAGACACAGCGATGTTCATATTCAAGTCGATCCACTGCTCACGCGGCAGCGAAATTTCTATAGCGGAATCGTATTCGACTTTTGGGCAGAAGATTCGCAAGGTCGATTGCACTCAGTCGGCGGAGGCGGGCGTTACGATAATCTTCTCGAGCACTTTGGAACGCCCAGCGCAGCAGCTGGCTTCATGATTCGTGATCCCAACACAGCTGGTGTTTACGATGACTCCATACTGGCTGAAAAAGAACAAGCTCCTTCGAACATCGTTCATAAGCAAGTTCAGATACGTCGACCCGTGCGCGTCGCACTCCCCAAGGGGCGGTTGCAGAAGTGGGGTGTCGAGGTATTTGCACAAGTGGGAATTCGGATTTCGGAAAATCCAGAATCAACACGCAAATTAGTTCTCTTGAGCGAATGCGGCCAGTTTGAATTTCTCCTGGTGAAGAATTCAGATGCTGTTTCTTACGTCGAACGTGGGATAGCGGAAATTGCAATTGCGGGATCGGATGTTCTTGATGAGGAGGCGAACTCCTTGCTGCGCCCTGTGACGTTTGCATTCGGACGGTGTCGAATTTGTCTTGCTGGAAAACCTGAGCAAAAAGATGCATTCGTAGGTGTTAAGAAGACTCGTGTGGCTACGAAGTATCCGAATTTGGCTATGCGGCTGTTGCGTGCAAAAGGTCTTAATCCAGAACTAGTTCCATTGCAGGGAAGTGTCGAGTTGGCGAGTGTTATTTCATTCTCCGACGCTATTGTCGATTTGGTCGAAACAGGATCAACACTTCGTGAGAACGGTTTGATTGTTTTTGAAGAACTGACTCAAACACGTGTGCAGCTCGTCATGTCTCGCGGATATTATGCCGAGTCCCATCATGCCCTCCGACATTGGCTCCATCATTGGCGCCGCAGTGCTTCAGTGGTCGATGCGCATTTTGAACTCTTTGCACCAGAGGCTTTGAACAATGATCCGAATTCTGAGAAATTCTGAAGAAATTTTTTCGTTCGTTCGTTCTCTTGAATCTCGCGCTCCCTCTGAAGATCCAACTGTACTTTCGCGCGTGCGTGATATTATTTCGCACGTGCGTCATCATCGGCGCGACGGAGTTCTCCAGTTGCGCGAAGAATTTGAAAATGTCCCGCGCAGTCATCAGCTGACTTTTTGTCAGAGTGATCTCTTAAAATTAGCTGAGTCATGTCCGGAGAAAACAGAGAAGGTCATACATCAAGCCATTGAACGTGTGCGAGCTTTTCATGAAATCCAAATTGATGAGACTCGTTGGACAACGATTGGAACAAGTCGTTTTGCGTCGCGCATTCAGCCTCTTGATTCCGTTGCGTTGTATGTTCCTGGTGGGAAGGCATTCTATCCAAGTAGTGTTGTCATGGCAGCGGTGCCTGCACTTGTTGCGGGAGTGAAACGCATTGCAGTTTTTACGCCCGCGCGTTCGCTCACAGATCCTGTTTTTGCAGCAACAATACGTGCACTCGGAATCAATGAAATTCACGCCGTGGGTGGTGCACAAGCGGTCGCCATGGCTGCGTACGGTATCGAAGGAGTTCGGCGCTTCGACAAAATCGTGGGCCCAGGTAATATTTATGTTGCGACCGCAAAGCAGTGCCTTTCAGGGCGAATTGGCATTGACGGTTTTGCGGGCCCATCTGAAATTCTTGTTCTCTCTGATGGTAGTTCTCCAGCCGACTGGATTGCCCTGGATATGCTCGCACAAGCAGAACATGACGAAGACGCTAGTTCTATTTTGGTAACGACCAGTGAATCAGAAGCCTTGAATGTCGCGAATAAGCTAAAACACCTTCTTGCCGAGACGTGCCTCGACAGAACTTCTATTGCAAAACAGAGTCTCGAAAAATGGGGTGCAGTTTGCGTTGTAAAGAGTCGGGATGAGCTCGTTGAAGTGGCCAACCTTCTCAACGCAGAGCATCTCCATGTTCAAACTCAATGCGCACAAGATCCTGCTGGGGAAAGTTTCTGGTTGGAGGCTCTCAAGGGTGTGGGCGCCATTTTTCTGGGACGTTGGAGTGCCGAGACCTTTGGAGATTATCTTGCAGGTCCGAGTCATGTTCTTCCGACCGCCGGCACAGCCCGTTTTTCTTCGCCTTTGGGTGTCTATGATTTTGTGCGCCGTTCTTCGGTTCTCAGCTTAACAGAGAATGATGCTCAAACGCTTGCGCAACCCACCGGTATTTTTGCCGATGCAGAAAAGCTGTGGGCGCATGCAGCGTCTGCCAGAGTGCGCAAAGAAGGGCCCTCTCAATGAAGATAAAATCCGCGAGAGTCAATGCTTTATTCCGCGCCGAAGCTTTGGCTTTTCCGCGATATTCCCTCAATGAAGCTTCCTCAGGTATTCGCCTCCACCAAAATGAAACACTTGGCCTGAGTGCTCTCGAGCGGGAAGAGTTCGCTAACATTCTGGCAGCTTCCGCGCAGGAACCAGAGAGTATAAATACATATCCAAGCCTCGAACCTTCACGTTTGCTGAAATCTTATTCGGCCGCGTTGAATATTCCGGTGGAAAATATCGAGGTGACTTCTGGCAGTAGCCAAGCACTCACGCTTCTTGCGGAGGCGCTCTTTTGTCAGGGGCGCACGGTGGCCGTGACGAGCCCAAGCTTCTCGCTCTACGCAAACCTAGTGCGTCTCTACGGAGCTGAGGTTGTTGAGATTTCACTCAATGAGAATTTCAATTTTAGTTCAGAGACTCTCTTTAGTGAAAATGTTTTCAACAGCGATGTTGCTATTGTTTGTTCGCCGAACAACCCAACAGGAACGGTTTGTGATCAAGAATTACTTGTTAAATTCGCTGATAATTTCAGGGGTGTTTTGGTTGTAGATGAAGCATATGTTGAGTTCGCAAGCGATCCGTTGCGACAATCATTCCTTGCCGAAGCAATCAAGCGAGATAATGTAATTGTGCTCAGAACTCTCTCAAAGGCTTGGGGAGCTGCTGGTCTGCGCGTGGGTGCAATTGTCGCCAATGAGGAAATCGTCTCTTTATTTCGTGCACTCAAGCCGCCTTATTCAATTGCTTGGCCGTCCGAGATTCTGGCCAGTTATGTGCTTGAGAGCAAATCAGGCATCATAAAAAACAGAATTAAAAATGTTGTGATGCAGAAGAATGAGTTGCTACAAATTTTGAGGGAATGTGCGCAGGTTACTGTTGTGACAAACTCTGAAGCAAACTTTGTTTTTTTCATTACATCGCAGGCTGATATTCTTGAACGTGCGCTCTTTAATGCTGGGTTTCTTGTGCGCAGGTATTCGTCTGGTCGCCTCAGAAATGCGATACGAATTAGCATGCCTCCGCAAAGCGAATTTGAACGACTTAAAAACATTTTGATTGAGGTGTTGAAGTGAGCATTGATTCTTTCTCTCCGCGAGTGGTCACAGTGCAGCGCCAAACAAAAGAAACACGAATCTCGGTTCAACTGACTCTCGATAACAGGGACTCTGAATCTCACTCTAAGATTTCCACGGGGATAGGCTTTTTCGATCACATGCTTGAAGCCTTCGCGCGACACTCCGGCATCGTCCTCAATCTTGATTGCGTTGGCGATTTGCACATTGACCAGCATCACACGGTTGAAGACGTTGGAATCGTCCTGGGGCAGGCCTTCGCGCAAGCGCTGGGTGATTGTGCCGGAATAGAGCGCTTTGGCATGATGGAGTGTCCTCTCGACGAAGCTCTTGCGAAGGTCGTGATTGATATTTCTGGCCGGCCTTACCTTCACTTTGGGGCTCAATTTCGCAGACCTTTTATTGGTCAACTCGACAGTTCGCTTCTGAGGGAATTCTTTGGCGGATTCGTGCTTCACGCTCGCTGGACAGTTCACATTGACGTTCTGCGCGGCGAAAACGATCACCATGTGGCTGAGGCAATTTTTAAATCTTTTGCGCGCGCTGCCAGGCGGGCTTGGGCACGCACTGGGGAAGTCGGTATTCCCTCGACAAAGGGCAGTTTAGCATGAATTTCGCTCATGCGTTTGATGTTTTTCCTGCAATCGATCTTCTTGATGGCCAGAGTGTTCGACTCCGCAGAGGTGCGCGTGAAAGTGCCGAGATTGTTCATCCTGATCCATTGGTTCAATTGCGCGAATATCGGGCGGCGGGTGCGCGCTGGGTTCATGTCGTCAATTTAAACGCTGCATTCGGTGACCAAGAAACAAACCATGCTGGAGCTTCACTGACTCTTGGTGTCATTCGTTCTTTGGTTGCGGAGAATGGCATTCTCATTCAGTTGGGGGGAGGAATACGTTCAATTGAAACCCTACAAACTGCCCTTGACTCAGGCGCCTCGCGGGTTGTGATAGGAACTTGGGCAACCACTCATTTTGATGTTGTCATGAGTGAAGTTCGAAAGCAGCCCTCTCGATTTGTGATTGGTGTGGATAGCTTGAATGGGCTCATTGCTGTGCATGGATGGACGAAGACAAGTTCGGAAACGACACTTTCTTTTGCAAGTCGATTAAAGTTAGCTGGTGCTCAATTCGTGCTTTTCACGGAAGTAGAGCGCGACGGAATGTTGCAGGGGGCAGCTGTTGAATCGACGGCAGAGTTGGCAGCAAAGACAGGGCTGCAGGTCATTGCGAGCGGTGGGGTCCGGAATTTAGATGACGTTCGTTCACTGGCTACAAAGCCTGGCATTTGCGGAGTTGTGACAGGACGTGCCCTCGCAGCTGGGACTTTGCTTTTAAGCGATGCACTCATGTGTTCACGACACGCTTAGACTCAGCAATCATGTTCATTTGAAGGGCAGATTTCGAAGGGAGGTCTGCCCTTGTTTCGTTTCGCAGCCGCTCATGCTATTGGCCTCCATAGAGACAATTTCTCTTTACACCGGTTCTGCCGCATGAGGTGTTAAATATGCATTCTCCTGAGGTTTCTGCTTCTACTTGGCTCGAAAAAATTTCTCTCAAGAGAGCGTTTTTGAGTGTTTCTGATAAACACGGATTGCGCGAATTGGCGCAATTCTTGATTTCAAACGGATGTTCTCTTGCGGCAACCGGAAGTACTGCAGATCAACTCGCGTCGTTCGGATTTCCAGTAAAAAAAGTGGAAGAGATCACTGGATTTCCAGAGATTCTTGGTGGTCGAGTCAAAACCTTACATCCCAAGATTTTTGGCGCGATTCTCGCAAAGTCTAATTCTGATAGCGATGCGCATGATCTTGAGCTTCACAAAATCGAACTATTTGATTTGGTTGTCTGCAATCTTTACCCTTTCCAAGAAACACTCCGCCGCACCGAAGAATTGTCGATGCTTGTTGAAAATATTGATATTGGTGGAGTGAGTTTGTTGCGTGCGGCGGCAAAAAATTTCAGCCGAGTTGGAGTGCTTTGCGATCCACAAGACTACAAGCTTTTTATGGAAACTGTGCAGAAGAACTCGGGCTCGCTGCCAGGTCAGCTGCGTGTAGAACTTGCGCTGAAAGCTCTCAGCGAGACCGCCACATACGATGAAGTAATTTCTCTTTCGTTGCGCCACAAACTGCATGGTATCACTGGCGTACGATTGGGTTCTGGCCCTGTTCAACGTCAGGCCGCTACAGCGGCTCAACTTCTCGATACACAATTCACATATGAGTTCGAAAGAGTGAAATCGCTTCGCTACGGAGAGAATCCGCATCAGAAAGCCGCACTCTATCGAACCGATTCCGGCGTTGCACACCAAGGTGCAGCATGTTCTCTTGTTGAGGCTCAGTGCTTGAATGGGAAAGAACTCTCTTACAATAACTACCTTGATATGGAGCATGGGTTGCGTCTTATCAGCGAGCTGAGAGATTGCGCTTGTGTCATTATCAAACACAATCTCCCCTGCGGTGTTGCTCTGGGAACAACTCCGTTTGAAGCTTATCGCAAAGCCTTTGAAGGCGACCCAGTCAGTCCTTTTGGTGGTGTAGTGCTTTTCAATCGTAAAGTAGACCTCGGTTCGGCGCTTGCAATGCTCGAAACTTTTCTTGAAGTTGTTGTTGCCCCTGGTTTCGATTCTGATGCTCTCGAGGCATTGCGCAGCAAAAAAAATCTAAGGTTAGTTGTTCTCAACACTCAGCTGCCGCTGCTCAACAAGCAACAAGTCGTTCAGGTTCAAGGTGGGTTTTTAGTCCAAGATGTGGACGACGTTATTTTCGATCCTGAAAAACTGCATATTCCAACTGATTCTAGGCCAAGTCCTATGGATAAGTCTGCTTGTTGGTTTGCATATTCCGTGGTCAAGCACGTGCGTTCAAATGCAATTGTCATAGCAAATGCGCAGCAAACCATCGCGGTCGGCGGCGGATTCACAAATCGCGTTGATGCAGTTGAATATTGTTTGAAAAAGGCCCGTCTTCCGCTCAAAGGAGCGGTTTTGGCATCGGATGCGTTTTTCCCGTTTCCGGATAGCATTGAATTGCTGAAGGACACTGGGCTGCGAGCGATCATTCAACCTGGCGGCAGTGTTCAGGATGCGGCAGTCATAGATGCTTGCAATAAGGCTGGAATTGCTATGCTTATAACTGGGCATAGACATTTCAAGCACTAAAATGATCGGGTTTTTAAGATGAAAACGCAGATGGGCTGTCTTCAAAATGCTGCCCTGCCGGCATTGATTTTGATTGTCTTCGTCTCACTTTCTGCGTGCTTCAATAATAAATCACCCATGAAAGGTGATTTGCGAAGTGTGGCGGTTCGTTCTCGGATCGATGCGTCGCTTGACCTTCCAATTCTGAAGAGCTTTGGCTTCTCAAGCGTTGTCATCCAGCGCGAACTTGCTGTTCCCCTCCCTGAGGGAGGTGTACAAACTGCAGTCTCGCTGGGCTGCCTCGATATTGCGATTCGGGGGAAATTTGCGGGCGAGGCTGAAAAATTATTGCCTTTGTATTCAGGCGCAACGCAGTCAAAAGTGATTTTTTCAGACACTGTCGAATCGTATGACTTCTCTGATTTTCTCGCGCCCTCAATTCAAGCCACACTGAATAGTGAATTTCGATTTCAGCACAAATCTGCAAAACTGAGTTCTACGGATGCGCTGTTTTCCGTTTTGGCGAGTGATGGCCGAATAGTGCGATTTAGTTCCACCAAGGACGCAAACCTTCAAGGTCTGCTGACCGATGGCCTAAATTTCAGAGTTGTAGGCGATTTGCAACCCTCTATTCAGCGGCCACGGGCGAGTCAGAGAGAGCGCAATAGTGGATTTGCCGTTGGCGACTTGCTGGTAATCACGGAGGGCGGATCTCTCAAGCACACAGCCCTTTGGCTCGACCACGATCTTCTTTTCGAAGCCCTGCCGTTCGGAAATTCAATACTTTTTCGGTTTTCCAGCTATTCGCAGCTTGTAGAAGAGCTCGCACTGCGCTCCACGGGGGATCTGCAAAGGATGCGTATCTCGAACGTGCGCAAAGTCTCATCATGGCCGGAAACGGTAAATCGCCTTCGAGCCATGAAAGAACAAGTGCCACTTGGGGTGGTCTATTTGTCGCTGGATAAACGCGGTCGAGGTCTCGTGACCTCGACACAGGGAGTGGCGGCTACACCGCGTCTGCAGGAGTCAGTTGGCGCCGGCGCGTCTCGGCCAGATAGTCCACAATAATTCCGACTCGTTTTGCCTCTTCGACTGAATATTTTCGGCAATTCAGGCCTCGCAGTGCGACGTCTTTGTAGAAAAGGCGACTCACGTCAATTTGTTCTGAAAGCCTGCAGCTGAGAGTTGTTCTCTCTGCTTTTGCTAACAATTCATCGATCGATGGGTAGCAGGGCCTAAGGTCGGTCATAAAACGGGGACGAACAATTTTCTCGGAACGGCTGAAAAGACCTGTGATGGTGGTCATGGCCAACTCTCCTCTGAAAGAACGACGCGTTCGACGCGCACATCTTTCAGCTAAGTGAAGATACGAGAGCACGCAATAAGAATTTGCTTATTAATAAGGCATAAAGGTAAGAGTACGGAACTTCTTGGGTTATTGTCTGATTCTTAAATTTAAACTCTTAATCAATGATTTGCGACCTTTATTGACCAACAGGTTATCTCTTGCTAGGGCCCTAGTCCCTTGTGCCCTTTACTTCGAGGTCTGGCGTGAATTCACCTCTAGATACCCTCCGCTCATTTGCGAAATTCGGTTTTATCGCTTTTTTGGGCTTGCTCCTAGTTGCCGGTTGTAGCCGCGATAAAAGCGTGTCGCGTGAACTTCCATCGGGACGATTCGTTCAGCCAGATGTTCCTTCCACTCCTGCGCACAATCGCAGTTTGTCGGAAGAGCTTGAGCTTGAGCTCGTTCAGGGATTGACTCCGTTGTTTAGCGAGTCAATTGCACAGAGTCAGGGAAATAAATTATCTGTCATTGAAGCTGAGCTTCTTTCGCGAGCAATGGCTCAGAGTTTTGCGAAAAATATCAGCAGCCGGGTTGGGAATTCGTCGTCAACTCATTGCGTGTCTGCTCCTGAAAAATCTTTTTCATACCTCAGCTGTCTCTTTTTTGAGGTGATTGAAGATAACTTCAAAACTGAGCGCGATGCGCAGCGGTGGATTTCATCTTTGTCGCAGGTTGATAAAAAGTCGGGGCGTTCATTTTTAAGCGAGGCGGAAACAACTCCACTCATTAAAACCGCTCCGCTCGTTCTTGTGAACCTTTTTGGCAATTCAAATCTCGTAGAATCTCTTCTCCTCAAGCTCAACCGTTCCATTGATTCAGCAACACGGGCATTAGAAATTTTGTCTGCACAGCAGGTTTCAATGGATCTTCCCTTCCTAGGGGAATCGTTTATCAACGGCAAACGCTTCGTCTTGACTACTTCTCTGCAACAAGGATCTGTGGGCTCAAGTCGTGTTTTTAACCTCGACTCAATGATTGTTGAATTTAAAATCAATAATAGGCGACTGGTTTTGACTCGAACTGGTGAAGGACTCTATGCGGGCTCCTCGCAGGAAGATCTTATCGTAGGCTCTTATCCTATTGTTCGAACGGTAGAAGACGCCAACAGCAAAGAAACTTATTACCAAATTGACTTTAGCCAACCTGAGAACAAAAGCTTTTTAGTTTCTCCGTTGGGTGCAAGCAATGTTCCATCATTGCAGATGTCTGCTGATGTTGTGGTTCCCAAGATCGCCCATGCTGCGAAATCTCCTTTCGCAGGCATGAATAATGGCCTTTATTTCAATTCCAAAGACAGCAGTCTGGTGATTGATCAGTTGGTGCTTCTCAATGCTAACGAACCCATTCTCGGAACCGGCGACGAAACTGGAGAGGCGAGCATCGGAAAAGATTCCATTCGTCCTACTGTTCACGTGGTCCAAGGTTTTTTTCCACTTCCCTCGGGAAAGGATCCCTTCGAAGAGAAGCAGCTACTTCAAATGAGTTTGTCTCAGATCGGTTTGCGCATGCGCGGGGTCAACGACCTCACAGGCGGAAAAGACGTTCCATACTTCGCGACAGAATCGATTTTGAGAAGCAACGGCGGCAGGGCCCGTGATGAAGTCACGTACGTGCGGAAGTTTAATTTAGAAAAAGACATCACGTTTGTCATTAGCCGTTCGGTTCCCGCAGCTGTAGTTCCCGTCATAAAATCTGCAGTAAATTCATACGCTGAGCTCTTTAAGGCGATGACTCCCGAGGGAGCTCCTTCCGTCCGTATTGCCTCGTACACTCAAGACGAGTTTGAGGAAGCCAACAAAACCGTAGGTCTGGCTCTCGGAGGAGTTGTGAGCGCAGCTGATCCTCGGGTGAACATGATCTATTGGGATGACTCATTTGCAATTGGCTCTGCATGGGCAACAGCTGCTGCAAATCCTGCGACAGGTGAAATTATTTCAGGCGACGTCATGATGACTGGTTCGATGTGGGCAATGGAAGGTTGTAAGAGCTATTTTGCGCGCACCTGGCAGAAAGACAAAGAGCCTAATTTGCCAAAGCGACCCGCGGGTACTGTGCCTTCACCCATCAGCCGGTTCCTTTGGGATGCGAAATGCGACGCCGCGTTGGCGAATCTTGGGATTTTGAGTCGATATTCTGCGGCAGCGTCTGATTCATCGCCAGTTTCACTCAAGGATTTTGATGAAGCCAACAAGAAAGGTGATTTTGTCGCTTTAGCGAAGTTCGCATCGCATCAGTTGGGTCGTAATGTTCTGCCTTCAGAAATGGTTTCATCGCTTGAATCGGCAAGTCCCTCTGCTGAAGATGATCGCTTTTCGGGGAACAATCTAAAAGTTCTCGTTCGGAGTGAAGTAAACCGAAAGCGTGATCTGAAAAAATTTGTTGCACAGGGCGCTTTGGATCTTGAAAAAAGTCTTTCTGGGGTAAAAGAGTCCGATTTTCGCACGAGCTTCAAAAGCGGTAAAAATCAGTTCTTGGCAAAGCTGGATTGTGTCAAACAATTTATTCCAAATGCAGATTTAAATATTGCCGAAAGCGGTGCTCCGGCCATCACCTCTGCGCTTGTGAATTCTCCCGAAGCAGGGGCCCTCTCCCTTGTCCGATCCGTCGTTATTCATGAACTTGGTCATGTTTTTGGTTTGCGCCACAACTTCATTGCATCAACAACCCCGTCGGTGCTTGCTGACGACGCGAAGCCACCGGTTGCTGTTGATGTCCACACCGACTCGGTCATGGACTACAACGACTACGGTATTGACATGGGCCTGGGTGCCATGAAGGATTTCTCGTCGGCCGATGGTGCAGCCGGCCTTCCGGCGTTCGGTGCCTATGACATTGTTGCTCTGGCTGCCGCGTACTCGCTGCCGAGCGATGGCATGAAATTCAAGACCAAAACCGCTTTTTGCACGGACCGCAACGTAACAATGCTCGGCAACTGCCAACGTTTCGACTACGGCAAGGACTTTAACGAATACACGCTTCACCGCGCCAACATGATGCTCCAACGTTTGCGCTACGCGAACCCGATGGACGGTGTTCTCGATCCCCGTACACCAATGGTTTATGCGCAGTTAATCGGAAGCTACGGACAAGAGATGCTCAAAATGGCAGCTCTTTGGGGAGTCGGGCAATCATCGGCAGCTGAATCAACAGAATTCGCTTCTCGAAGTTCATTTCTTCAGCTCGCAGAGCTTGGCTACAGTGCCAAGGGTGCTCAGCAGGAGTTTCTCAAAAGTTTTGAGACGAAGTATGGAGTCAGTCCGTTGGGTGTGAAGGCATCTCTTGAGCTTGCACCAACATTTTTTGCAAGCCCCGAGTATGGTGCGATCATATCTGACCTCATTCGTAAAGATATGACCGTGTCGATGATGACGGTCACCAGGCTTTTGCAAAATCGAGCTCGGAGTAAAGGCTCTGACAGCGCATACACGGGCGTAATTCAAAACCTGACCAATGGTGGAATCAGCTACCCCTATTTGAACGAGTTGGTGGACCACTTTGCCAACCAAGTCGTACTTCCTAAGGGCGCTTCAGTTGGTTTTGAATTCTTTGATGATGGTCAGCGTAAAGATTCTTCTCAAGCAACACTTGATGGAAAGCCTTTTGTTTTCAACTTGAGCTCGGCGTTCTTCAACCACCGCGCTCAGGTTGTTGCGGTTCCCAACATCAGCATTGATGGTGCTGTTCCTGGTTCCCGCAAATCTGTCACCCTCATTGTCAAAGGACAGAAGACGATTGAAGACATGATGCTTTCAATTGCTGCATTGGGTGTCTTTGCTGGAGAAAACCCAGAGCACCCAGCCGTTGTGCGCTTGGCTGAGCAGGCAGTTGCTTTGCAGAATCTTTTGAATGGCGAGCCATGTGCCGTGGGCGACGAGCCTGTGGCAGGCACGAGTGTAGCGTTGTGTGAGGCGCTGAAACCTGAGGTTAGAGCACCTGCTGCAATTATTTTGAATTCAATAATGGCTGCTGCTCAGGGCGCTTTGCCAACCACAACGGTTGCTTCAGGTGAAACGGCCTTCTGATTTGCTGCTGAACTGTCGGGACTCAAGCCGATGAGGTCGAGTCCCACGCTTCCAACCGTCACTTGTCCGAGCTCTGGATGACCTACCCTCAAAGTAGGCACGACTTTTTTAGATAAATTCAGAGCTGGGACATTGATTGCGAATTGCAACTTCGCTTGCCCTTCCCAAATGCAAACAACATCCTTTGGACAACGTGAATCTTCGATAATTTGTTCGAATGTCACGTCAACCTGCTGGCCGCTCACTTCAAACCTTTGCGTTGAGCCAATTGTGAGTTTCTTTTGTGTTCCCTGCAACGGAGTATAGGGAGCGGCAATTTGATTGGAGCTGCTTTGGGGTTGGGTGTTGGTATTTGAAGAATTCTGCTGACCAATCGCAATTTGCCCTGGGCGGGTTTCATCTTGGCCCGTTGGTTGGTTGGTATTTACCAGAGGTTCATTGCCAAACGAAAAAAAGCGACTCTTGCACGCGGTAGAGCTGCACAAAGCAACAATTCCCGCGAAAAGTGTAACATATTGCGAAAATTCAATAGTCATCTTTGACACTTTTCTCTGCTTCCGGTTCATCGTGAAGCCTCCCCTGAAGCCATGTGGCTATTGTGTTCTTCATAAATCATTAACCAAAGACGTGCGTCGAAGTTATCTCCAGTGGACAGTGGCTGACGCAGCTCGTCGATATCCCAACCCTGTGCTCGCAATTCATCAACGAACTTTTCAAGGTACTCTTTCTCCATGTGGAATTCGTTTTCACGGACTTCAATATTGAAAGTAAGGCAGCGCCTTCCAATTTCTCCACTTGTTCCAATATAACGAACAGTGAATCGTTCACTTTCTGCATGAGTCTTCAGAAAGCGTTCCCGAAGTGTCTTTTCAATTTGGTCCAGTTCCCAATTCGCGGCCGTTAGGGTCACGTGAAACTCCATTCCTGTCTCTCTACTTGGCTTTCAGCATAACATTTCTGAGCAACTGCTCAAATCTGGGTGTTCGTGGACGGGGTCACAATGCTGTCACATTAAATTGCTTTCTGGAGCTTTTTTGTTTGCTCATTTGACGCAATTTTGTTGACTTGTAGATTGGCCGGATTTGATGTTGTCGGTTCTCTGATATTTGCGTAAAACTTACCGGCGTTCCGGAGTTGATTCAGTTTTTTTCTGAATCTTCTTCCAAGCGAGAGGCTAGTGCGGAATATTTTTTTCAAGTGCATCTAGCCGCAAGGGAAAGGTTTACAGTCATGAAGAGTTTTTCCACTTCGGGATTTATTCCTTCCAATTTGCTTACGTTGGGAGAGGTTTTTCTTTTGAGCTCCCTTTTGCTGCCAATGCTGCAAGGGTGTGGTTCAGGGTTAGCCTCTGAGGCGGTTGAGAGTCGAGTTTTAGGGGAAGTTCAACAAACCTATGGCATGACCTATGATGTTCCACTTTATTGTGGAGGCACTACAGCAACGCAGTCGCTCGATGTTGTTTTGGAAGCAGCCAGGCGGTTGAGTGCCTTTTGTGAGCAGCAAAATATTGAGAGTGCCAAGACTGGATATTTGCGATGTCCCACCGGGCTCTGTCAGCAAGAATACGCACCGGGCTCGAGGCCCGCGCCAACTATGAAATTTTCGATTAACAATGGAAACAGCATAAGCAGCATGTATGGTGGCTTTGGGAGCGGAATGGGCTCAGGAGGTTCTGGCGGTTCTAGTGGTTCTGGTACTGTTGGTGGAATTGGAGCTGTTTTTGGAAGTCGTCTTTATGTTACGCTCGAATTCAATCTGGCTTTAACACGCAGTCCGGATGTTCTTGGCTGTGTGAATCCGCTGAACGCCTCTGTTCAAACGACGATCCTAAATGAGATAAGCAAAGCAGCGATCGCGGCAAAGCCGGGTCTTTGTGTTCCCCTTTGAATTTCAGCAAGGTTTTTCATGAGTTTTTTGGGTCGTGGATTTTTTCTTGCGGTCGCTTTCATCGTCTTTCCTGTGACAGCGAAGAGTGATGGCAGCGCGGCTGACCTGGATGGGCTCCCTTCAATGGGCTGGCCTCTGGGTGTTCCCATGACCTGCCATGAACTCACAGACGTGATTGGTTCGAGTTTGAAAAGCTCTGTTGCAAAGCTGCAGCAACACTGTAACGAACAGAATGAAAATATGCGCACTGCTGGGTATCGCGCCTGCGGCAACAACGAGTGTCTCGATTCTTTAATCACCACAGCAAACGGCAGAGATCACGGAGCACTCAAACTTCAACTCGGTCGCAGTGAGTGGGCAGGGGCGTATTTTGCGACACTCCAATACTCTTATCCCGGGATGACAACTCCCACAAAGGGTGCGTCTGTCGTGTGTTTTGACCCAGCAGCTCGTGCGGCTGAGCTTCTTCGTGCTGAATTAGAGACTTGGGATTTTGAACGATTTGTCGAGTTTTGTTTAAAGTGAGATTAAAGCGGATTCTGTGATTGTGAAAAAAAAGCCGGGCAGTGCGACCGGCTTTTTTTCTGCTTCAGAAGGTGACTTCACGCAGGAGATCGGGATTGTCGAGAACTCGTCCCGAGCCCATCACGACTGCGGTCAGGGGATTTTCAGCGACCAAAATGGGAAGGCCAGTTTCCTCGCGTAAAAGGATGTCGAGGTTGCGGATGAGTGCTCCTCCGCCCACAAGAACGATGCCTTTATCAACAATGTCTGCAGCCAACTCTGGTGGAGTCTTTTCAAGAGCCAAACGCACAGCCTCAACGATAGCGTTGATAGGCTCCTGCATTGCTTCACGAATTTCTTCACTCGTGACTTCAATGGTTTTGGGAATACCAGCAACGAGGTCGCGTCCCTTCACCTGCATGGTTCGAATTTCTTCTTCGGGATACGCAGAACCAATGGCAATTTTAATTTGCTCAGCAGTTCTCTCGCCGATGAGGACGTTGAAGCGGCGCTTGAGGTAGTTAACGATGGCTTCATCCATCTTGTCGCCACCCACTCGCACCGATTTCGAGTAAACGATACCGAGCAACGAAATGACCGCGACTTCAGTGGTTCCACCACCAATATCGACAATCATGTTGCCACTCGCTTCATGGATAGGAAGATCGGCACCAATAGCTGCAGCCATGGGTTCTTCAATCAAAAAGACAGACGCACAACCAGCGCTTTCCGCGGATTCACGAACTGCTCGCTTTTCAACTTCAGTAATTCCGTAAGGAATGCAGATGACGGCACGAGGACGAACGAGTGAACGATGATTGTGAGCAACTCCAATGAAGTAACTCAGCATCTTTTCAGTGAGCTCGAAGTCGGCAATTACGCCATCCTTCATGGGTCGCACTGCTTCAATAGTTCCTGGAGTACGTCCGAGCATTTCTTTCGCAGCCCTGCCAACGGCTTTCACCGTCCGCAAGCCACGACTGTCTCTCTGAACAGCAACAACAGAGGGCTCGTTTGCAACGATCCCTTTACCTTTAACGTAAACAAGAGTGTTGGCTGTCCCGAGGTCAATCGCAAGATCATGAGACAGCAGTCGCAGAAACCAATCGAACATCCACCCCTCCGAAGGCAATGGTGTGTTTTTTTGAGAAATATTTAAAGCTCGGAAGTTGTAGCACAAAACCATGGGGAAAGTACAAGGATCCAGGCCTCAATATAGTGTGTACTTGAATCCAACGAATTGGATCCGCTTCCTGATAACGAGTGGGTCGTTCTGAATCCGATCTGGGATAGGCTGAAATGGAAACATAGATTTGAAGACCCCCATGACCAATTCATCAACGGCCGTAAAGTCCCGGAATGGTTCTCTCCTTGCAGAGATATTTACGATTTTTCTTAATGAGCCATCGCGGTTGATGACCACATCGTATTCGATAAATTCGCCTACTTTTCCATCAAATCTTGATTGAGGGGGTAGGGTTCGAACGCTGCCCCAAGCTTCGACAAATCTTCGGCTGAGGGAATCAAAGTACCCAGCGAAGGCATACTCGGTGCGTCTGATTGGATTGCTCGAATCCGCATCAGCCAGAACATCGCGTACCTCGAGGTCTCCTGCGATTGCGCCAGCACCAATGGTATCACCCAATTTCCTCTGTCGTTCGATGAAATCATTTTTTCCTGAAGGCAGAAGCGGACTTTGTCTCTCCTCTAAAAGAGTTGAGGGACTTTGAGGTTTGGCTGATTTGGGTGAAGGAAGCGGCTCGACTTGAGGCTCGGGAACGAGAGGAATGTCGGAACTCGGCGATTCAACTCTTTCAGATGCAAGAACTTGTGGAGTAGATTTTTTTGATTTTCGGCGCATTGCCGCGTCTGACTCGAGAGGCTTTTCCTCCTGAGCAGACCTTTCCGACGACCTCGGAGGAGAAATTCTCACTCGAACGGATTCTTGTTTGGGCATCGACTCTGTAGAGGTGCTCTTGATCCGCGAGGGAAGTGTCAGCAAAAGCGCGTGAAAGATTGATATGAGGCAAATAACGATCACGGTTTGAACGGGCGATGAGTCTTGACTCATCGTCTGTCGCCAAACCAGCAGAACTTGATTCGAGACTGTGACGCGTTTTGACAACAATCCTTATTTGCCTTTCAATTTGCATCCAAACATAGGACAGAAAGGCAACTTTGACCATGCACAGCGTGTTATCTCCCCATCAAGTCTTTGATGTTGCCGTTTTTGGAAGTGGTCTGGCGGGTTTGTCCTGCGCTCGGCGGCTTGCAATGAGCGGAAAAAAGGTTGTCGTCATTGAACGAAGCAAGAACCTTGGTGGGCATTTGTTACCTTTCGAACGCTCGGGCGCTATCTTCGAAGTTGGGCTTCATTACATTGCCGATACCGCCCGAGGTAGCCATTTCGCGTCCGCATTGGATAGTCTTGGCATTACTTTAGAGCAAATTGAACTCGATACCCAATTTGAAACTCTGTGTTTCGAAGACGAATCTAATTTTGCTCAGCGTGAAATTTCATACACCCGCCCGGCCGAACAATTCGCTCTTGAGCTCAAAAGCAAATTTCCCGAAAAAACAGCCTCAATCGAAAAGTATTTTGCGACGCTGGAATTAGTTTGGCAGCTGATGCGTAAAGTAGAATTTCCCGTGTCAGTAGCCAATGTTCTTAAAGTGTTTTGGCACTCTGAAAAAAAATTAGCTCTTGGTAAATTGGCGTTCCAGACTCTTGGAGATTTCTTTGACGAGCTCGAAATTTTTGGCAAGTTACGTGAAATTCTTTCTGTTCATCATGTTTTGATTGGCGTTCCACCTTCAAAAGTGAGTGCTGTATTGCACATGGTTGTTCAACGCTATTACTTTGAAAATGCGTGTTTCGTGGTGGGTGGTGGTCGAGCGATGATCAACGCTCTGATGCACCGCGATGTTGAATATATCAGCAATTGTGAAGCAAGTTTTCAGAGAATTCACTCCACGACCGGTCAAGAAGAAGGAGCTCGCTTTCGGGTGACTACTCTGGATGGGCGAGAAATTCTCACTAGAAATATTGTTTGGACGCCTGATCCTCGTTTGCTGGAGAGCCATGCCCGAAATATTTGTTTGCCCACGTTAATGAGGGAAAAGCTCAAAAGAGCCGAGTCCCCGCATGCTCTTGTCGTTGGATATTTTGCCACCCAAAAGCCTCTGACAGATTACGGACTAGCAAATCGAAATTACTGGCTGATGGGAACCCTAAATTCTGAGACATCTTACCAGGAACTTGACCTCGAAAAACTTGCGGCACAGGCTCCAATTTATATGTCGACCGGTTCTCTGCGGGATCCTGAGGCTATTCGGCCAGGAAATAAAATTGGTGCGCAAGGTGTTTTTCAAGCCATGTTTTTATGCCCACCTACAAGTGAGATTTGGGGAGGTGACGACACCGATGCGTATCGCGTT
>CAIZJW010000204.1 GCA_903933385.1 uncultured Silvanigrella sp. | reverse complement strand
TGTGTGGGCCATTCATGACACATTTGATCGAGGAGCTTGTACCTCTCGTAGATTCAAGCTTGAGCACTGTTGCGCGCGCGGATGGTCGAGTGATTTGCGGTCACTCGAGCGGCGGTTATGGTGCACTTATGATCTCCATGCACAAACCAGGACATTTTGGTTATTGTGTTGCCTCTGCCGCCGACAGCGCATTTGAATTGAGCATGGCACAATCATTCCCGATGGCTTCAATGCGCTTTAAAAAATGTGGTGGGGAAGAAGCTTTTCTTAAGTATTTTTTCTCGCTGCCTCGCCCCGACAAATGTTCTAAAGAAGATTTTCATGCACTCATGACCTTGGCGATGGCTACATGTTACAGCCCTAATTTGCAGCGACCCGGTGTGTGGTGCGACCTTCCTTTCGATCCTCAGACCTGCGAATTGATACCTGAAGTGTGGCAAAAATGGCTTGACGTCGATCCAAGCCGTGTTGTTGCATCTCACGTCGATGCACTAAAAAAATTAAGATGGCTTCATCTCGACTGTGGCTCAGAAGATGAATTTTGTGCTCAGTTTGGGCACCGGCGAATGGCCAAAGCATTCATTGATTTTGGCATTGAACATCACCTCACCGAGTTTTCTGGCGGGCACAGCGGAACGTCGGCCCGCTGGGAATTCCGCTTCAAAGAACTCGCACCTTTCCTGCGGAGCTTCTCTGCGCGCTAATACGCTGTGGAAGAAGCCGCCCCCAACCAAGATAACCAAACAGTAAGCCTATTAACCCACCCAACACATGCACGCGATCTGCGACGTTCTGTTCCAAACTGAATGGAAAAAATAGAATCAACAAAAAACCCATTGCTCGAAGAATTCTTTTATTCACAGGATAACGATTGTCATTCTTAATATAAAGCGCGCACCACATTCCTGCCATTGCAAAAACCGTTCCCGAAATTCCCACCAATTGAACTCTTGGTTCATAAGTGAGAATGGCCACAAAGTTCGCAAGTGTTCCAGCAATGATTGGCACCACTGGGAACGCCAAGATTCCGAAGTAGCCCCAAAGCAACCATCCAATACCAACGAACGGCAAAAGATTATTGAGCAAATGCTTCGCATCGCCGTGCTGAAATTGAGCGGTAAAAAATCGCCATATTTCATCGCTCTTAAAAGCAGAAATCTGACTGACTGCCAAGTTTGGCAACCACTCCTGCCAAACTCCCAAGGAGAGAAGCGCAACAGCTAACGCACAAATTAAAATGGGCGCAATACTCTTGAAGGGAAGTACGCGAAAGAATACTTTTTCATTTGCACTCACATCTGGCCTAGAAGGTAAACCTGGCTCCCACCGCTCTTCAACAGTGTATTCAAAAACCGCTTGGTAGGTTTGTTCTTTGAGCACCAAACCATAACGCTCAGTAGCCGCGTCTTCTTCAGGAAGCCTCGCGTCCATCGCTCACCCCATTGAAGCGCAATGCAAAATCGTCACGGTTAGTTGCATTGCGAAGAGCTTCTTCATAATCCACCGTTCCCGAATTGACGAGCTGAATGAGATGTTGGTCAAAGCTTTGCATTCCGCTATGAGCCCCTTGGACGATGAAATCTCGAACAACTGAAGGGTGGCCACCCTTCAAAAGCTTCTCACGAATTGTTGCAGTGTTCACCATAATTTCTTGGGCTGCCACTCGGCCGGGGCGATCTTTGCGTTTTATAAGCCGCTGGCTCACAACACCTCTGAGCGAATCGGCTAATTGCGCCCGAACTATGGTTTCTTTATCTAGGCCAGTGATCCCTAAAATGCGAAGAATGGAATCGGCAGCATCGTTGGTGTGCAGCGTACTCAAAACAAGATGTCCGGTTTCTGCCGCCTGGAGAGCAACCTCAGTTGTTTCGGCGTCACGAAGCTCGCCCACCAGAATAACATCTGGAGCCTGACGCAAAGCACTTTTCAACGCAGCTGCATAAGATCGTGTGTCTAATCCAAGTTCACGTTGATTAAACATCGAACGTTTGTCGTTGTGCACAAATTCAATGGGATCTTCAATTGTGATCACATGCGAAGTACGTGTGCTATTTATGTAGTCGAGCATTGCGGCAAGAGTGGTCGACTTGCCTGACCCAGTTGCACCAGTCACAAGTATGAGGCCGCGTTTTTGATCCATGAGTTGCCGGACACTTGAACCCATTTCAAGCTTCTCAAATGTCGGAATTTCATTTGGAATAAGCCTCGCGACTAGCCCCAATTCACCACGTTGATGAAAGATATTGACACGCACCCGCCCGCCTCGGTGACTCTGAAAACTGAAATCGACATCGTGTATGTCGTTGAGCCGATCGCAATGCACAGGACTTAAAATCGCTGCAGCTAGATTCTCGAAAAAACGAGAATCGAGCCGAGGCCCATTGCGGCTTGGATAGAGTTCGCCATTCCACCGGAACATGGGAACTTGACCCTGTTTGAGAAGCACATCACTCGCTCCGCCCTTCACAGCACTACCGAGAAGGGTTTCAAATAAATCAATCGCCTGGCGCTTCTCAGAACTCTCTGCGTTCTGATTCACAGCACGACGTTCGTTCAGCAAGAGTGAAGAGACTCCCGACGGTTGCGCGGAGACCTGGGCAGCAGTTGAGACGGCTGCTGGCTGTGCAAGTGAAGGAGACGGTGTTTGAGGACCCGGTGTCACCGATGATGCGGCTGGAATTGGGGCCGCCGACGATGCGGGTAGAATTGGGGCCGCTGATGATGCGGGTGGAATTGGGGCCGCCGATGATGTGGGTGGAATTGGGGCCGCCGATGATGCAGCTTCAACCACTCGGGCGGAGGCCTGGCTATTTCTCTCAATATTCTCTTTTTTTAGCTGCTCAAGCCTTGCCACAGAGGATGCAAGTCGAACTATTTCATCAGACTTGTCGACAAAGTTGAGTTTGGTAGGGATGTCAGACACAGGCGCGCTCAGCACGGAGTCAGACTCCGAAACGACAGTGATGGG
>CAIZJW010000203.1 GCA_903933385.1 uncultured Silvanigrella sp. | reverse complement strand
GCCAAATTTCGATCCGCTGGCTGATAGCCGTGCCGTTGCAGCTGAAAAAGTCATTTACCAATATGCCGTTGAGCTTGATGCCCTTGGTAGGGTGGTTGGAGGAAGCTGGTTGACCGAAGATCGACCTGATTTTCTTTGGATTCAGGAGCGTGCTGACTTTCGTGGTTATTATGGTGGTATCGAAAGCATCTATGAGAATTCTCTGAGAGGAGTTGGTTTTGATCCGTTGCCAATTCTGACCCCAACACCCACTCCAGTTCCAATCCCTGAGCCAACTCCTGTTGCTGTTGTTCCAGCGCCTTCTGTCCCGCCGTCGCTTGATCCATCGCAACCAATAGGTCCGGTGCTGACGCAACCCATTCCAGTTCCAACTCCACCGGTTGATGCAGGCGTTGGGCCAAATCCGGTTGTCCCGCAACCATCAGTGCCGACCATGCCTCTCGGTTCTTTGTTGAATTGTCCTAACGGCTCACAGGTGGTGTCTCGTGGCGCTATTATTCTTTGCAGCGCTGGAGAGCGTGCCTTTGCTCCGGTGACTGCTCTTATGCACGAGATTTGTTTGAAATCTGGTGCAACAGGGTGTCACGATCCTCTTTGGAATATTGATCTTTACGTCGGCATGCGCGGTCATAGCGCTTGTCCGGTGGGTGCGGTTTGGAGTGAACGAGTGTCGGCATGTGTCGAAAATAATCTTGTTCTCGGACCATTTAGTCAGGATTTCACGCGCGGCTGCATGGCACAGGGCTTTGGAAATATATGTGTCGCGATGAAGATTGATTTGGCCTATTTTGACATCGTTATGTCTCGCAAGTGAAACTTTAAATTTTTTCGTAAAGTAACAAGCTATCGATTGTTAGCTTGTTACCTTTTTGTTGCTCGTCAACTTGAGCATTGCTTCCTGTGGTCATAAGCTCCTTCTGTGGACCAGAGCCATAAAGTAACCTTGGACATGAGGTTGGGCCATGGGAATTCGAACAGATGTTGTGCCTTCACGGGGTAATGTAGCTGCTGATCAACGTTTTCCGGGTTCTCCCGGACTTCTCGTTACGACGGTGGTTTTTTCATTCGATGGTGCAAAGCTTCGAGTGCTTTGTGTGCGAGACAATGAGGAGCAGGAGAGTTTTCATCTCCCTAGTTTACCGTTAGATCCATCCGATGATCTGCAGGCTGTTGCCAGACAAGTTGTCAGATCGAGACTGCCTCTCGAGTTGAATCAGGTTTTTCAAGTGGGTGCATTCGAGAGAGTGCAAAAGCAAACACGAGACAGCAGCAAGCAGTTAGAGATTTGTTTTTTTACTATTGCTTCGCCAAATGATCTTGAATTTGTTGCAACGAGCGGGTTGGCTCAATACCGCTTTCTAGAATTGCATGATCAGATTTCTCTGCTGGAGCCTCACTCACGTGACCTTGCAGAAGCAGCTCTTGCAGAGCTGCGCAGAAAAGCTCGTTTTGATTCCGTTGCTTTCAGTTTTCTTGCGCACGACTTTTCTCTCAGTGAGCTGCAGAGAGTTTTTGAAGCGATTCTGAATCGTCCAATGGACGTCAGAAACTTTAGAAAGAAGATTGAGTCACTCGACATTTTGCTTGAGTCACCGCACCGCCCTCGCGGAATGGCTTATCGCCCGCCAAGGATGTTTTCTTTTGAACCAGAGCGTTTCAGGCACCGGCAGACACTCGAAGGTGAAGTCCGCTTTTTTTGATCGCGATCCAGTCCTTGAGTGTGTTTCGTCTTGACGTGGCAATTTGCTTGCGAAGGTTCTAGACTCTCCCTGCAATCGGGAGGGTCGAATGACTTCTACGGCAAATGAGCGCTCTTTAGCTGCTGCGCAGGGCGTGGGACAACGCTTTGATTTATTTGTAAGCAAAAACCCATGGCTGGGTTTTGATGCTGCAAGTCAGTTAGAACTTGATTCGGATGATCCCATTCTGCAAATTGCTGCACCAGCGCTTGAGTCAGGACGACTGACCAAAGCTGAGCTGCAGCTTTTGGCTTTTGTCCGAAATCTCAACCGCGAAATGTTCAAGTCCATCGATCCAGAGGGTGAATGGACAATTAAGTCTTGGAGCAAAGCTCAGCATGAAGGGCAATCTCAGGGTGGCGGCGTGATGAGCGTCATTCGTGGTCCCGTGCTTGAGAAAGCTGCAGTGAATATGAGCGTCGTGTGGGGGCCATCGTATCCGTCCATTGAACGCGAGTACTCAGGGCAGCCATACCTCGCGGCGGGTGTTTCCCTCATTGCTCATACCTACAATCCGGAAGCACCAATTGTTCACATGAACATTCGGATTTTGAAGGTTGGTGAAGGGGAGAAAAGCGTATTTTGGATGGGAGGCGGTGGCGATCTCACTCCCATGCAGCGATACGAAGAAGATACCAATTCATTTCATGCCTCTTTCAAAAATGCATGCGAATCGCACCGGCTGGGTGATTATCCGCGCTTTAAAACTTGGTGCGACGAATATTTCTTTATTCCTCACCGCGGCGAAATGCGCGGCGTTGGTGGGGTGTTTTTTGACTATCTCAATGTTGAGCGTCCAGATGATCTTGGGCTGTTGCTCAATATTGGCCAGAGTCTTGCCCACACGTATGGTAGAATTCTGAAACGGCGGGTGGAGTCACCGTTTTCGGAAGAACTCAAAGATAAGCAGCTTCATTGGCGCGCACGTTATGCTGAGTTTAACCTTGTGCATGATCGAGGAACGCGTTTTGGTTTGATGTCTGGTGGCAATATTGAAGCGATTTTCGCGTCGTTGCCGCCCGTTGTGAAGTGGTGAGGAACCCTCGAAATGGTTGAATTAGGATTTTATGCGCTTGTTTTGAGTTTTTGTCTTGCAGTCTATGCAACTGTTATGGGTTCACTTTCACTTTTTCGTCCGCAGCGAGGAGTCATTTACAGCGGTCGCAACGCACTTATTGGTGTGAATTTGTGTGTGATGCTTGCCTCTGGAATTCTTTGGGTCGCATTGCTGACCAACGATTTTTCCATCGATTATGTTTTTCGGAATTCAGCAGTCGACATGCCTCCCATTTATCTACTCACCTCTTTTTGGAGTTCATTAGAGGGTAGTCACTTGTTGTGGACAATGATTATGTCCATTGTGGTGAGCCTTTCGTTGCTCACCCTGCGTGAAAAGAATGAACCCCTGCTTCCAGGACTTTTAGTTTGTTACGGATTCTGTCTCACTTTCATGACGCTCCTTCTTGTTTGGGCGTCGGCACCATTAACTCGCCTTTTTCCGGTTCAAGAATTTGGCCAGGGAATGAATGCGCTTTTGCAGAATCCTTATATGGCAGCCCACCCCCCGAGCCTCTTTGCCGGATATTGCTCGTTGATTGTGCCTTTCGGGTACGCCGTCGCGGCGCTCTTGCGAGGTTCATTTACCTCCGATTGGCTCGTGAGTGTTCGACGCTGGACACTTGCAGGCTGGGCAGTTCTTTCTGTTGGAATTTTTCTCGGTGGAAAGTGGGCGTATGTTGAGTTGGGATGGGCTGGTTATTGGGCCTGGGATCCCGTGGAAAACAGTTCCTTCATGCCGTGGTTGGCTTCCACTTCGCTTCTTCACACATTATTGATTCTCGACAAAACCAATCGTCTTCCTCGTCTTGCCTGTGTGCTTGCTGGGCTAGCATTCATATTAACCTTCCTCGGAACCTTCATTACTCGTTCCGGTGTTATCAGTAGTGTGCACTCCTTTGCTGAAAGTAATATTGGGCCAGCTTATTTAACTTATATCGTATTGTGGGCAGCAATCCTTTTGGTTTTGGTTGCAACGCGTGGCCATCTTCTTCAAGGCGCCGCGCAAGCACAAACCTGGACGGTTTCAAAAGAAAGTGCTCTGCTGTTTACGAATTTCTTTCTGCTTTTCCTGCTTGCCTTAGTTTGCATCGGAACATTACTTCCTTTGATTGTAGAAGCAGTTCGCGGCGTGAAAATTTCCATCCAGCAACCCTTCTTCAATGCCTTTGCGCCTTGGATTGGTGTCGGGTTGGTTGCGCTCCTTGGGGTTGGCAATTTGATGCGTTGGCGGAGCGGGAAGATTGAAGATCCTGTCACTGGGTTATTATTTCCCGCACTTTGGGCGCTGATTTTAACTGCGGTGCTCACTTGGCACAAAGGCTTTGATGTTCGCTCTGCGATTGGGTTCATGCTTGTTCTATGGACAGCATTTGTGATGGTGATGGATCTTGTTTTCAAGCTCCGAGCGCTGCGTTGGAATGGTCAACTTCTCTGGAAATTCAATCGCCCCTATCTTGGTTCATGGATCGTCCATCTTGGATTTTTGGTTGCGATTGCAGGATTTCTTGGCGGATATCGGGGAATCCACGCCGAGGCAGTTATCAAGCACAATGAATCAACAGAATTTTATGGATACACTCTAACGAATCGCGGGATGCGTTACGCGAAGGAATATAATGCGACCTATGCCGCCGCTGTCATTGAAGCAAAAGATTCACGGGGTGAAGTGACTGAGGTCCTACCCACTCGCAGCAAGTACACTAACAAGGATGAATGGTTGAATGAAATTGGTATTCACTCCACTTTCTGGAACGATCTTTATCTTGTTCTTGCGCATTTCGACTCAAATACAAACCAGATATCGCTCAAGATGCATATCAATCCCACGGTCAAATTCGTGTGGACTAGCCTTGTAATTATGGTGCTTGGTGCATTGATAGGTCTAAGTCATCGCATCAAGAGAAGAAGCTTAGACGTTTCATCGAATGGTCTGGTTTTGGAATCAGCGACTGGTGAGTTCGATTTACTTGCTGAGTCACTTGCTCCGGTCCGTTTATCACAGAAAGCCCAATCGGTGGCGATTGTCACCGGTGCTGTTTTGCTCGTTGCATTTGGTTTTTCAGGAACAGCCATGGCTGCAGAAGAAACCAACAAAGCGAGAATGCAATATTCGCAGGAGCTTCTTGATATTGGTAACGAGTTGCGTTGTCCAACCTGCCAGGGTGTGAGCATCCTTGAAAGCGAAACTGCCCAAAGCACAGCGATGCGTAAAGAAATTGAGAGGCAGGTGAATGACGGTAAGAGCAAGGATGAGATTCTTAAATTTTTCCGCGACCGCTATGGCGAATGGATTTTGAGGCAGCCTGATACAAGTAACACTTTTGGAAAAGCGATTTGGCTGATTCCTTCAGTGGGTCTCGTTGTTGGTCCAGCGTGGCTGATCTTTGCAATTCGCTCTTCGCGTAAACGTGAAGATGAAGAAAGAACAGCCATTGAGATTGAGTTACGTGCCCTCATTGAGGCAGCTCGGCATTCCGGAGGACAGTCATGATTCTGGTTCTTGCTGCAGCAATTGCGTTGTCCGTTTTTGTTGTCTGGTTAGTCACAACTCCCTTGTTTTCCGCCGAGAATATGGATTTCTTTTCGGCGAGTTATAAAGGTTTTTCTGATGAATCTGAGCTACGCCAGCTTTTGCAACTCCGCGATCAATTGTTTGCGCGGCTTGTGAAAGGAACTTCATCTGATGAACGGATATCAAATCTAAATGACACGGAATGCTTTCAGGCTCTGGTTTCGTTGAGTCTTCGCCTTCAGCGGGCCGAGCTTCCCTATCTGCCCAAAGCATCAGGCACTTCGGTGGCAAAAAATGAATCGGGCACTGTCTCTCTGGGTGTTTTGGTTTTGATCGCAGCCATCTTTCTGGGAAGTTTTGCGGCTTTGAAATCGAGCTTTGCGTTGGCTCAAAATACACCTGAGTCTGCAGCAGCTCCGAATCGCACTGAGAGCGTTCAATCGACTCCGCCACCGCTGGTTATGATTGAGCCTGGATATTATGTACCTCAATCAAATAGGTACATGGTTTCTCCTGCGCAAGGTCATGCGGCTGCTCATCATCTGACTTCATTTTCTGTGCCATCTACACTTTCAGGTGGATTGAATGTTGTGCTTCCTTTGCCAGAAAAAATCTATGATTGGCAATTGACTGCAGTGCGTCCGGAAACCCTGAGCAAGAGCATCACAGTTGTGAATTGGAATGGTATTCCTACTCTTCAAATTCCAGCCGGAACACAGGGGTTGGTTGTTGAAGTGAGCAACGAGTTCAAACTCGATGGATTCACAGGACGGACGCGCTGGCAAAACAAGAAACTTCCCGATCATCCTGGTGAACAAATTCTGGTTCTTTTTGAGTCGACTGGCGTTTTGCGTGCTCTTTTGGGATCAATGACCGATCAATGGAATATTTGGCCACCGAGAATCTCTGAAGTGAGGGAAGGGTTGAATCTTCAGAACCGTGAAGTAGCAATGAATCCTAGTTTGCCGCCGCGAAAAGTTCAGATTGTTTCGCGCAAGTCGAACGAGAAACAGGCCTACCTAGATTTTGAAATTATCGGAATGGCGCCCAACAGACTTCCGCTTGTGGTTCTTGGTGGCCTCGTAGCTGCGATTCTTTTTGGTGTTGCGCTCTTTGTGTTTAGTCGGAGCGCTCGTTGGAGAATTGACAGGGCAGAATCCTTGCCCGGGTGATCTGTTGAGCCCTACACTCATCAAACAGTTTATGTCCGCCAGTGTCACTTGTTTTGTGGGGGCCCTCATGATTCTCAATAGTTCAACAGTTCAATTGATTAGAACAAACGCAGCTCGCTTGGCTAATGCCATCCGTAGCAAGGAAGATCTGAATGATCTCGCAACTGCTGGCAACTTCGAGCAAGTATTTGCTGCAATTGAAGCTTTGCTGACCCATACCGATATGTACTTTGATGATGAGCTTCTTATGTGTCTTGATGATTCCAACTGGCGTAATTTCAAGGCAACTCTTCTGGTTTACACACTCAACATTGTAAATCGCTACGTTGCTACTGCTCGCGATGGATCGGGCATGTCACGCGACCAGCACGATTACATGCCAGCTGCTGCTCATATGTGATTGAATTCCGCAGGATGAATTTCTCTCCTGCGGAGTGAGTTACTTGTTCAGTGAGCGCTCTTGTGTGGTGAAGTCGCCATTGAAGAGTTTTTGCACGGCCTGGTGAAACTGACTCACTGTGACAGCCTCTCTGAAAAGTATGGGAGGCTGACTTTTAAAATCCGAGCCTGCAGGATAAATCCCAACGGCCGGTAACCCGGAGAGATCCCACCTTTTGGCGAGATCCTCTGAAGCAGGGTTCGACTCCGTAAAGTCGACCTTCAACGCGATAAAGTGCTGGTTGAGGAGAGCTTCGACTCCAGACTCATTCCACACTTCCGCGTCCATCTTCAGGCACGCCGCACACCATTGTGCCCAAGCATCGACAAGCAGGCCTTTTTTCTCGAGCTGTGCAGCTTGCACAGCTTTATTCCAATCTTTGTACCACTGCACTCCATCAGACTTAACCGCGTCGGGATTGGGTAGTTCAATTGGGTCGCCGATGCGGTTGAGCGAAGGCCAAGAAGGGGCAACCATGGGAACGAATCCTTTGATTGCTGCGAGTGTCAGCCAAAGTGACAGAAGAGTGAGGCCAACTTGAACGCCCAACACCGTGATTGGATGGTTCGAGGAACGGTTCTGCCAATACATGAACACCAAGGTAAGAATGGAAATGGTGATCACGCCTGTGAGAGTGGGTTGTGCGTAAAAAAGAGCGAAGAGAGAAATTTGGCTCAGCAAAGGTTTCAAATAGTAGAGCGAAAGAGCGAACATGAGTGCTGCGAATAAATTCTTCACCAGATTCATGAGACGGCCAGCACGCGGAAGCCTTTTAAACTGTTGCGACAGCATACCGAGAACCAAATAGGGAGCCCCGAATCCGGCGGCAAAGACGCTCATGAGGGTAAATCCGTAGACGGGATCTTTTGTTTGTCCAACGAGAACGAGAAGTAGGCTCAAGACTGGTCCGGTGCAGGGAGCCGCCACCAGTCCTGAGACCGCACCCATTGTGAGGACAGCCAGCCGCGGCGATTGTTTTGAGAGTGGGATTTTATTCCCAAGGTTTTGAATCCGTGAAAGATCAATGACTCCGAGCATGGATAAGCCGAGCGCGAACATTAAAACGGCTAAAGATAAGTTAAAAACTTTGCTTTGCAGTAGCCCCCCGAAGAGCGAGCCCGTCATACCGGCAACAACACCCATTCCAGCATACGCAAGCACAATTCCACCAACGTAAATCAACGCTGGGACAAAGGGATGGGGTGCGTCGTCTTTTTCGTCATGTTTGCTTGCGTGTGCAAGTACATTCAAAGTGATGGGAATCATCGGATAGACACACGGTGTTAGATTCATGAGCAAGCCGGCAAGAAAAAGTGCAGGAAAGAGAATCCAACTTCCAGCGCTGAGCGCGCGTTGAACCTGCGCTGTGACGGTGTCTGAGATCGACACGTCTGAGCTCGATGAAACAGGAGCGACCGGCTGCAATTTTGGCTGACTGCTGATGCTCGGCATTGTTGATGGAATTTCAACAGGGGCAGAGGCCGGACTCAACGCTGCTGGGAATGCGAGCCCGCTTGCGCGTGGTTCTGGTTGGGAGGCTTCACCTTTTCGCGCCCTGATAATGAAATAAGCGGGGAGCAAACATGTGTTGACTGAACATGCCTCGAACCTGATTCTGACAACACCGGTTTCCTCCAAAGGTACGTCAGCACGTGCAGTGAAACGAGCACCTTTTTCATACACGCCTCGGGGCTCGTTATAGAAGGGGTCTTGAATAACCTTTGCAGCAGGCTCCGAGGTCGCTTGAAGTGCAATTGGTGTGTTCAGAGTGGCATTGCTTTTGTATTCGAAGCGCAAGCCTTTCTCGTAGACTTTAAAACCACCACGGGTATCGAGTTCAACAACCGCTGAGCCTCCGCTTGCCGTTGTTGTCAGTTCGACAAGTCGAAACTGAACCACGTTTGCCGGATCAATCTTGTTGAGCGATTTAAGTGGTGCTGAAAAGGGGTCATTGAGCGCGAGTGCTGGTTGGCTGGGCGCAAGTAAATTCATTAAAAGTGCGCAAAGACACAGCACGGCCGCAAGATGCCCGGGGAGTTTGCGTGGCAAATTCGGCAATGTCAGAGTATCACCGTTCTTGAGCATTTGAGTCCCGACTTTAAGAGAGAAAACAAAATGGCTGCGAGTAAAACACCCGACCTTCTTAATTCTATAGCGAACACCCGAGCCGATCACAAAGTTTTGGTCGTGGTTCTCGACGGTGTCGGCTGGAAAGACACGCAGGATCATTTGACCCTGCAGCTCGGTCATCAGGCCGGCGTCCTGCCTTCAGCAGCATTTGTAGGCGGAAATGCAGTTGCTGCAGCCTACACGCCTCATCTCTCGAGCCTTATGCAGACCGCTTTGAGTCGAACTCTTCTCGCCCACGGCCCGAGTGTCGGGCTGCCTTCAGAAGATGACATGGGTAACAGTGAAGTGGGACACAACGCCTTGGGCGCTGGGCGTGTTTTTGCACAAGGTGCAAAATTGGTGAATCAGGCAATCGAAAGTGGGCGTCTTTTTCAGGGAGAGGGATGGAAGAAGGTTGTTGCGAGGCAAGAGCTGCGCGCAGGAGCAAATGCTCTTCACCTCTGTGGCCTTTTTTCAGACGGAAATGTTCACAGTCATATTGATCATTTGTTTGCACTTATTCGCGCCGCAAAAAAAGATGGCGTTTGTAAAGTGCGATTGCATTTGCTTCTCGATGGTCGCGACGTTCGACCCGATTCTGCCGAGATTTATGCAAAAATGCTTTCTGATTTCATCAGTACCGTAAATGACAATGTGTTTGACTGCCGCGTTGCGAGTGGAGGTGGTCGCATGTTTGTGACCATGGACCGCTATGAGAGCGATTGGTCGATTGTGGAACGCGGATACAATGCTCACGTCTTGGGTGATGCGAGGATGTTTGCTTCGCTTGAAGAGGCTTTGCAAACATTTCGAACCGAAGGCTTGAAAAGTGACCAGAATCTTCCACCATTTGTCATTGCCCACGATGGAAAGCCCACAGGCGCAGTTTTGGATGGCGACAGCTTTGTTCTCTTTAACTTTCGTGGTGATAGAGCGATTCAAATTTCGCGCGCACTCACAGAGAAAGATTTTAAAGCCTTCAGCCGCAAGAGATTTCCCGCGATACACTATGCAGGAAT
>CAIZJW010000202.1 GCA_903933385.1 uncultured Silvanigrella sp. | reverse complement strand
GCAGGGGTAGAAAAGTTTATCGCCGACAGTTCATATTTTCGATGAACTGTCGGCGATAAATTAGTTTTGCGCGAAGATATTTTTATCTTTTAGCTTCTGCGCTCCAGCCTGCAGCCAATGAATCGTCTTGGTGCGTGACTCCGAAGAGCATCATTCCAGGTTTGCCAATTGAGTTCACGTCGAGGGCTTTGCTTCCTTTGCGTTTCAACTGAATGCTCGTCCCCTTGTACTCAACTGTCTCTTTTGTGAGTTGCGCAATGAGCTTGGCGTGATCAACATTGGTGTCGAAGTTAGGCAACAAAACTGAATTCACACCTTTCGATGCAAGCAAGTCTTTCACTTCGACGTTTAAGTCATACTGTGTTGCTCTGTGGTGTGTTGTGAAGGAAAGCCGGCCATCCATCGCAACATTCTTGCAGCCATCAGTTGCCAGCTTTGGAGCTAAGTCGATTGCCTTTGGAGAAACCCATTTCGCTCCAGGAAAGAAGTCATCATTCAAAAAGCCGTGGTAAATGTAGTAATTCGGCATCGCTTTGCGCAATTCGACAATGCTGCCCTTCATTTGAGTGACGGCTGAGTCACCGACGTTAATGAGCCATTGCGGCAGGCCATGGCTGCCCGCGAGAACACACACTTCGGAGGGGCTTTTGCCTGGAAATGCTTTCTCGATGTCTTCCTTGAGCGACTTTGCCATCACACTGATGAAGCGAGGGTCTTGACCATAGTGCGCGAGGCCAATGACCTCTGCGTCATATGAGGGATTTTTCTTTAGCCACTTGAGCACATCTTCCATATTCTCGCCGCTGGAAGCGTAAGAAAATTGTGCGCCCTTGTTCATAACGACAATCTTCGTCACGCCGTCTTTGCGCATTTGCTCGAGGGTATCGTCAATGAAGGGGGTTGTGAAATTGAAACCGACGTATGCCTTTGCACCCGGAATAAGAACATCGAGTTCTTTGGAGACAGCATCGATTTGTGCGAGTGAATTTTCGTAGTAACGCGTTGCACCAATCTTGTCGTACTGCTTGCGCACGGTTCCAACTGAAAGTCGGTAGGCTGGATCTTCAACCAGTTTGCGAGTCCACATGGGCAGCGGAATTCCAACGTTCTTTTGGAATGAGACTTTGATGTAATCTTCAAGTTGAGTATCGGGGTCGTTGATGTCTCCGTGCGATGCAAAGAGTAGACCAACTTTTTCAGTGGTTCCTGATTCCCGTGTTGATTGCAGGTCGGAGGAAGTTTCCTTGCCACAGGCAATTAAACTACCCAAAGCCAAGATGGACAAACTCGAGATCAAAGATGCAGTGCATTTTTTCACTTTAAACCCTCCTCTAGGTCGCAGGTGATCCGCGATGAGCGGCCAACCTAGCGCAGAGTGTCTAAAGCGCATAACATTTCTTTGTGCAAGCTAAAATTGCACAAAGCCGATAGTGCGGTGAAAGAGAATTGTCAAATTCTCTTAAATATCTCATAAAAACAGAATGTTAAATAATTTAGCTACGTGCTGACTTACGAGCGTTTATGAATTCTGTTCTCATGAAAGATTGTCTGGAAGTGAGCAGGGTTTTTAGGTCGATACCGGAATTGAGGTCAAAATGCTTAAACCATTCAGAGGCATTGAACTTCGATGAAAATTGGGGAAGGACCTTGAATTTTTCTGATTTAACATCCCATTTGAATCCACCCCAGGCCACTTCTTGTCCACTGCTTTTGTCGAGCTTGAGCACGACGCAGGTGACGTCGGTGCAGCTACAGGTGGGGTTGGTGCAGTAGAGATCGTCTATAATAAAGCGCTCTCCCTCCACGAACCGTTCAATAGGTTGCGCACTTGGAAAAAGCATTTGGAAAGGAACAAGCTTGTCTGGTTGTATGCTTTTGAGTTGTTGTTCTTTCCAACTTTCGGAGAGATTTGGATGAAATGACACAAATGGCTGGCGCAAGGCCTCAAGAACAGGTGCCGTGAGAGCGGAGTTGATTGCCGTTTCCAAAATAGCTTTCTCGGCTTCGTTGAGGTTTATCACTTCGGCGGAGTGACTCATGAAGTCGACGTGCTCTGCGCCGTTTTCTGATTTCGTACGTCGAAGATCTTCTATTTCAACGCTGCGTCCGGTATTGATGTTGACCCGCACGACGAGTCCGTAAACTTCCGTTTGCGTTGGTTGAGGATTCTGGTTCTGGGACGCAAGAGTGGCAAGCATTTTTTCACGCAATGCTCCCGCAAACTCAGTCAGTTTCACAACCAGCTGGGCAGACGCCAAAACCTCATCGACATCCGCATTCGTTTTTAATTTGTGCGGCAGAACAAGCGCGGCTCTGGCTTTATAAAGACGATTTTTCCAACTCATCCGGAAACTATCGTCTTTGCCAATGTTAAGTGGGAGAACCAGCGGGTTCATGGTGCGCGCATCCTTTCTTTTAAAACTTGAACAGCCCTGCGAGGGCGACTCATGATTCGGGCTTGCAATGTTCGTTCATCAACCAGCGGCATCATCACTCCGAAGAGTATTGCAATACAAGCCCCCAACCATTGCCATGATGAGAGCATCTCCCCAAATGCCACAATTCCAAGAAGAGCTGCAAATACTGGCCCCGAATATTGTCCAAGTGCGACAAAACCAGCCTCTCCGGATTGGAACGACCAAGTCATGAGATATTGGGCGGCTATGGCTGGCAGACTCGACAGGCAAAGCAAAGCCACAACAGCTGGCTCATCTGGAACTCTCAAGGGGGCGATGAAGAGCGAAGACAGGAGAGCCAACAGGACACCCGAAGCGGAAAGACTGAGAATAATTGTGTTGCCCGGAACCGACTTCATTTTTCGAACGCTAAAATAGGCCAAGGCTGAAAGTACGCCGGAGAGAAAAGAAATGAAATAGTCAGTGGAGGCAGCACTTGCCTCTGAACTAGGCATGAAACCCGTGCCAAGAACAAGTGTTACTCCGAAGAGTCCTCCCAATGCGAAAAGAACCCGCGTACGCGTGAGACGTTCGTTGAGAAAAACATGACCGAGCAGTCCAATCAAAAAAACGCTTGAATTTGCAAAGAGCGAAGACAGAGCGAGCGGAATAGTGAGGGTGCCGTGGAAAAAACAAGCCATGCTTATTGCTCCCACTATTCCACGGGTGAGGAGCCAGTTCACATCTCGGCGTGAGAGTTGAGGATGCTTTTGCCGAGCAGCTGTGCGTCTCAAAAGAATAACCAAACAGATGGCGGTCATTGGCAGGCAGCGGAAAAGAACACTTTCCCATGTTCCAAAAGAGCTGGCAGCAGGCAGTCCGCGTGATACGGCCGTTTTAATTTCAAGCTTTTGTGCCGACTTGATTAAAAAAATCATCAAGGAAAAACAAAAATGCGCACCAACCATCATAAGAAGTGCGCGCATCGGTTTGTCATCGGAGATTGGAGCAGCGGTGCTTGGCGAAGTCATTCAGGAAGTGTGATTGAGCTAGCTCAGGCTGTCAAACCAAGAGAGCTTTCTTTGGGGCTCGCTGCGTTTTTGGCTGAGCTCATAGCGCAGTCTGGTAGGCTGCAAAACTCATCGGCGAAATCATCGTCACTCATATGGGCCAAAAATGCCGCATCAACGAGGCTCAGAAAACCCGGGATGAGGGTCCAGAAGAACATAAGGTAGGCCACTGCTGATACCGTTTGCCCGGTATAGAACCTATGTCCACCCAACCAGCCCAATGTCAGTGCTAGTTTGAGAGCCTTTTCCCTGTTCAGTTCCTGACCTTGAATTGAGTTCATGAGTCTGTTCTCTCCCTTGTGACAGGTATCGGACAGATTTGTGACAATTGCAAGGATGCGTGTCTGATTTGTGACAAAGATGTGACCTTTTATGTCACAGCCTCGGGCACGGGCTGTACGGATGCACCTGAGCGCGCAGACGGTTGGGCCTGTTTCTTCTTGCGTAAATGCTCAGGGACATCAGAGAGGTCGACAGCCACAAGCCGGGACACACCCGGTTCAGCCATTGAAATTCCATAGATGGTATCCAGAATTTCCATGGTCCGGCGGTTGTGCGTGATTACAACAAACTGGAATTCGTCTGAGAGTGCTTCCAAGACCGAGTTGAAGCGTCCCACGTTGGCTTCATCGAGCGGTGCATCGACTTCATCGAGATAACAAAATGGAGCCGGTGTGGTTTTGAGCAAAGAGAAAATCAAGGAAATTGC
>CAIZJW010000201.1 GCA_903933385.1 uncultured Silvanigrella sp. | reverse complement strand
GAACTCGAAATCACCGATGTGAACAAAGAGTACCTAAAGCGCGAACGCCTGCAGGTGGAAGTGCTTGGCCGCGGTATTGCGTGGCTTGATATGGGCACATTTGATTCCCTGCTCCAAGCCTCAACCTTCATTGAAACAGTGGAAAACCGCCAAGGCCTGAAGATCTGTTGCCCCGAGGAAATCGCATTTCACAAAGGGTGGATTAGCGCAGAGAAGGTGGAAGAAACTGCGCGGGGGATGAAGAATTCGCAGTATGGGAAGTATTTGATGAAGTTGATTTAAGGCCGACAGTGAATTTCGCTGGAGTCAATTTATCGAGCCCAACACTACCCCAGCAGTTTTTTGAGCCGTTCATCCTGAGACAGTTTTTCTACCAATCGCTCTTTGGACCAAAACGGATCTACAAAGAGAAAATTTCGACTCACCAGAGATTCGAACCCAGAAATGTGCTCTTCCGGGCAAAGCCCAAATGCGACGTCTAACTTAGAAAATTCAAAGTCCCCAACGATACGCCATTCGCGCTCCCATCGAAAATCAATCTCCTTAACATTGCCGCCGCCCGAAAATATCGGTTTACCAAAACACTCAAAAAACGGCATCATTGGAGCAAAACCTTCGCAAACAATTGAAGCGGGGATAACATCAAGGGAAGAACGCAGTTCCGCATTTTGAGAATCAACGTAAAAGATCGGATTGCCCCCAGCTCGGCGAACAGGCGATTCAAAAAATGCCAACCCAAATCGTTCAAACTGGCATTTTCGAGCTGGGTGAAATTGACACTGAAAACCAATCGTATCCACTGGCGCTTCAGTGAAACAAACCGAGCGCAGCCACGAACGCTGAACACGTGAACTCGCATTAATTAAGTTTCCATTCATTTTGCGATATGGAATTTTAAAATTGAAATATCCAAATGGGCTTTTCGCTTCAATCCTAGAAGACCTGATGATCCTTTTAAGGCTTTCCTCTGCATCAATTTCCAGGAATTCGTCTTTAGATTGTCCAATAATATCTGCCCACAGCTTCACTGTTCCGGACCGCGTCAGATGCACAAGGAATGGCGAAAGATCTGCTCGTAACCGTCGTATTGCCTCACTGTGTGTAATTGAGTATGGACTTTTCATTGAATTGCCCGCGGCAGATTTGGCATCAAAGATGCTATGTTTCATTGCTGAACGGAGGAACGGAATAACATGAAGCTTTACTCTTTCACAGTACTGGACGAATTCCGGTCAAGTCCTGAAAAAATTTATGAACATGTTCAGGAAATCCTCAAACAGGAGGCATCTGAGCAAGGTTGGGAAGATGGCTATAAATTCGACAGCTGCCAAGATCCTGAACACCTCGCCAATGGAAGTGTCCGCTATTTCTTTGAGGTAGATGGAAAATACTCAGAGGGTGACGGGGAAGTTAAAAAACGATGTGGTGCGACAACAGAGCCTGAACAAGTTCCTTCGCGGGTTGCTAAAGAGGCAAGTGTTTAAGAAAACGAAAAGCGCAGCCAACTGCTGACGTTCTTTCTTTCCAAGCCCGGCGAACTGTGAGTCCATATGCTATATCTTTTTCCCTCAAATTATATATTTAGCCAATTTTCAAGGTAATTTATATAGCCAAAGCGATTCCCTTACCCATGATCCCAACGCAATTGACAGCGTTGGTGAGCACCTGAGCGGACGATTCAAAGAGATTACCCTGTACG
>CAIZJW010000200.1 GCA_903933385.1 uncultured Silvanigrella sp. | reverse complement strand
CGCTTCGTGCTTCAAAAAGCATTGCAACGACACCTTTCAATGATTGTTGTCGTCAACAAAGTCGACCGCCCAGATGCACGCGTAGAAGAAGTTGTTGAAGCCATTCACGATCTCTTCCTTGAGCTTTCATTTGAAGACCACCACCTCGACTTCCCAGTGCTCTACGCATCTGGCCGTCAGGGATGGGCAAGCAAGAAGCTCGACGTCAAAACAGAAAATCTGGCTGACCTTTTCGACACCGTTCTTGAGCATGTGCAGCCTCCGCGCATCAAAGAAAATGGTCCGTTGCAAATGTTGGTTAACAACTTATCCTACAACCCCTATCTCGGACGCCTTGTCATTGGCCGTATTGAGCGGGGAAGCATCACAACCAATCAAAACATTGCTGTGATTGGTGAAACCGGAAAAGCTCAAACCTGCAAAGTGGTAAAGCTGCGCGCTTACCGCGGACTCGAGCAGGTTGATGTTGATCGTATTGATGCTGGTGACATTGCAATTGTTGCAACAGGACTCACAGAGCTCACCATTGGTGACACGCTGTGTGATGCAGGTACACAAGAAGCACTTGAGCGTATCCAAGTCGATCCACCAACAGTCAGCGTAGAAGTATCCGTAAACACTTCTCCAATGGCAGGCCGTGAAGGCAAACCCCTCACGAGCCGCAAGCTCTTTGAAATCCTAACCAAAGAAGCATTGCATAACGTTGCACTTCGCATTGAAGAAACAGAAACACCTGAAGTGTTCTTCCTCAAGGCGCGCGGTGAATTGCAGATTTCCATCGTGATGGAAAATCTTCGCCGTGATGGTGGCGAGTGCATGCTCGCTCGTCCAAAGGTCATCACAAAAATGATCGATGGCGTTGAACACGACCCTATCGAACGAGTTGTGGTTGATGTGCCAGACTTCTCCGTAGGAGTGGTGACCGAGAAGCTATCGCTGCGTAAAGGCCGAATGACGAATATGTACACCATTGGTGGCAATCGCGTTCGTATTGAATTTTCAGTGCCAACTCGTGGACTGCTTGGCTACCGCAGTACGTTCCTCACCGACACAAAAGGCGAAGGCATTATGTCGAGCTATTTTGAAGGTTGGGAGCCCGTTAAAACCGGCTTTCTTGTTCGCCAAAATGGCGCTCTGATTGCCGACCGTAACGGCAAAACAACGGAGTACGCTCTTCATGGCTTGGAAGATCGCGGCAGGTTGTTTGTACGCGAAGGCGAAGAAGTTTATGAAGGAATGATTGTTGGCGAAAATAATCGCGACAATAACCTCGATGTGAACGTTGTTCGTGAAAAGAAACTCACAAACATGCGCTCGGCCGGTACTGACGAAAGCACTAAGCTCTCGCCAATCGCTAAAATGTCGCTCGAAACAGCCATTGACTGGATCGATGAAGACGAATGGATCGAGATCACGCCAAAGACAGTTCGTCTCCGTAAGCGAGTTCTCCAATCAAATCTGCGGAGCATCTCGCGTAAGTAATATGCTCCTTGTCTAACTCAGGACAGCTCACCGCCGTCCTGAGTTTTTTTTTGCCATGAGTTTCCGTTTTGATTGGGGCTTTTCGTCATGACTCAACATCCTCTGACTCTTGCTCTCCTGCACACACTGCAGGCCCAAGGCCTCGATCTTTCCCCACATCTCAAAACCGCATTCGAAAAACTATCTCACGAACACCCTTCAGGAATCTCACTGGTGCAAATGGAAACACCCATGATGCGCCAATTCAAAGAAGCCAAGGACGCGGTCCCTGATGGACTGTTGTTCTTCCGAATGGGTGATTTCTACGAGTTGTTTGGCGCAGACGCGGTGATTGCTGCTGAGGTGTGCCAGCTCACCCTCACATCCCGCGACCGAAATTCGGAAAATCCAGTTCCAATGGCTGGAGTTCCGGCTGTTAATCATCGCGCTACACTCAAGAAAGCGCTTTCAGCGGGATTCAAGGTCGCAGTTTGCGATCAGCTCGAAGATCCGAAACTTGCAAAAGGCCTTGTGAAACGTGACATCGTTCGGATTGCTACCCCTGCGGTGCCTGGCGATTTAGGTGATGACGACGACTCTTCGTCACCCTCAGGAACTTGGCTGTCATGTGCCGTCCCCACTCAGAGTGGCCAATGGGCGCTTGCCTTTGTTGATGTTTCAACCGGAGTCTTTCGGTACACCGGCCGCTTGAGCTTTGCCGACCTTGAGCAAGAACTTTCCACGCTTGGTCCGAGAGAAATAGTAGTACCAGCCGCGCAAACTGAACGTTTTACAGAATTTGCGCGCAGCCATTTCACACTCATTCCGCGCATCTCTCAATTGCCAGGCTGGGTGCTGCGCTCTGCATCTGATGCACTCCGACTTTTTGAAGATTTTTTTCCATTACCAAAGTTCAACGCCTTCGGACTACATGCCGTGGATTGCTCAATTCAAGCTGTCGCAGGCATTCTCAATTATCTCAAAGAAACTCAGAGAGGCGTAGTTAAAAACCTCACCAGCATCGATTTCTATGACGTTTCAAAACATTTGGTACTAGATGACTCCACGAAGCGTCACCTCGATTTTTTCATCACCACAACCGGTGAACGAAAAGGCAGCCTGTTTCACTTTTTGAATATGAGCGCTACGGCATGCGGAGCCAGAATGTTGGCCCAGAAGCTCAATTATCCGGAAAAATCGCGAACACTCGTGGAAGAATCACTGCAATGTGTTGAAACAGCCCTCAATAATCCAACGTTCGAACGCGAACTTTTTAATGAACTAAGAACTCTTGCAGATTTCGATAGAATGCTCAGCCGAGCTGCCCAGAACAGTATCGATCCCAAAGGGCTTGCATGGCTCGGACAATCTCTTGCCAAACTTCCAACCATAAATTCACTCGTTGAAAATCTGACCGGATCCGCACAGGGTTGGACAAATTGCAGCAAAGAACTCACAAAAGTACTTCACTCTCTCGAGCCACTCTCGAACCATCTGAACAATGCTATGGAGAGTGAGCCAGCGCAGATTGTTGGCAAAGGTGGGAGAATTTTTCGCGCAGGTTACCACGCCGAACTCGATGAATTGTGTGATCTCGAGACAAATTTTGAGAACAGAATTTCAGCACTTGAAGCGCATGAAAAAAGCGTTTCTGGCATTCAGACACTAAAAATCGGATACACACGAGCGTTCGGATATTATTTCGAGATTTCGAAAGGGAAACTTGCACAAGTACCCTCGCATTTTGAACGCAAACAAACTCTGGTGAATGGTGAGCGTTTCATCACCCCAGAGCTCAAGGAACTAGAAGAAAAAGCTCTATCCGCTTCTGAGAATCGCACGGCCATCGAGCGTCAACTCCTTGAGCAGCTCAGAGTCGAGATTGTTACTTTTGCCGAGCCATTGACCTCGGTTTCGCGTCTTATCGGGCAAATGGATGTTTGGCGCTGCTTTGCGCAGCTCGCGAAGGAACACCGCTGGTGCAAACCACAAATTGTCGATGCAAGAGTGACTGCCCTTGAGCACTGCGTTCATCCGATACTTGCCGGATTGCGCACCACACAATCGAAGTTTGTGGCCAATGATATTGTTTTGGGTGACACGTCAGTTATTCCTCAAGGTAGCTTTGGTCATGGTTTGCAAGGTGGGCGAGTTTTGCTCGTGACTGGCCCCAATATGGCGGGAAAAAGCACGGTCATGCGTCAAGTTGCACTGGTGCACGTGCTGGCTCAAATGGGTTGTTACGTTCCAGCGCGGAGCGCAACGCTTGGCATGTGCGATAAAGTCTTTACTCGCATCGGCTCAGGTGATTTTGCACTTCGCAATCAATCGACCTTTATGGTTGAGATGCTCGAAACAGCACAAATGCTTCGCTTTGCAACTCCAGCGAGCTTACTTTTGCTCGACGAAATCGGTCGGGGTACATCAACTTTCGACGGGCTGAGCTTGGCTTGGGCCATTTTGGAAGATCTTGCTGATCGAGTTGGTGCCCGAGCACTTTTCTCAACACACTATCATGAGCTCGTTGACGCGGTTCAAAGTCGACCGAGAGTGCTTCCAATGCGGATGGAGGTTGTTGAACAACCATCTTCGACCGGCGAACAAATTATCTTTACATATCGCTTTCTGCCAGGTGCTGCAGGAAAAAGTTATGGTATTCATGTGGCCCGTCTTGCAGGAGTTCCGGAGAACGTCATCAATCGTGCCGCAGTCATTCTTCAAAGTCTTTCCTCGCACGACAGAGAAAAGCCCACAGAACCAAACATCGGTGCACTGGCTGGCAAAGCAGAGGCTGATGACGTTAAGAAAATAGTCACTCCTGCTGCTCCTGCAGCTGCCGCAGCCGCTGCGAAGCACGACCCGCTCCGCTCGTTTATTCAGGATATCGACCCAACAGATCTAACACCAAGGGATGCTCTCGATCTTATATTTGAACTCGTAAAGGTGGCTCAATCAGGAAGTCCGCACGTCCAACAGGAGTCAGCTCCAAGCAAACGCCCACCTCGCAGAAAGCAATGGGATACGTCAGTTTTGCCATCTCTTTTCTGAGGGCACTGTCACCTGTAAGATTCTCTCGGTGAAACGACTCAACTGTCGCAGCCATCCATGGAAGGATGACCATGAGACGCTTGCCTTTGATGTTTTTGATGCATTTTCTTCTGGCATTCACTTATGGATGCCAAAGCACACCGACCTCCGAACGGGGCGAACGCAGATCTATGCGTTCGATGAGCCCTGAAGAATTTGCCGATCAATTCGAAGCGACAGAATTCGCAAAATGCATTGATTCCGAAGGACGCTCAACTGGAACGCTGAATTTTATTTGGCAGATCAGCAAATCAAACGGAGATGCGATTGTCCCATTTATCGTGGGATTCAGTGGTTCATTGCGATCGCTCCAAGGCACCCTTGTTGAGTTTCAAAGTCTGACAACTGCGAAGGAGGCGCGCTACACAGTTCCGCCCGTTCACAACTCAATCAATTTTCCCCTAGGAAGTTATGCAGGCTTCTCGCTTCAATTCCCCTACGATGAACAAGATGGAAGCTGGGCGTTCATCAAAATCAATGAACAGAGGGTTCGTCCGGTCGATATCACAGGTGCGCAATTACTTGTTCCGAAATTTGTCATCGGCGGCGAATATTCAACTCGCTACTATCTCAAAATAGAGGGTGGACTCTTTCATGAGTTCAGTTGCCAAGCCATCAGCGACAAAGTCCGCTCGCGGCTTACAACCTACATGCGCAGAGATGGACAACATAAATTCGATGGGGATCGAGGTTCTCGAGCAAAGTTTTTTCTTCCTCCCCAACAACTCAAACCACTGAACTCAGAAAATACTTTGAATCAAAAATCACCTGCAGCCTCTGAGTTGTTGGAGGTTATGAACAAACCAACAGAATTGACAACACAACCACCAACGCCAGAAGCCACCCCTGCAAGTTATGTGCGCGACTTTCGTCCGATAGGTCGTCCGGCGGCTTATGATTCACATTACAAACACACTCGCATTTTTGAATGCGGTAGAAACGGCGCTCTGGATGCGATCTGGAGAGTTAAAGACGAAAACGATTCTGAACTCGCACCGGGCAAAATATTTATAACCGGTTTTGCTGGAGAGTTACGCGATACTGTTGGAGAAAATGCATTCTATTTCAGCTCAGTTGCCCTCGAAGCCTCTCCAGCATTCTATTCAGGACAAATGCCGAGCAATGGAAGCTATTACTTTCCGTCGATCGAATTCAAAGAAGAGCACTTTAAAAATAATATTTCCGTGCATTCAAAAATTCCCGGGCTAAAACCGGGACAAAATGTTGCAGCTGGAACTATTTATCTCCCCCGAAATGGATCGGGGAGATCTATTTCTGTTTCCTTGGCACTGGGAAATTCGCTCAGAAGCATGCCCTATCAGGCAACGGCGGATTGCAATCCGCTCCACCCACGCGTCAAAAACTGGCTAAGATATTGTCTTGGCACAGATGCGCAAACAGCAAACAGCCACTGCAAAATCTAAATATCCTTAACCTATTTCTGGCCCTGACATAAAATTGGCAAAGACTCTAGGAATAAGTGCAGCGCCATTCTGAAATTCTACATTGTAAAATTCGAACTCACTCAGTCTTGATCCGTGAGTTGCAAATCTGGAGGTTTTAAATGCTGTTCCCAAAATCGAATGTGGTTGGATTCGCTCTTCTTGCTGCTGTGGTTATCGCCTCATCTTCATGCGGCAAAAAGAAATCATCATCCTCTGACAAAGACTCTGCGAAAACTTTTGCAGTTTCGGGCCAGCTTGCGATTCAATCGAACCTCGAACTCGCTGCTTCTGCGCCAAATCTAATTTACGCGTTGCCAGCCAAAGTTATTGAGAACATCTACAGCTTCGATAAGTCCGTGCTTGCTACCTATCCGGTTGGTGCAGACGGAAAATTCACGGCTGCTGTGAATTCCGGATACGGCGATACACTTTTAGTCGCGGTAGACACAAACGCCGCGAATCGGCTCGAAGGAATTAGAGGAGTTTTATCTCTCAAAGATGACAGCGGATCGCTGCTGAGAATTCCTGCAGGAGAGGGCTCTGGCTCTGTTGACATGGGCACGTTAAGTCCCGATGCCTCTGGCAAGGAGTTCACATCCAACAAAAAAACGGATGACGTCACAGGCTCATTCAATCTCGATCTTTCTAAAATGAAGGAGCTTGCCAGAACCGATGACTCCGCTCGCGGACTCATCAACGTCGTTGCTAACATCAAAGACAACGGAGACTATTTCTTTGCAAAGCCTTACATGGTTTTCAAAAGCAATATTCAAAACATCAAGAACATTGCCTCTGCTGCAGATAATGTGAGCTACAACGGCTACGGAATTTATTTCGTTGCCAAATGGACAGGCCTCACAACTGAATCATTGTGCGGCGGCAGCAATGCAGCAAATAAACTCACACTCGTTCCACCGGCAGG
>CAIZJW010000199.1 GCA_903933385.1 uncultured Silvanigrella sp. | reverse complement strand
GCATGCCCCAGCGAAGCTGCGAGCAGTGTCATAAGGTGTCGTTCAATTGTGCTGAGAGTTTCCTCGGGAAAGCCGTCCAGCATAAGAATCATTTTCAGTTCTTCGCCCGCATAGGCGCGTATGATAACCATATTTCCAAGCATGCTCACGGATTCGGAAGAAGTGATTTCCTCCATATCAACGGCAGCAGCCTCTAGGCTTAAAATCTTTATCTCTGGCGCTACATTGCCCATACTGACATAATCGATCACACCTTTGGGAACATTGGTACCCATTTCGAAAATGACCGCCGAAGCATCCATGAGAGGTTTGAATTTCACGTGCTCGCGGACTTTCTTTATCATCACCTGCATGCAGGCATCACGATTCGGCGCAAGCGACATTTCTTTTGTTACCTTCATCACAAACTCAAGGTTAGCACTGATTTGCTTGAGTTCGGCTTCACGAATTTGCAGCCGCTTGGCCATCTGCTGCAAACCGCGGGCCACAAAATTAAGTTCTTCATCGAATTTCACATTGAACTGAATGTCATAGTGGCCTGCTGAAATTTTGAACATCGCGTTCACGATTTCACGCAAGGGTTTCAACAAACCTAGGAGAAGAAAATCTGTAACCAAAATCACGAGTCCAACGAGTACCAGAGCCATGACTATGGCAACCGATGCAAACTTCCGTATTGGCGCATTCAAAGACGCCAACGAAGTTTCGACGAAGGCAATCACGTTGGTGCCAGGAATCTCACGGAATGAAATAATCCACTCATTCGACCCGTCGGTGTAACGAGTAAAGCCCTCACGCAAACCACTCTTGATGAATTTCTTGGTGCCTGGTCGGGACGTAAAATTTGCGGCGTTGACGTCGCGTTTATCGTAGGACGCCAGAAATTGACCGAACGAGTTTGAAATGTAGCTTTTTCCGTCAATCCCCTCGAAGAGCTGAACACTTGGATCGAGCTCAGAGCGCCAAATCTTCTCACCGCCTTCGCGGCCAAAAACATAAACCTTATCACCGCGACGACCAATAAAGATTTGATCGTCGGCTGGCAACTGAGGCAAACCATACAGCGCAGCAGTTTTACTCTCTTCAGAAACTTTTACCGTTATAATATCTTGATGTGGCAAATTTGAAAAATACAATTTGAGGCGAGTCGCAACAGCACTCGTTTTGAGATAATGGTTTTCATAAACATAAGAAAGTTTATCGTTGCGGTAGAGAGTCACACCAGCAATCAAAATGGCTGCAATACTGACAATGAGAATAAACGTTTGAGTGAACGTCAATCGACTTTTAAGGCTACTTTTGTCCCAAATGGCAAGAAAGTCGAAGACCTTATAAAGAGCCTTGTTGGTAAATTTGTTTTTGGGTTCCTGGAGTTGAGCGGTCATTGAAACACCCTCACTCCTTCGAGCCAGTTCTCTAGCTTCGGTAAATAGTCGCCCTCACCCCGTTTGACCGCGCGGATCATGACGGCAGGTGATGCGTAAAGTTCATCTTCTGACATTGCCTGAAAAACGTACATACCTGGTTTTTCAATGGGCACGCGGGGAAAACCTGCGGCCGCCACCGACGACCATTGCGGCTCAAGCTCTTTGCCTTTCCAAAGGTAACCCCACAGCTTCGAAGTTTTCTCGGTGACATCAAAGGTCACAGGAATTGAGGTGGGAAATTTGCTCGCATGAAGTTCGATATTCGGACCTGGATAACGCACATTCAAGGTTCGGGTGTTGCGAACAATTTTAAGATCGTCTTCTGTCACAACTTCAGGAGGGCGATTGGCCGGATCGGTGTCGGGTGCCCCAGCTTTTTTTATGCTGGGATTCTGAATCACCCGCGTTGAAAAGCGTGCTTCGCTGAGCGGCGATTTAACCTTTTTTTCTGCATTGTCGGAGACGTCGGCCGAAACGCCACCCGAGGTGCGCAATTTGGACATTTGCGGAACTGTGAGGCCTACATGAAACAGGCTACCTTCGGGCAAGGTAACAATGGAATCTTGCCCGATGAAGAATAAAACAACCTTTGAGAGATCTTCCACATAAACCAAATCACCCGGCTGAAGCTCAACGCCTGTTTTTAAAGGCCACCAATTGAGCCATGCCGGACGTTTGTAACGCGCCTCTCCCTCAACATCAATTGCGTAAACTGGAGAATCCGTTGGGCTCACAGGAGCTTCACCAAACGATTCGGCGAGACCTTTTTTGAGGCGTTCCCATTTGTCATCTTGCCGCCTGCTCATCACAAACAGAACTACGATAAGAGCAATCACTCCACCCGCGATTAATTTCTGAAATCCACTCAAAAAATCGAGAGAAAGCTTCATTGTGCTTTCTCCTTTTTGAGAGTCACGACAATGCGCTCGTTCGATTCGGCAAATTCAGTGCGCTGTTTGGGTGTCATGTTGGTGAGTGAAAGCATGGGCCGACCATCGGCATATCCAGCGCTCACAACCTTCTTATGGGGAATACCCGATTTGAGAAAATATTCGAAGATCACCCCAGCACGTGCTGTCGAGAGCCTAAGATCAGCGAATGTACTTTCCGCTTTCGGACTGTTGATGATTGCCTCGGTGAATTCAGTGTGAACCTCAATTTCAACTCGACCGAGTGCCTCCTGGCTTGAAACTTCTTTTGCAAGTTGTGTGATATTTTCTTTACCTTCAACGCTCAAGTCGGCTGTTTTGGGAATAAAGAATTCCTTGGCTGTGAAAGCCAGTTGCATGGGAAGTGGAATATTCGAGCCTGAGAGGTATTTGCTTTTTTTAGTTGACTCTTCCTTCTTTTCAGCTTCTTTCCCCGCCCCTTTGGCAAGTTTGACCTCGGCCTTCTGCGAGCGCTCGAGCATAAATCGGATGGCAGAAGCAATTTCTGCGCTTTTGTCGCCGCCAGCCTCACCACCCGATGAAGCTAATTGCTTTGCATCGAGAGCGCCATTGCGTGGCCCAATGACAACTCCATCTTTGTCTTCTTCCTCTTTGAGAAGCTGTGGTTTCTTGTCGCCCTGAAGAGCCTGCTGCACTTCGGCAAATTTCTTTTCGTCAACCTGCGAAATGGAATACATCACGATAAAGAAGAGAAGGAGATTGAAAAGCATGTCGTTGAAGGAGTAGAGCCAAAGAGTGTCGTCGCTCTCGTGACCACCACCACCACCGCCGTGGTCGTCTCCACTCGCGTGTTTTTTTGCATGGCTGTGAGCATGCGGCTTTTTTTTCTCATGAGCACGCCCTGCTGCACCTTCAGAGGGTGAAGCATTCTCTCTCATGTTTTCGAACCAATTGCCGCCGGCCACTTAGCTCTCCTTACGCTGCCTTACCACCTCCGCCCACACCCAGGACGTCTACGCGTTTCTCTTCCTTCAAATAAGAGTTGAGTTTTTCCTGCACGAAAAGGGGAGTTTCCTTGTTTGCAAGGAGAAGCACCCCTTGCAAAATGATTTCCCTCTCTTTGAGCTCCAGCTTATCGCGCGCGTCAGAGTTCTCACCGAGGGGCATGATCACAAAGTTCGCTGCCAGAAGCCCAATAAGCGTACCTACAAGGCCAATGGCCATCGATGGGCCAAGGTCGCCGGCCTTCAGCTCGCCGCCAAGCTTCTGCATCACCGCAATGAGGGAAACCACACAGGCAATGATTCCAAATGCAGGTGGATACTTTGCCAAGGCCTTCATGCCATTTGTTTGTTTCCCAAGATATTGTTTATGGCTGTCAATACGATCTGTCATGATGGATTCAATTTGATCTGGCTTAAAGCGATCGAGAATGAGCCCAACACCTTCTTTGAAAAATGCTTGTTGAATAGTGCTCATTTGTTGTTCCAGAAGACGCGGATCGCCATTTGTGACCTTCGCAACAGTCACAATTTCCGTAACGATATCCTGCCGACGATCGATTCGTTTTTTGAAACCGGCAAACATCGCTTTCCAAATTCGCTGTGCCTCCTCGGCCGTATTCGCCATATAAGCCATCGCAACGGTGCATCCCACAATCAAGAGAAACCCTGGCACGTCGTTGAGAACTTTGAGGTCTTTGATTGAGTGTTGAATAATGTAAGCGGCAAATGCCCAGGCCAGTATGAACCCGATAATGGTTGAGGTCATAATGGACTCCTCGATTGTAAAGAGTCGAAGTCGTTCATGTTAGGATGCCTCCGCTTCAGTACCAGCATCACCATCGCCATCACCACCCGATTCACCTTCATCTTCAGATTCACCCGCCATATCAATAAGACCTTGCTCGCGCATGTCTTTTACTTGCCGAATGAGAGTGGCTTGAATTTTCTGCCCCTCAAATTCTGCTCTCTTCCGGGCAGTTCTTGAACGGTTGAATTTATCAACTTCCTGGCGAATAGCCGCCTGAATTTTGGCCGACGTAAAGAACTGATTGATGCGTTCATTCAGCTCCTCAGGCAACGAAACAAGCAATGTTGCAACATCTGCTGGCTCAAGTTCAGCCAACAGTTCGCTGAGAGTTTCGTCGTCAAGCTTCAAAACCTCTTCAATTGTGACAACCCTCGATCCCACCGAAGCAGACAGCGATTTATCGGCACGCAGAACTCTTGTGACTGCCGTTCTGAACTCCGCGTTTGGCGCGTCGAGCATCAACATCAAATGATTTGTGACATCGAATCGAGAATCGCCTCTGTCACTCTTAATTCGACCTTTGACATCCAAAAGGGCTGCCTTGGCATCATCTTCGCTCATATTGGTTGCTTCGCGCATGGCCTCCAAAAGTTCTACGCTTTCGTGATTGCGCAGCCCTGGAATCACACGTGCACATCGTTCCGGAGTGAGCAGCACCATGAGCCTTGCAGCCTCAATGGTTCCTGAATCTGAAAGAGCGTTGCTGAGTTCAACATCCGTGGCTGAAATGAGGAACGTCATGTCGAGATTGCTAAAGTAACCCGGTTTGCGGCTAATTTCGCGACCAGCAAGCCGGTATAATTGCAATACGACCTTATAGGCCTGGGCTTTTGCAAGTGGCTCGTAAAGTGCATTCCCCAATGCCTCGAGTTCCTCTTTGGGAAAGCTTTTCCAAATTTCTCGTGCCGCATTCGGCCCCATTGCTTCTGAAAAGCCCGCAAACCTGGTTCGTTCACGCTTGTCGGCAAGCCAATCTTTCAAAACGCTCAACATCGGATAGCGGGACTGATTCATTTCAGCGAGCAATCCCTGCGCCTCTTTTTCAAG
>CAIZJW010000198.1 GCA_903933385.1 uncultured Silvanigrella sp. | reverse complement strand
TGCCGGATGTATGTTGCCTTTCCCTTTTGGCGAGGCCCAAACAGGAACACCCAGACGTCAGCTCACCGAGTCAAACGCATGCTCGAGAACGCGAAAATGAACGCCAGTTGAAATTGGCACGTGCGTTCTGGAAAACGTGGCGCGAATAAAAAGCGAAATTTGCAGTTGCGAGTGCGATTCGGGCTGCCGGATTTCCGCAGCAATTAATTTCGGATTTTTTTCTTCCGGCAAAAAAACAAGGAGTGCTTAACCCACCCAATCGCGCGCCAACCAGCGGTAGCACAGCACCACCCCATAGGCAGCGCAGGCAGCAACGAAGGCGAGTTGCAGAGACCTTTTCTCTTTCAACTGCTCGGAGAGCATCATCCATGCAGGTGCCGCGCCTAGAGTGTAACGAATGATGTCGCCCATCTTTCCCTGGTACACAGGCAAAAGAATAGAAACAGTGCACAGCATTCCTTCAAAAATCCGCCCAGAACGTAGCAACAGAACTGAACCCCACAATGCCGCCCAGGTTGCTAGAATACGTGGGGTCTGGGAGCCAAAATCCAAATTCAACGCGGACAAGAAATAGCGGAAACTGGGTTCTTCTTTCCAAAGGCTACGGTAACGGTAGAAGGCATACCAGTCGCCCACACTGAGGTGCATTATGAGTGCCACTGTTCCCAGAGCGGCAAACGCGCCAGCAACACCTGAGCCGAGAAGTACGAAATTGGTTTTGAGTGCGGAGTCGGCGAACATTTTTGCAACAACTGCGTTCAGACTCGGGTTCTGATTTTGATTGAGATTTTGAGTTTGGTTCTGATTTTGGCGGAGATTGAGACTTTGGTCTTGGTGCGCCTGCGCTGCTGCCACGGCCTCCATGCGATATTTTTTATATGCCTGAACAACACAAAACCCGAGTGTGAGCCCTGCTGCAGGAATAAGAAAAAGCCCGGTGGGCCTGCATAGACCAAGTAAAAATGCACTCACAAAAAATGCAAGCGCACTCTTTTGCTGCCACGCAAGCAGGAGCCCAAACAAACAACACAGATAAACAGATTCGCTGTAGGGTATGAGCAGAAAGACCCACGCCGGATGCACAAGCAGTGAAACTAAACTTTCCTTGGCTGCCAAACCTGCGGCCGCACTCCAACGATAAGCAAGAAAAGCCATGAGAACGAGAGCAAGCTTCTGCACAATATGCAACGAAAGTAGAGGATCAAGAGCTAATAAATGCACAAAAGGCGCAGCGAGCAGCGGAAAGAGCGGGAAGAAAACCGTGCTCTGACCATCGGTGATCTCGGGTTCAAGGGTGTACCCGTGCAGAGCGATTTTTTGATACCAGCCCACGTCGAGATGATTTGAAGCCTTTAAGATGTCAGCAAGGGAGCGCAACTCGCCCATGCTCTTGAACAACCAGAGGGTTGCCGCGAGCCAACCCAAAACCACAAACACCGGATGCCAAAGGGTCTGCTTTTTGAACACAGGAGTCTCCGCCGCGGGTGGAAGTGGAATCGCGCAAAGATATCGGCAAGGGATCGGTGGTGCAACCCATGAGACTTTTGCTCACCACAGTGATAAACACACACGACCCAGTTATGACCACTACGGAGACTCTCTGCATGCCGTTCGATTCAACGGACACGCACAATCCACTCTTTTCTCCTCTCAAACTCTTGGCGATTCTTCTTCCCGCTGCTCTTTTGCCATTCACCGCCATTATTTATCACTTCCTCTTTCAGGGTGCCTATTTCCTAGATAGCGGATATTTTGCTTACCTCTTGGCAAAAGCTGATTTGGTCATGACCAACCCTCCTGTTTTGGGGCCGGGGCAATACATGGCCACCCATGTGTCGCCGAGCTTCTGGCCAATGCAGTATTTTGCAAAGATGTTTGGCATTCTGCCGCATGTCGCGCTTGGTTTGTGGCAGGCGCTGATATTTGTCGGAATGGCCTTGGCTGGGGTGTTGCTCATAGAGCGCTCGCAGCTGGATACAAAGGTGCGCCACGGCCGCTGGACATTCTTCGCCGCACTGCTTTTGCCCTTCTCGGGGCTCGCTCTCTCAATTCTCATCTACCCCCACACCGAAGCGATGGCGATGAGTGGGCTTTTTCTCTGCTTTGCATTGTGGCTTGAAGAAGCGCGCTGGGCTCAAGGGCTTGCATGGGTTATTTTTGTGTTCACCTTAGGAGTGCGCGAAGATGCGGGATTCCATGTTTTCGGTTTGCTCATGACCTTCCTCGTGCTTGCGTGGTGGAGCAAACAAATTCCTGAAGGTTGGAAGCGGCTTCTT
>CAIZJW010000197.1 GCA_903933385.1 uncultured Silvanigrella sp. | reverse complement strand
TCGAGTGCGTTTTGGCCGTGTCTTGCTTCGTCCCAATCATAGAGCGGCTGCGATCCGAGTTTCCAAAAAGCAACGACCATGAGAAAAAGGAAGGAGATGCACACGATCAATTTGCTATCGAGAAAACGCATTCTCAAGAGCTTCGCAAACACAATATTTCCAAAACTCCATGCACTCACTGGCTTCCCATTTCACGATATAATTTCCAACAACCATTTTTCAAAAGACTATCGGCAGGAATTGTACTTTGCTCCTCAGAAAAACGAACGGATTGCTGTAAATTTAAAGCCGCGCCTCGCACACCAAGTTGTGTGTGAGCACCTTCACGGGTGTAGCCCCACACAGGCGGGTGAGGAAGCGTATACCGGAAAAGACGACATTTCTGAACGCTTCGCGAAACAAATTTCCGAGTGATGCGGGAAGCTGCATGGGCATGCAGTTGACTGCTGTGAAGCCCGAGCCACGCAGGGCAGCAACGAGGCGAAGTTCGTTCCAGGGCGTGGCGTGAGTTGGGTCGGCCACAAATGTGTTGATACCAAACAGGCCGCTCGCGTTGGGTGTTTGCAAAATAATGCGGCCCTGGGGGGCGATAACGCGCCTGCTCTCTTTTAAGAATGCGAGGCCCTCTTCGAGCGGAAAATGCTCGAGAACATCGATAAGCACAAGAGCATCGATCGACTGCGAGGGCAGTGTTCGCAGGTAATCTACTGCGCAGGGGCCTGAGGCAACCGCATAACCCTGGGAAGAAAGAGATTCAGCAAACGCTGTGCAAATTTCAAAAGCCTGGAGATTTTTGAATCCTGATGCACGCAGGAGTGAGAGCAGAGCACCTCGGCCCGGGCCCACTTCGAGAATACGTGAACTCGGCGAAAGCGAGTTCAGGAGCGGAAGGATATTGCGCTTCAGATAGGCCACCTTGCGCAGATCGAGATCATCGGCTTCGTAATAGCGGTGATATTCTGCTTGAACGGGAGCTGTATGTGTTGATGCGGAATGCGCGGATGATGAGAGACCGGAAACAACTTCATCAGGTTCAACAGTGGGCGTCATTAGTGCGGCTTCCTGAATCTGTGGATTATTGGTGGGAGGTTTACCTCAATTGGTGGGCGCGTGCCAATATAGAAGCACAATTCCAAAAATGACTGGAGATTTTGCGGAGGGCCTAGGGATTTGGACATTATTGCCACGCCGATTTGCAAGAAAGAGCTAACCCGACTCGTGCTTCGCTGCCCAACCTAGGCGCAACCAGGCGACAAGCTGATAGGCAGATCAGCGCCTAAGAGCAGTGGCAGCGAAACCATTGCATTAATCCCGATAGGACCTTCGTCAGGCTCAATCTTTACAACGAGATCTCGGCTGTGTTGCGGGGAAAGAAATTTCAATTCCGAAAAACGCTTTGCTGCAAGGATATATTTCGGGTTTTTTTCTTCGCGAGAAAGACGAAAGGAATGGAAAAAATTCGAAAGTGTAAGCCTTGCGAGTGAGGCGCTGGAGCTTAACGGGCGCCTAAAATTTCAACGACCCTCTCAGGCGAAAGATTCAGCAGTGCGGCAATGGCTTCAGGTGTTTGGCCGGCGTTGGCAAGTGCGCGAACGGCCATTGAAAAAGTCCGCTGAGATTCCATGGCTTTCTGGTCAGCCTCCATGGCTTTCTGGTCAGCCTCCATGGCTTTCTGGTCTGCTTCCATGGCTTTCTGGTCTGCTTCCAAGGCTCTCTGCTCAGCCTCCATGGCTTTCTGGTCT
>CAIZJW010000196.1 GCA_903933385.1 uncultured Silvanigrella sp. | reverse complement strand
TCTTCTGCTCCTCGAGTGCGTATCGATGATGTGAGTTTAGGCGGCGTTGCATGCTTTACGCGCTACGGAGCGGTTGCCGATCTGTTTCGGGCCGATGAGGATGAACTGAAAGCAAACCTTTATCTTCCGAGCACGTCTCCTTTGGCGGTTCATGTGTCAGTGCGCTGGACTAAGAAAACCACTGCAGCCGTAGTTCATGGTAATTACGATGACTTTCAACGCATTGTTGCAAATCGATTAAAGTTGCTTCCGAGTTCCGATGAATTGCAAATGCGTGAAAATTTTTTCCGAATTGGGTTTCAATTCACTGAAGTGACAAGTGAACTGGATGCTTCCTTGCGCGCCTTTATGAAGCTTGTTCAAACCGCGGAATCTGTGTAGGAATGTGAGTCTTCGCTGCGGAGACTCATTCATGTCCGATACACCACTCGCCAGTCTTTCAATTTTTTCCGGTTTAAGCTCGGCTGAAATTAAATCGCTCAAATCATATCTGCAAAAATCGACGAACAAGACGGGAGAAATTATCTACCTTCCCGGCGCTGTTCGGGATCGCTTGCGAATCGTTGTCTCTGGTCGGGTGGGGCTTCAGGCACACGCCGGAAATGTTGATTGGGATGAAAACACCACCCTCTATGGCCCCGGCCAATTTATGGGCGAGGCTTCCCTGATGAAGGAGGGTACTCTTCATCAGGCAACATGCACTGCGCTCAGTGACGTTGAGTTTTTGCTGCTGCGCCGCGAATCGTTTGTGAAAATGCAAGGTGAACATCCAATTCTTGCTGGAAAAATTCAGCACAACGTCGCGTCGTATGTTTTTAGTCGCATCCAAGGCGCTGGGAATCGAGGTTTGTTGTCTTCGGTTTATAGTTCTGGAAAGTCTCGTTCGGAGCATGATCTCCTCGGTGATCGACTGGTACCCGCGGAGGCCTATTTTGGTGTTCAAACTCTCCGAGCTTGTGAAAATTTCAACATTACCGGTGTGACCCTAAGATCTTTTCCATCCCTGATACGAGCGCTTGCAGAGGTGAAAAAATCGGCAGCGCTTGCTAACAGTGAGCTGGGATTATTGCCTGCTGAAATTTGCGCACCAGTTTGCCAAGCCTGCGACGAAATCATTGCAGGGCATTGGCATGAGCAATTTGTGGTTGACGTCATTCAGGGCGGAGCAGGTACTTCGACAAACATGAATGCCAACGAAGTGATAGCCAATCGTGCTTTGGAGCTCGCTGGTTTCGAAAAAGGTGACTACAAAAAAATTCATCCCAACAATCACGTGAATTTGGGCCAGTCTACAAACGATGCCTACCCAACCGCGGTTCGGGTCGCAATTTTGCATGCATTGCCGTCATTAACCGATGCACTTGCCGAGCTCTGTAGTGCCCTTGCCAAAAAGGCAAGGGAGTTTAACTCCGTGGTCAAAATGGGCCGCACCCAGTTGCAGGATGCAGTTCCCATGACCCTCGGACAGGAGTTTGAAGCATTCCGGATTAACCTCGAAGAAGATATTATGCGCTTGCAGGATGCTGCGCGATTGTTTCTTGAAGTGAATTTGGGCGGCACAGCTATTGGGACGGGCATCACCGCGCATCCGGAGTATCGGGCGAAAGCATTGGCTCATCTCAATAAAATGTCCGGTTTCAATTTGGTGAGTTCAGCAAATCTCATTGAAGCAACGCCTGACACAGGTTCTTTTGTTCTATTTTCGGGAATTTTAAAGCGTCTCGCAACCAAACTGAGCAAGATCTGTAATGATTTGCGTTTGCTTTCGAGCGGACCGCGCTGTGGTTTAGGCGAAATTAATCTGCCCCCGATGCAACCAGGTTCAAGTATCATGCCTGGTAAAGTGAATCCGGTGATTCCTGAAGTTGTGAATCAGGTTGCGTTTCAGGTCATTGGCAACGATCTGACCATCACACTGGCTGCCGAGGCTGGTCAGTTGCAGCTCAACGTGATGGAGCCCGTGATTGTCTTTAACCTCTTTCAGTCAATGCAGATGCTTCCCCGTGCAATTAAAACTCTCAGCCGATTGTGTGTGACTGGTATTACCGCAAATCCAGAAGTATGTCGCCGCTACGTTGAGAACAGTATCGGCCTAGTGACTGCTTTGAATCCACACATTGGCTATGAAAATTCTACTAAGATTGCAAAGGAAGCACTCGAAACCGGACGCAGTGTTTTTGATCTCGTGCTTGAGCATAAATTGATGAGCCGTGAAAGGCTTGAAGATCTGCTCCGCCCGGAAAATATGCTCTCGAATATGTAAAACATTTTTCCATGCGTCATAACTTCTTGAGGTCCCTTGTTGCCATCAGCGATTGACGACGAGGGACTTTTCAATGGCCTGTTTTATTTCTGTAGATTCAGGTTCAACTCCACTTGAAAAAACTTTTTCGACCACACCGTCTTTGTTTACGAGAAATTTCCAGAAATTCCATTGCGGAGTTTTTCGAGTCTCAGGATTCGGGTTTTGTGCAGTGAGAAATTCATAGATAGGTGAACGCGGAATAGAAGTGATGTTGACTTTGGCGAACAAAGGAAAAGTGACCTTGAATTTGAACTCACAAAACTTTTTCACTTCCGCATTACTTCCAGGTTCCTGGCCTCCAAAATCATTTGATGGAAAGCCAAGTACAACAAATCCTTTGTCCTTATATTTCTGATAGATAGATTCGAGTCCTTTGTATTGTGATGTGTAGCCGCACTGAGATGCAGTATTCACGACAAGCACAACTCGCCCTTTGTATTCACTGAAAAGATTCACTTTTCCGTTGATATCTTCAGCGGAAAGGCTGTGAAAATTCCGCGTTGCAACTGCACTTTTCGGCGACGGGATATTTGGGACTGCAAAGCCTATCGATGGCGTCAAAATAAAAACAAAAGCAACTCTTTGTTGAATACTGCGCATTCGAACTCTCCTGAATGTGAGATTTTTTCTTCTTGTTTATCACTCTCAATGTTTTTTTTGCAGTGTCAAGCTCGAGACGTAGCCCTTCGAATATGCCCATTCCTCCGTAAATTGCGATCAGGAGACTCCGAAAAAAGCGAATAACTGCTGCAATAAACGCTTTATTTTACAAGAAGTGGGAGGTCGACGGTATGGGTAGACTTTTGGCTATCTTCGTTTGTTCAATGTCCGTTCTCTCGTCCTGTGGTGATGGTCAGCAGATGTTGAAGGCTCAAGTCGAAGAAGCTGCCACGTCGGGAGCTGAGAGCAAGTCAATTGATGCTCATGAGAATGCGACAGTCCTCGTCAGCAATTCAGCAAAAGCAGAACAGTCTGTTTCATCAAAGGCAACTTCGGAATCAATCTATTGTCCGACTGGAAGTTGGTATTCAGCGAATGAGAAACTTTGCGTTACAGAATCTCAAGCCATTGGACCTTTCACACGTGCAATGATTTCGTTGTGCAAGAAATATGGTGGAGGCTCATCATCGTGCGAAAGTTCAAGGTGGTCGAGGAACTTTGCCGCCCGTTTGCGCACAGCGGAAGTTTGTCCGAAAGGTTCACAGTTCGATGAAAGTCGGCAGGGGTGCGTCGAGGGTAATGAGGTTTTTGGTCCATTCAAGGTGAGAGAAGTTGATGCATGCCGAACTCGCGGTGGCGGCAGCACTTGCGAATCTATGCGTTGGAATTTGGGCTTTCTTCCCCAACAGAGTCAAAGTGGCACAGCAAATATGAAGCTTTTGTCGTTTTACGGAGTTCGCGCAAACTACGATGATGTTTTCGAGGACGTCTTGAACTTTTATCCGTCAGGACGCCGCAACGGATGCGTTGCATTTATGAGTGCTGCTTTGCGACGTTCCGGAACCGCAGTTCCAGTCTCGGGTTACATCAACGGTGAGTCAGTTTCGCTAGTGACGAAGCCGTTTGCTCAATTTCTCCAAGACAGACTTGGCTGGAAAAAGATCACAGTTGCAAACAATTTGCAGCCTGGAGATGTGGTTCTGACAGAGGATGATGCCAGGTATCCAGGTTATCCTGCACATACATATATGTTTTATGGTTGGTCGAATCAGCGCTCTGGAATTGGATGGGTGATAGACAATCAAGATTTTATTCATGAGCGGAATATTTTCGGATATGGGACATATAATTTTACGCCATTCGCTTATGCATTGAGGTCACCGGAATGAGCGGTCATCGATTTTTAAAAAATTCTTATGTCATGTTAAAAAAAGTTTCATTCGCTGTGTCCTGCTTGGCTTTAGCGTTGACGGCCTGCAAGAAAGAATACAACCAGCTTGAGGCTGAAAGTCTTGCGACTTCATCGTCATCCGGTTTAAAAAATGGCGGTTTCCGAATACTGCCTCAATCCGCTGCGCGAGACCCTCAGCGGTCTAGAGTTATTTATCGCTGTAATTCGGTTCAGTGTGGTGAAGCCTTTCAACCATCGAATGAAGAGCGCGATCAATATTTTCCCTGCGACATCGGGCAAAATCTATATCCTTCCGGAATTTTACCCCCTTTTCTGCGTGTCGTGAGTTCAGATGGAAAGCAAAAGCTGATTGTCAAAGCTGAACACCGTCAGGCGTGCGAAATGGCAGTGCCTTTTGAAAAGCTCTTGTCCGAGAGTAGCCCTATGGGAGAATCAGGCTCAAAAGTCGCTGGCAGCGCTTGCAGGGCGTTTCGATCAAACAAGGAAGCGTGCGTTGCTAACGAACCTCAAGGATGTCGCTGGGTCACACACCCGAGTGGGCGTAAAACAGGAGCCAGTGGTGGTGATTGCGTTGGCTTGTTCAAAGCAAGTTCTTCCCAGGCAGGCTCCGAAAATGTTCAGGTATTACGGCTGGGTTCACAGGAAAGCCAGTGGTCGCCCCTCGAGAGCTACCGTGGAACTGAAAGGGCAGCTGGCTTCGGACCTAAATGAAGCTTGACGGATTGTATCTCTCTCATTATCACCATGCAGCTTTCAATGAAGGGGCTCTTTGCCAGCTTGTGCTGGGGCCCTGTGTTTTGCGGATATAAAGGAGTGATCAATGCGCGAGCTTATCAAGCTTGTTGGAATCGACGAAAAAGGCAAACCTACGGGCTCCGTCTACGTCACTGACAAGAACAAAAAAACAACCACGAAGAAAATTGAACTTAAAAAATACTGCAAGTTCACAAAGAAACACATCATTCACCGCGAATCAAAGATCTGAGTTTTTGCGCTCGATATTCGCGAAATGTTCGAAAAGCCCTGGGTTCATCCCGGGGCTTTTTAGTTTATGAATTTGCTTTTGCTATGACTTTAATTTCCACCGCAATAGGTGTGGGAAGTCCAGTGACACCGATTGTTGTGCGGCTCGGACCCGCTTCAGCGTTGAAATATTCCGCGTAAACAGCGTTGAATTTTTTAAAGTCTTTTTTAATGTCTGTGAGAAAGCACTGAGCATCAATGATGTCTTTCAAATCACATCCAGCAACTTGAAGAATGGTTCGGATATTTTCAATCACCGAGCGCGTTTGAACTTCGATATCATATTCAAGAACAGTTCCATCAGCAGAAAGAGTGACTCCGGGAATTTCCTTTTTACCGCGTTCGCGAGGTCCTATTCCTGAGACAAAAATGAGATCGCCAAATCGTTTTGCATGCGGATAAGGACCGACTGCCTCTGGTGCTGTGCTCGAAAAAATAGATTCAGGTTCGGGCTTTTGATTCATGGTATGGTTGCTCTCGATGAATTGTTTCGAATTTGTATGCAGATGTCTTTTGTTTCTGTGTAAAAATCATGCGACCAGTCGCCTCCCTCACGGCCGACTCCTGATGCCTTCATGCCGCCAAAGGGGACCCTCAGATCCCGCAACAGCCAACCATTGACCCAAACGACTCCAGCATCAACTGCCCGCGCCACGCGATGCGCGCGCGAGAGATTCTCTGTCCAGAGAGAAGCTGACAGTCCATATTCAGGTTCATTTGCGAGTTCGATGGCCTCGGACTCCGAATCAAATGGGGTCACTGTCACCACCGGGCCAAAAATTTCTTCTTGTATCGCTCGGCTCGAGTGTGGGACATCAACAAGTATTGTCGGTTCATAGAAGTGCCCTTGCGAACATTCCCCTTGAAGTTGAGCCCTGCGTCCACCGTGAAGAACTCGCCCTCCATCGGCTAAGGCTATCTTCACATAGGATTCTACCTTTTCAAGATGAGATGCACTGACAAGCGCTCCCATGCGAGTTTCTGAATGTGAAGGATCGCCCACAATAAATTTCTTCGTTTGCTCTACAAAACCTTCAATGAACTCATTGAAGATCGATTTATGCACATAGATCCTTGAGCCGCAGAGGCAGATTTCACCTTGATTAAGAAAACTTGAACGCACAGTGACCTGAATTGCTGTTTGCAGATCTGCATCATCAAAAATGATGTTTGGATTTTTTCCACCCAACTCAAGGCTGAGCTTTTTAAACTGTGGAGCTGCTGTCGCAGCAAGGTGTGCTCCGGTTTTGGTTCCACCTGTGAACGAGATTGCCCTCACGAGTTTGTGTTCAACCAGGGCTTGGCCCGCTTTTGGCCCTGTGCCAAAAACCATGTTCACAACGCCGGGTGGAATTCCCGCTTGATTCAAAACGTCACACAGCATGAATGCGGTGAGAGGAGTGAGCTCGGAAGGCTTACAGACAACAGTGTTTCCGAAGGCAATGGCCGGGGCAATTTTCCAGGACAACAAGTAAAGAGGAAGATTCCAGGGGGTTATAAGGCCAATGACCCCGATGGGCGAGCGCTCTGTGTAGTGGAAAACATGTTCTGAGCTTTTAAATGCCTTTTCCTCGAGATGCGCGAGGCGCGTGGCAAAGAAACGGAAGTTAGCGATAGCTCTGGAGATATCCATGCTTTTAGCAAGAGTAATTGGTTTTCCCTGGTCCCTAGATTCTGCTTCGGCGAACTCATCCATTCGTTTTTCCAGAAGTTCGGCCACTCTCAAAAGCAGCATCGAGCGTCTCTCGTTATCGAGTGCCTTCCAGGCCGGAAATGCCCCACGAGCTGCCCGAACGGCGTTGTCTATATCTGCAGCGTCAGAGTTCGGACATTGGCCATAGTTTTGACCCCTTGCGGGATCTTCGACGTGAAGCCAGGCGTTTGACGTTGGGTCAGTAAATTGACCGTTAATGAAGTTTTTGAGTTTCTGCATCCTACT
>CAIZJW010000195.1 GCA_903933385.1 uncultured Silvanigrella sp. | reverse complement strand
CTTCATAACCTGATCTTTACTGGGCAATGAATACGCTTTGAAATCTGCTGTTGCTGAACTGTTCCAGCGCCAGGCGAGTCCACCGCGATAGTTGGGCCAGTAGCTGTCTGACCAAGGTAATTTTTCTGTTGGAACAATTGCGGCCATTTTTAAGCGGTCAAAACGACGCTCAAGAAAAGAATTTTGTGGTAAAAGGTTGTTGGGATTGTTTGCGGTGTCCCATGCTTGTTGAGTGTCGGAAGGATCTTTTGAATCACCGATAATTTTCTTGCATCCTACCGGCAAGCTTGCTGCGAGCGCAGCAAATGAAAGCAGTGCAAGGCGACAAACGGCAACCTGACGTTTCATGGACATACCTCTTTCAAACGCACACGCTTGTGCGCCCTTCGAGTGTGACGTCCTGACATTGGCTATGAAAGAGCAGGTGTGTTTGGGTGCGTCACATCCTCGACGGTGCAGGAATGCCTAACAGCCCCAATCCTTCTTTCATGATGCGAGCGGCTCCCTGCACAAGTTGCAGCCGAGAGTTCCGTAGAATTCCCTCGCTGCTGCGGATGGGGCAAGCCTCGTAAAAACGGTTGAAGGCCTTGGCGAGGTCGTAGAGATAGCCTGCAATCACACTGGGGCGATGTTGAGCCGAAGCTTGTTGGGCAAATTCGTTGAATCGGGTCAGATGGAAAAGTAATGCATGTTCTTCTTGTGCTTCAAATTGAACAGAATGACTTTTTTCTGGATGTCCCTGCTTTTCTAGAATGTTGCAACAACGCGCGTGCATGTATTGCAAATATGGCCCGGTATCGCCATCGAGTTTTAGCCACTCTTCGAGAATAAATGTGACTTGGGTTGAGTTGTCGACCCGAAGCATTCCGTACTTGAGAGCTCCCACAGTAACATCTTCGGCAGTTTTGCAGATTTCTTCGTCGGACCAGGTTCCTCGGTATCGTTCAAGGTAATCAGAGGTTACTTTCTCTTCCATGGCAGTGCGAAGTTGCAGAAGTCTGAGTCCGGTCATGGAGCGCGAGCTAAAGGGTTTGCCATCGGCTGTGTTCACGGTTTCATAAAGTAAAGTTGATGATTTGCTGGCTTGTGGATAGCCCATGAGTTCGGCTGTTTTATAGAGTTGCTGAAAGTGAAGTTTTTGTCTCTGGTCGACCACAACAATACTTGAGGTAACCTTGGGATCAGCAAATTTTCGGCGCAGTAATTCGAGATCTTTTGTTATGTAGAGTCCATTGCCATCAGATTTTAGAAACATCGCGAATCCGAGCTTATATGGACTCAGATCAAGGCCAATAGCACCTTGATCTTGCACAAAAAAACCTTCTTTGAACTTTTTGCGCACGAGCGAGCGTGAAGGCTCATCGCATTCACTCTCATAAAACCACTCGTCGAATTTGACTCCGAGCCAAGAATAGATTGAGCGCATTTGCTCGAGGCTCCATTCTCTTGATTCAAGCCAGAGATCGTAGGCAAGGCCTTTTTTGTTTTGTAATTGGCGCAAGATGTCCGCAATTTGTGCTCGATTGTTGGCTTCTTTTTCAGTTCCAGT
>CAIZJW010000194.1 GCA_903933385.1 uncultured Silvanigrella sp. | reverse complement strand
GTCGAAGAAAAACGTTTTCCTAGATTCGCTTTCAGATGTGAATCAGCACGTGACGCCATTTAACCCCCACGATCTGAATTTACTGGAAGCCTTGGCTGCGCAAGTGGGTGTGTCGCTCGATCACGCGCGTTTGATTCAAGACCTTAAGAAAGTTTTTGAAAGCTTTGTTGAGGCCAGTGTTGTTGCGATTGAGTCGCGCGATCCTTCCACCAAAGGGCACAGTGAGCGAGTTGCTGTTTTGACGTTGGGCCTCGCGGAGGCTGTCAATTCGACTTCAGAGGGGCAGTATTCGTCTGTTTTCTTCAACGCAAGTCAGCTTTACGAAGTAAAATATGCAGCATTATTGCATGATTTTGGGAAAATTGGAGTTCGCGAAGAAGTTCTGCAGAAAAAGAAGAAGCTCCAGCAATATGAGTTGGATATAATTCAGGAGCGTTTCAGTAGTCTTGAAAAGCAGCTCAAACTCAAGTGTCTTGAAGATTATCTTGATAGGCTTATGAGTCGTGGACAAATTCCGAGCGCTGAAGACCTCGCAAGAATTCAATTGGATGTTATGGATATTTCAAAAAAGTTGAAAGGATATTGGGAGAATATCGTTGAGGCCAATGAGCCGTCGGTAGTGAGTCATGAAAACTTTCAAAAGATTGTTGAAATCGCGGCGATTCGCGCACTCAATGATGGGGGGAATGCCCAACTTCTCTTCCGGGATGAGGTTGATAAACTCACGATCAAGCGCGGCTCTCTTTCTTTGGCAGAGCGATTGGAAATTGAAAGTCATGTGACGCACTCCTTCAAATTTCTGATTAGCATTCCTTGGACGCAAGATTTGGCGAATGTTCCAGATATTGTTTATGCCCATCACGAGCGTCTCGATGGGACAGGCTACCCGCGTCGGCTCGTTGCAGATGAAATCCCCATTCAGGCTAAAATAATGGCCATCGCTGACGTCTACGATGCGCTCGTTGCAGTCGACAGACCCTACAAGCTAGCGCTTCCGCATGAAAGAGCGCTAAATATTCTTGAAGGGGAGGTCAAAGAAAAGAAACTTGATGGCGACCTCTTTAAAATTTTCGTCGAAGCGCGCGTTGGTGAACTCATTCGATTGCCAAACACAGACGAAGATTCGGCAGCCTGATAGTTTTTCGTTGTCCCCTTGTCCCCTTGTCTCTTTGTTTCAATTTTGTCACAATCTGCCAAAGCTTTTAAGTGATGGGGTTTGTGCATGCTGCATTGCGTTTTTTCTGCCTCAAAATACTTATCTCTGCTGGTTTTTGCTGTTTCTTTACTGACTCACTCGGCCTTTTCGGATGACAGAGAGCCACTGCGAACCTTCGTTAAGAATGGGCCCCCTCCGTGTGATGTTCCCCCGCCGACTTTCGATTTTATGCGCGAGGAAGGCGTTCCATTTGCAAACTCAAACATGACTTCAGCTGCATGGTTTGCGCGTCAAGTTCAATTGAAGACAGCTGAGAGAAACGAGGCATGGGAACAGCTTCCCGTGAGACCTCTGAAGGTCATTGATTTTGACGTGAATCCTTGGGGCCTCCACGCCACTTTGTTGGAGTTCGAAGAGCAGGTTCTCGTATTGTATCGCGGCACAGAAGACGCGCTCGACTATGTTTTAAATGGAACTTTCTACACAACCCGAAAAGGTGAAGAGCTGGGTTTACCGGGATGGGTTCATGAAGGATTTTTTATCAATTTTCAATTGTCTTGGAGCCGCCTGTTTGATGCTCTCAAGGAGTCTAGAAAACAGGGTAAAAGCGTCGTTTTCGCTGCGCATAGTCTTGGCGGCGTCTTGAGCCAATATGCTGCATGGTTGGCTGAAAGCGAGGGAATCAAAGTCACACGTATTTACACTTTTCAGTCGCCCAATCCCGGGGATGTCTTTTTTAAAGCCTCGTTTGAAAAAAGATTTTCAAACAGGCACTCCAACACAATATATGGAGAAGATGTGACTCCACATATTCCGCCCATTGTTGAGTCGGCAGATGCATTTGGGCAAGCTGTCTTGAAACCGTTTGGTTCGGTCTTGGCCGCACTGCTCAAAAAGGCTCGATACGGCGCATTGGGAGAGCGTTTCACAATCAATTCAGAGGGGGTCCGAAGGCCTATTCCCTCTGATTCCATAGCTGAAAATGAAGTTGAATATTGGAATTCGTATCTCCAAAAAAGTGGGGGCAAAGCATTTCCGCTTGGCCTGAATGCGAGCTCTCCTTTTATTGCTGATCACGACATTGATCGCGTTCTGTGCGCTCTGGCGAGAGCCAAGTAATTCTCTCAGACTGATTTTTTATAAAAAACTAAACTGTGTCTGTGAATGCTCCGATACCCACGGGTCGAACATGGGGAAGGAGCTGTCATGAGAACTCAAAGAGCTATGACTTCCATTGTGATCGCTGGTTTTCTAATTCTAGGGATCGGTTGCAAACGCAACATGCCACGAGCTGAGGAATCCGATGCGCAGGCGGTCAATGAACAAGATTCCGACTATTCACAACGCCTGAACGACAGCGCGTCGGTACGGCCCGCGGTACCGCTCGAATCAAGTTCTGAATTTATAGATATCCGTGGCGTGGGAGACAGCGCCTGGTCAAATTTGAAAGCGGTGACGCCACCATCATCTGGAATGGGTGCAGCACTTCGAAAGTTTGATCCAACGGGCAGAATTCTCAGGGGGGATTTGAATTTCATCAACTGGGAGTCGAGTGTCGGAACCCGTTGCAATTCATATTATGGCGTAGATTATGCGTTTTTATCTCATCCGAACGCAATTACGGATGCGTTCCAGCATGGTTTTAATTTATTTGGGATGGCTAACAATCATTCTGAAGATTGCAGTTCTGCTCTTGATCCCGAAAGTCAAACAACATCAGGGGCAATAGCCACTCAGAAACACATGAAGAATCTCGCGCACTCAAAGGCAATGATGTGGCACGGGGTTGGTCCAGGAAGCTCATTCGTGAGCTCTCCATCTGTGTTGAGCTTCAGTGTGAAGGGACGATTGCTAAAGGTTATCTTTGCATCGGTTGCATTTCAAAACTGGGATTGTGTTGACTCGATGTGTGAGGCAAAAATTCAAACTCTCCTGAGTGGTATGAAGAATTCTCAGGGAGACCTGAGAATATTGTCATTGCATTCGCAGGGTTCCGAAGCGTTTCTCCGCGGTAAAAAATGGTCCGAGAAATTTATTCGCGAATTCTCAGGGGATATTGTTTTTGCGCATGGTCCACATACTTGGGCCGGTGTGAAGATGATTCCAAGAACGAACGGTAGAAATGGAGTTGTGTTTCATGGCCTTGGCAACTTTATGCACAATCAAGTTGCTCCCAATCCAGATAATCTGATCGGTAGGGTTCTTCTCGATTTGCAAACGTTACAGCCAAAACAGATCCAGGTGATTCCTGTTCTCAACAACGCAGTTGACGTTGATGTTGTCCTCGCACCTGCGAGCAAGGCTTTGCCCAAGGCAAACCTAGAGTGGACTCGTGTTCAATTAAATGCGCATAAGCCAGTTCCAATTGGATACGCAAACTTGAAGTAATTCTGATTTGATTGCCGAGGTTGTTGAATTAAGAAAATTGTATAGAGCGCAGCAAAAGGGCCACCTATGAGGTGGCCCTTTTGCTAAAGAAGTAGCTTTGAATGTTACTTCTTTTGACTAGCTGCGATGAGGTTAAGTGCACTGCCAGCTTTGAACCAACCGATCTGTTGATCGTTGAAAGTGTGATTCAGTGTTATTGAATCTTTTGTGCCATCGGAATGTTTAACGGTGAGCACGAGTGCTTTTCCGGGAGCAAGGTTTTCGACATCAAGGTCAAAACGGTCGTTCTCGCGAATCTTTGCGTAGTCTTCCGCATTGGCAAAGGTGAGCGGCAACATACCTTGTTTTTTGAGGTTTGTTTCATGAATGCGGGCAAAGCTCTTTGTGATGATCGCACGACCACCCAAGAATCGCGGTTCCATGGCTGCATGCTCACGTGAAGAGCCTTCGCCGTAGTTTTCTTCGCCGACAACAATCCAGCCTACTTTCTGCGATTTCAAATCACGCGCAACTTGTGGAACCCCTGAGTACGTATTTTTAGTTACGTTGAGTACGGTGTCCATTTTGTCATTGAACGCGTTGGTTGCAGTAATGAGAAGGTTGTTGGAGATGTTATCGAGGTGACCACGATATTTGAGCCATTTGCCCGCAGCAGAAATATGATCTGTTGTGCATTTTCCTTTTGCTTTGATGAGGAGTGCAAGGTCTTTGAAATCCTGAGTTGTATCAGGTCTTGCAAATGCGCTCAGTGACTGCAGACGATCTGATGCGGGATTGATTGCGACGTTTACAGTTGAGCCATCTGTCGCTGGAGGAACGAACCCAACTTCATCTGGAACAAATCCGCGCGGGGGAAGATCCAGGCCCGTTGGTGCTTCGAGTTTGACCGTCTCTCCTTTGTCATTTTTCAGAGTGTCTTTAGTAAAATCGAAGCTTAGAGAGCCAGCGAGAGCCAATGCCACCACTGTTTCAGGAGATGCCACAAAAGCATGTGTTTGTGGGTTGCCATCATTGCGGGCGGTGAAGTTGCGGTTGAACGAAGTTACGATGGAGTTTGGAGTTCCATCTTTGATGTCATGCCTTTTCCATTGTCCAATGCATGGACCACAAGCATTTGCCAAAACCTGGCCACCGATGGCTTCAAGCGCTGCGAGCTGTCCATCGCGTTCGATTGTGGCACGAACCTGCTCTGAACCGGGTGTAATAGTGAATTCAGCTTTAGCTTTGAGCCCTTTTGCAGCTGCCGCTTTTGCAATTGTGGCCACGCGATCGATATCTTCATATGAAGAGTTTGTGCACGAGCCAATGAGGGCAACAGTCAGTTTTTCAGGCCAGTTATTTTCTTTCACAGCCTTTGCAAACTCGCTGATTGGAAATGCTCTGTCAGGAGTAAATGGACCGTTGACGTGGGGTTCGAGGGTGTCAAGGTTAATTTCAATCACTTGGTCGAAATATTTTTCTGGATTTTTCTCGACATCAATATCGGCGCAGAGGAGTTCTGAGTTCTTCTCAGCCATCAATGCCACAGAATCGCGCCCTGTTTTGCGGAGATAATCGGCCATGCGGCTGTCGAATGGAAAAACCGAAGTTGTCGCGCCAATTTCAGCGCCCATGTTGCAAATAGTGCCTTTACCTGTGCAGGAAAGAGAAGCACATCCTGAACCGAAATATTCAACGATAGCTCCGGTTCCGCCCTTTACGGTGAGAATGCCGGCGAGCTTCAGAATCACGTCTTTGGGAGAACTCCAGCCCTTGAGTGAACCAGTCAGTTTCACGCCGATAAGCTTAGGCCATTTCAACTCCCAAGCCATTCCAGCCATGACATCCACGGCATCAGCGCCACCCACACCAATTGCAAGCATTCCCAAGCCTCCAGCGTTTGGAGTGTGGGAGTCAGTGCCTATCATCATTGCACCTGGAAAGGCATAATTTTCAAGAACAACTTGGTGAATAATTCCTGCGCCAGGCTTCCAGAAGCCAATGCCGTATTTTAGGGACACCGAAGACAAGAATTCGTAGACTTCTGCGTTGTCTTTATTCGCTGCGGCAAGGTCGGCTTTTGCGCCGTTCTCTGCTTGAATAAGATGGTCGCAGTGAACAGTAGAAGGAACTGCCACCTTGGGAATTCCAGCCGACATGAATTGGAGAAGAGCCATCTGTGCTGTTGCATCCTGCATGGCAACACGGTCGGGGTAGAAGTCGACGTAGTGTTTTCCGCGGCCAAAGTTCTGAACCAACTCGGGTTTGAAGGTGTCTGCCGAGGGTGCGAGGTGCGAGTAGAGGATTTTTTCGGTCAGAGTGAGGGGGCGATTGAGAACGCTGCGTGCCGATTGCAAACGTGAAGCCATGTTGTCGTAAACACGTTTCATCATGTTGATGTCTTGAATCATTGCGTTGTCTCCGTTGAATGAATACCAGCCGAAAAGACTGCCGCTGTAGACTAACACCCCAAGCCTCAGCTCGAAAGCGAAGGGGGTGTTCAAACTTTCTAAATCGCTATTCAAGATTTTGATACTCAGTGCTCTTTAATGAGGCTTTTTTGAGTATTTTCTCTTTTTTTTTAATCAGGCTTGACAAGGAGGGGACGCATCAGCTAATCCCCCCAAACGCTAGACCGGCCCTTTCGTCTAGAGGCCTAGGACACCTCCCTTTCACGGAGGCGACACGGGTTCGAATCCCGTAAGGGTCACCAAAAAACCGCAGGTTCAGAGCCTGCGGTTTTTTTGTCTTATTAATTTAGCTGTGACTTCAGATTAGATACAATCAAACGAAACGGTGGCCTTTTCAGGCCTCAAAGACTGACCCTTTCGTCTAGCTGGTCCAGGACACCTCCCTTTCACGGAGGCAACACGGGTTCGAACCCCGTAAGGGTCACCAGCCTCAAAGCTTCTTCAGGCTTTCTTGCTCCAAGAAGAGCACCAGCCCGCTGATTTTACTTTACCGTTCGCGAAAAGTTGGCATGAACCCACTTCAGCTCCCTCGAGTTGGCCTGCGGCTTTGTAAAACATGCAGCTTGTGCAGTTTTGGCCAGAGAAGGGGACTCCGCCCTTTTCCTGTTGCAGGTTAGCAGGAACATCTGCTGCATTGTGTTTGTAATTCAGAGCGCTTGCTGTGGGATCGGTTTCGCTAATAAGCGTGAGAGTTTCGCCACCTGCTGCTGCTGGAGCAGCAGATTCTGCTGCTGGCGCTGCGGCCGGAGTCGCAGCAGCCTCTGAAGCTGGAGCAGCCGCTGGAGCAGCGCCAGTGTCGGCTGGTTTGTTACATTGTGTACAGGCATTCAGGGCACTGATTGCAGGCAAGCCAACAAGGACACTGAAACTCATTTTGATTGCATCACGACGCGATTTAATTTGGCTCATTACGGACCCCTTTCACGATAAAAAAAAGAACGGAACACCTTTAGATGCTACCGTTCTTTTTTTTTCATACAAGGCAATCTCTCAAGACAGAGCGGCAATAAATTCTCACTTTGCAGTCTGGGCTCTCAGTTCTCTGAATCGACCATTCGAACTGGCCAGATTCAACTGAGGCTTTTAAAGGCGATGCATCCGTTGGTTCCGCCAAATCCAAATGAATTTGAAATAACCGCTTTCAAACGCCTTTCGATTGCTTTGTGAGGAGTATAATTCAGGTCACATTCAGGATCAGGATTTTCCAGGTTGATGGTTGGTGGAATAAGTCCCGTATGGAGTGCCATCACGCTAAAAACAGCCTCAATCCCACCAGCGGCTCCGAGTAGATGTCCGGTCATGCTCTTTGTCGAGCTAATGTTGATGCTGTGAGCCTTGTTCCCGAAGAGAGTTTTGATTGCAGCAGTTTCGTTCGCATCATTTGCTTCTGTGGAAGTCCCATGTGCATTGATGTAACCAACGTCTTCTTGGTTCAGTCCGCCGGTTTTCAGGGCTTGAGCCATGGCTCTCACAGCCCCTTCACCGCCTGGAGCAGGTGAGGTCATATGGTATGCGTCTCCGCTCATGCCATAACCACACAGTTCAGCGTAAATGCGTGCACCTCTGGCCTTTGCGAATTCGAGGTCTTCCAAGATGAGCACACCGGAACCTTCGCCCATCACAAAACCACAGCGTTGAGCATCAAATGGTCGTGATGCTCGGGTTGGCTCATCAGCGAACTTAGAGCAGAGGGCCTTCATCTTTGCGAATCCGGCAAAAGCAAGCTGACTAAAGGCGGCTTCTGCCCCCCCTGCGATCATGACCTTCGCTCGTCCGGTTTGAATGAGCATGAGAGCCTCGCCAATGGCATGTGTGCCACTTGTGCAGGCTGTGGTGACACAAATGTTTGGACCTTTTGCTCCCATTTCCATGGCGGTGATTCCAGCCGCCATGTTGGCGATGAAGCCTGGAATCGTGAATGGTGAAACACGACTCGGATCTTTTTCATGCATCGTGATGATTTGTTCTTCACAATATGCGAGTCCACCAACGCCCACCCCGATAGAAACTCCTGTTTCGAGCTTCAATTCATCGGACAGTTCTAGATTTGCGTCTTTCATTGCCATACGTGCGGCTGCGACTGACATTTGCACAAAACGTTGGTTTCGCCTCGCCTCCTTTTCGTTGCCGAAAAAGGGCGCTGGATCGAAGTTTTTGACTTCGCCACCGATGTGGACAGATTGTTTTTCAAGGTTGAGCAGAGTCATCTTGCCGATGCCACTTTCACCATTAAGGACAGCCGACCAGCAGCTTTCTAGGTTGTTCCCGACTGGTGAGAGAATTCCAAGACCTGTCACTGCAACTCGTTTCATGCTCATCCTTTCGTTGGACTTCGACCCGGGGTAGGTCGATTGCGTTGCGGGACTATACTTTTGGGTATAATCCTGCGCAAGAACGGAGGCCTCAAGATGCAGCAGTTTTATAGCAGCCTTATCACCGCCAAGTGTTTTCTCTGGGATTTTGACGGCTGCTTTGCTGATACCGAGCGCTTGCATTTTGTTGCCTATCGCAGCGCTTTTGCAGAGTTTGGTCATGTCATTCAGGAGAGTGACTACTACTCTACTTTTACGCATTTGGGCGATGGTACCCGTCGCGAAATTGTTACATATGGCTTGAAGATTGCAGAGGAAGAAGTTTCTCGGCTCAAGAACCAACGGTACCTTGAATTGATTCGAAAGGGGCCGGTAGAGTGTTTTACGGAAACCCTGCCGCTCGTTCGGCTCATGCGATCCGGTGGCGCGAAGGTTGCAATCGCGAGTAATAGCTCGGAAGAGGAAATTCGCACCGTTCTTTCTACTTCGGGTTTTCCTCTTAACGAACTTGATTTGATTGTTGGTAAAAACGCTGAGCTTCGAAAAAAGCCAGCTCCGGACATCTTTTTGCATGCACTTAAACTTCTGGCGCTTGCACCTGAAACTGCAATTGTGCTTGAGGATTCAAACAGAGGCCTTATGGCCGCAGCCGCTGCAAAGTGCAAAGCACTTTGGATGAAAACTCCCTACAATGAGGGTCTGGAAACCAGCGAGCCGCATTTGCAGGCAATTTCCCATTCAGAATTATTAGCGGCCATGCAGAATCTTTCCTCCGTTTGATGTGATTCACGCACGTAAGCATCTCAAAGAGGAGTTCCGCTGATGTGGATGGACAATTGGGTTTTGAATCAACCCTTTCGTTGCTGGCCAAAGCCAGTCTCTGCTCCCGAAAATCACCGAGTGTTGTTTCGATTTTTTGAAACGATGAGGCCCTTAGTTGTGCTTTCTAGTTCCAACGCGGCTGCGCGAGAAACCTTCGAGGAGCAATGTCGGTTACACAATGTGCCTATTTTGCAAAGGCGCGGTGGCGGCGGGACTGTTGTTCTTGGACCGGGTTGCCTTGTTTTGACTTTTGCATTTTTTGCAAAAGATGTTTTTTCTAATCAAAAGTATTTTTCACTGATTAACCAACTTTGGGCCGATGCAATGGCTACTGTTGGCGTTACAAACCTAACAACTCGCGGGCATTCTGATTTAGCTTGGGGTGAAAAAAAAATTGCGGGAACAAGTTTGTTTCGCAGAAAACATCTCGTTGTTTATCAGGGTAGTTTGTTAGTGAATCCCGACTTTGAACTCATCAATCAGCTGCTTCAACATCCGAGCCGCGAACCCGATTACCGCAAGGGTCGCTCTCACTTTGAATTTCTTACGTCTGCTTTTGAGCTTGGATACCGTGGTACTGCCTCTGAGCTTGCCCTGATCTGCAAAGATTTTTTCGAAAAAAACGTTACTCATCGTTTGGAACAAGAATTCGCCTCTCTTGACAGTGTTCCCGAGCACCAAAGAATTTTCTTTTGACAGCGTAAATTGTTATTGACCAGCCGGCCAAATGACTGATAGAAGCCAAATAGTCACGAAAAACCTGCTGTATAAAAGAACAAGGGAGTCATCCATGATCAGAACCATGAGAACACTGACTTTGATTGTGACAACCCTCGTTCCGGGTTTGGCTTTGAGTGCGGATCTGGGTGTGAATGACTTACTCCCGCATGGAATCGTGCATCCTGCCAACCAAAATCCTCAAGTCGCTGAAACGTGTGAGCATTCGTCCGATGCTCTTCGCTGCGTGCAATATTTATACAACCACGATGGAGATACCCTCACAGTCCGTGTGCCAAACGTGCATCCGTTGCTTGGTGAAAAAATCTCTGTTCGAATCCAGGGAATCGACACTCCAGAGATGTATTCCTCTGATGTGTGCGAGCGACGTGCTGCTGTTATCGCGCAGCGTCTCGTGAAAAATATTTTAAGCAAAGCGCAGCGAATCGACCTCATATCTGTTCAGCGAGATAAATATTTTCGTATTTTGGCCGACGTGAGGTCGGATGGTGAAAGATTGGCTGAAATTCTGCTCATCAACGGATTGGCTTATCCCTACAATGGAGGCGCTAAATCCAAAATCGACTGGTGTGACGCTGGAGGCTCACTCATTCAATGAGAATCAATTCGACGTGTGAGTAAATCGAGATCCGACTGATGTATATCACGGTGACACACGGCCCGAAGTGTGCGTGGGTTTAGTGCCGAAAATAGAACAGAATGATTTATTTTGAGTGATTCAATGATCGCGAGTGAAGGGGAATTGAATTTCATCAACACAATGTTTGTTTCTGGCATTGGAATATCAGCTTCGGGATAGAGTGCTTTGAGCCAAGCGGCGAGTTGCTTCGCTTTGCTGTGATCTTCCTTGAGAGAGTGTAAATGATGTTCCAAGGCCCACGATGCCCCAGCCGCAAGAATTCCGCATTGTCGCATGCTGCCACCCAGGCGCTTTCGCAGCAATTTTGCGTGCCGAATCTTCTCGCGTGAAGCAACAAGACAGCTGCCCACAGGGGCGCCCAAACCCTTCGAAAAGCAAACTGAAATTGAATCGAAAAGGGTGCCATAATTGCGTAGAGAAATGCCAGTTTCAATATGTGCGTGCCAAATGCGCGCTCCATCTAGATGTGTGGCTACTCCCTTGTTTCGACACCAATCCGAAAGATGCTCGAGGTGTTTCCAAGGGTGAATGCGTCCACCTGAAAAGAGGTGTGTGTTTTCCAGCGCCAATAGTTTTGTGGGTGGCGCAACCAAAGAGCCCTCTGCGACGAACAAGTCGTTCATAGAATCTGTGCAAGGCATAAAGTGATCGAGAACGTGTGGGATAACTGATTGAAGGCCAGATATTGCAGTCATGGCCCCACTTTCAGCGCGCAAAATATGTACGTCTGGAGCGCAGAAAACACCATCGCCGGGGCGACAATGAAGCTGCAGAGCAATCTGATTGCTCATTGTTCCCGATGGCACGAAAAGCGCTGCTTCATGTCCGAAGAGTTCTGCGACACGAGATTGAAGAGCCTCAACTGATGGGTCTTCGTCGTAGAATGCGTCACCGACGGCAGCTTTGGCCATGTGTTCACGCATGTGAAGTGTGGGCTGAGTGAGGGTGTCTGAGCGGAAGTCAAGGAGCTTCACATTGCTGCTTTCAGAAGTTGATCATGGACATATTTTTCAAGGTGCGAAAGCTCTTCGCCTCCGAGTTGAAGGATGCGAAAAATGTAACCAGAGGGTGATGGCACGGGAACATCAACAGCACTGCGGATCTCTTCGATGCGTCCAATGCCCTTCAAAATGCGGGTTCCGGGTGACTGGGGCTCGCCTAAAAAAAGTTGAAATTCCAGCAGTGTGGTTTTTGCTTGGAAGGGCTGATTCGGTGTGTTTGGAACGCAAACAAAGAGTGCGTGAGGAGCGAGTTCAGATGTTTCGAATCGAGAAAATCGGGCGGCTCCGAGGCTTCGCAAAAGAACTGTGTTGTTGGATACAACAGCTGTTCCAAATGGTCCTTCGGGCTGGCCAAGTACACGCGCTGTGCTGTGCTGTTGAGTGCCACCAGCAAGTGCAGCAAGATGCTCGTCAGTCACCGCGCCTTCGGTTGCTCTGATGGCTCCAGGTTGGATGGTATCGATCACCGACTTGCTCATGAACAGGCCTCACTTCAGCGAGAAGGGGCGCTGCTTGGAAACTGCAAACGCTTTCTTGCCGGAGGGCGCAAGTCATCACAATCACTCAAGTCTGTCAAGGTGAAAAAGAGATTAGAGAATGCTTTCAGCCACAAGCATTTTGCAGACATCTAAGCTGCTGACCCGCTCGGTCGCTGCCCGGAAATTTAAGACAAGTCGGTGCTGCAAAACTGCTGCTGCGACCATTTGGACATGTTCCCATCCCACCTGGTTTGCATTGCACATGAAGGCTATTGCTTTTGCAGACAACACCAGTGATTGAGACGCGCGCGGGCTCGCTCCGTAATCGACAAAGTTTTTCACAATTCCAAGCGAGCTTTCGGAGGGGCGTGTGTTGCGGACGAGGCGCACGCAGGCCTCGATGAG
>CAIZJW010000193.1 GCA_903933385.1 uncultured Silvanigrella sp. | reverse complement strand
CGTTCAAACATACTTGGCAGAAGAGGTGGTAGCTGAACAATTGGTGAGACAACTCACTCCCTTTAGGAAATTTCTCCAGGTCGCAGCCCAGATGAACGGGAAAATCATCAACTGCAATGCCATTGGCCGTGATATCGGAACTAGTCACAACACCGTGAGCAGCTATTTCGAGATCCTGGAAGACACACTCATCGGTTTCTCATTGCCGGCATACAGTGCTTCGGTGCGCAAGCGTGTCAGAAGCAAAAATAAATTCTTTCTCTTTGATACCGGTGTTTGTCGGGCGTTGGCTCGTTCTCTGGATCAGGTGCCGCAGCCGGGAACCAGCGCGTATGGTGAGCTTTTTGAACACCTGGTCATCTCTGAATTCAGGACGTTGGCTTCCTGTCTCAAGCCAGATTGGGAAATCTTCTTTTTCCAAACCGCCTCTGGCAACGAAATCGACTTGATCATCGATGCAGGCAGGGAAGACATTTACGCGATTGAAATCAAGTCTGCGTCGGATATCACGCGAGTTCATCTCACATCAGAGATTGCGTTGCTTGAGGAGTTGCCCGCAAAAAAGAGAATTGTTTTGAGTCGCGATCCTTTGAGAAAAAAAATCTCCGACAATGTGACTGCGATGCACTGGAGAGACGGTCTGGTTGAAATCTTCGGGCAGGAATTCGATCTTTCTGCAAAGGCTATTTAGGCCGCATTCCATCGGCAGGAGAAATTTCGACTTACGAGTCTTTTATGGGTTCCTGCTCGTTCTGAAACAATGCTCAGTAAGTTTTCCATTCGGGGCTAGCGTGCGTCAAAAAAAGTGCATTTTTTTTGCCTCAACTTTGGATAAATCTAGATAGCACCATAATTCTATCTAAGTATAAAAAGATCGGATTCAGCAATGAATAAAATTATCCTTGTTGGTATTATATTTCAATTAATTCTTCCAGGGACTCAGGCATTTGCAGCCCTTGGTGACATCCAATTCACACAACGTGCTGCTTTCAGCCGCTCTCAGGGAGATCTTTCCAAGAATCAATCGCACCTGAGTTTTGAGTCGAGCCGTGCAACGGTCTACCACTCCTACCAGAACGCATTGGGGCTCGATCTGTATCATTAGTTTTTCAAGCCGTTCGTGTTCGTGAGATTTAATTGCAATTTCAGCATGCGACCGAATATCCACCTGCAGAAACACATGCAGTGCTGTTTGATTTGAAGTTCTGTTTCGAGGGCCACAGAGACGTTTGTGTTTTCAGACGTCTGACAGGTTGGCCTGCGTTAACACGTTTTCAGGCCCAAGCGGAATGCAAAAAGATCCCTACTATTTCACGGGCGATGGTGCATTTAAAGACCAAGATGGCGACATTTGGGTTATTGGCCGCATCGATGATGTCATCAACGTCGCTGGTCACCGCATTGGTACAATGGAAGTGGAAAGCGCTTTGGTTGATCACCACAGTGTTGCTGAGTCGGCGGTTGTAGGAGTTCCTGATTCAGTGAAAGGAACTTCCATTTATGCATTTGTG
>CAIZJW010000192.1 GCA_903933385.1 uncultured Silvanigrella sp. | reverse complement strand
TCCGAGAGAGTTTCCTTGATGCCATCAAAGCGATTCAAGATCTCTCGCACCTTCGGCACGATTCCCAGAGCCGTTGGGAGTGGCACCATGCTTCGTGGTGTGCGTTGAAATAATTTGACGCCTAGCTCAGATTCAATTTTTTTGAGTTTTAAACTGATTGCAGGTTGAGTGAGGCCCAATTCATGTGCCGCATGAGAAATCGAACCGCCATCGACGATGGCCAGAAATGCCTCAAGGTCCTTTACGTCAATCATGACCCACCTGGCTGACCAAATTGATGTGCCTTAGGTAGTTCGACGGTGAATGTCGTTCCCACTCCCAATGCGGATTCGACCTGAATTTTTCCTCTGTGTTGTGTGACAATTGAGTAAGAAATTGCAAGTCCGAGTCCTGTTCCTTCGCCAACTGCTTTAGTCGTGAAGAAGGGATCAAAAATTCTTTTTAGGTTTTCTTTAGGTATACCATTGCCTGAATCCCGCACGGTGAGAGTGACTTTGTCATCCGACTCATCAACCGTTATTTCCAATTCTCCACCGCCATCGCGCATCGCATAAATGGCGTTGGTCACTAAATTGAGCAACACCTGAGCAATTCGTCCCTTAGATCCCTCGATGAAAATCTGCTTTTCAGGAAGATTCATTCGAAGGTCAATTCTTTCTTTGAGAACCATGACTCGTGCAAGACGAAGAGTCGATTGTACGCTATCGACAAGGTCGTAAACCTCAACCGATTCTGGTGCATCCTGACGCGCAAAGCCAAGCAACCCTTCGACGATAACTTTGCATTTCTGAGCCGCAGCTTCAATTTCTTTCATGTCATCTCGGTGTGGATCTTCGGGCTTCATTTCACGCAAGGCCATTTGGGCAAAGGCCATGATACCTGCCAATGGACTATTGATCTCATGCGCAACTCCCCCAGCAAGTTTTCCAAGGGCGCCAAGCTTGTCGGCACGCGCAAGGCTTTCTTGCAGAGCTCTTTGCTGAGTGACGTCTCGATAGTGCACGACAATCAACGAATCATCGTTGTCGCCATCGACATTTGGAAGAACTCTAACCTCTAGGTCTCGTCCTTCGAAAATCTGTCGACTGATCCAACTGGAGCGAAGTTTATCTTTGTTAGATTTGTGCACTTTGCAGTCGGGGCAGGGGGCGTTGCGGCCAGCAAATTCTTCGAAACATTTCTTGCCTTTGAATTCCCTCAAATCCAAATGGTTCGGATTTGCAGCTTTTTCGACGTATGCGAGGTTTTGTCGGCGGATGTTGTATTCCTGATCGATGAGCACGAGCGGATCCTCAAGAGCATCGATCATTGCCATCCATTGAGTTTTTAAGTGTTCGACAAATTCGACGTTCATGACGAAAAAGCCCTCCGTTTAGCCTAAATCAGCTTAACAGAGGGCAATTTTTGCCACGCGGCACAGAGAGCACGAAGTGTCAGTGTCTTAGTGCTTCACTCGCTTCGGCGCGTTGTGCTGCATTGAGGTTTGCAAGCTCGCTGGCAGACTTAAGTTTATCCTGAAGCTCATCAGTTCCTGTCCAAGCAAGTGCGTGGAAGAGAACGGAATCGACATGATCAACCGGCACAACTGTCAGCTTCTCGAGTACGTTTTTTGGAATCTCGTGAAGATCCTTTTCATTTTCTCGAGGAATAATCACCTTCTTGACTCCACCTCGATGCGCAGCAAGGAGTTTTTCCTTGAGGCCTCCGATGGGAAGAACGCGCCCACGCAGAGTGATTTCACCGGTCATGGCGATGTCGCGACTGACGGGCCGTTTGGTGAGAGCACTGACAAGCGCAGTTGCCATGGTGATTCCGGCACTTGGGCCATCCTTCGGAATTGCTCCTTCGGGAAAGTGCACGTGGATGTCAATCTTCGAATAAAAGTCTTCTTCTAGGCCGAGGAAGGTGGCTCGAGAACGCACGTAGCTGAAAGCTGCTTGCGCCGACTCTTGCATCACATCACCAAGCTTGCCTGTGATTTTCAGATTCCCTTTGCCCGTGACCACCGAGACTTCTGTGATGAGGAGATCGCCGCCCACTTCGGTGTAGGCGAGGCCCTGGCAAACACCAACTTCATCCCGATTTGCTGTTTCATTGATGCTGAAACGGCGTGGTCCGAGATTTTGTCGAATTGAGGCATCGTTCACTGGTGGCGCAGCGATTCCATCAAGTTTGATGATTTCAGTCGCCGTTGCTGGTTTTTCTCCAGCCTCTTGCACCACTGTGCTCGCAGATTTCCCTGCTTTTTCACCTTTGCCAGCCTTACCTGTGGCCGCTGGGTTCATTTCAGCAGTTTTTTCCTTCAGCAGAGCACGCGCAATCTTGCGACAAACGCTGGAAATTTCGCGTTCAAGACTTCGCACTCCTGCTTCGCGAGTATAATAACGGATGAGCTCTTCGAGAGCCGAGTTTTCAAACTTCAACCCTGTTCCATCAAGTCCGTTCGATTTCGCTGCTTTCGGGACGAGGTGGCGTTGTGCGATGTTAACCTTCTCTTGCTCTGTATAACCACCCAGGGTGATGATTTCCATACGATCAAGGAGTGGTCGTGGGATTGAGTGCAGATTGTTCGCTGTTGCCAGGAACAAAGTTTGAGAGAGATCATAATCCATGTCGAGATAATGATCGTTGAATGTTGAGTTCTGCTCGGGATCAAGAACTTCGAGCATGGCACTTGCTGGATCTCCACGGAAGTCGGAACTCATCTTATCGATTTCATCGAGAAGAATGACGGGATTGCTGGTTCCAGCTTTTTTGATTGCGCCGACGATCTTGCCAGGCATAGCACCGATATATGTTCGCCGATGACCACGGATTTCAGCCTCATCACGCACTCCACCGAGTGCGATTCGAGCAAATTCGCGTCCAGTTGCGCGGGCTACGCTGCGAGCAAGGCTTGTTTTACCGACACCGGGAGGACCAACAAGACAAAGGATTGGGCCTTTGAGTTTGTCAGACAGGCTCGTGACAGCAAGATACTCAAGAACTCGCTCTTTCACTTTTTCAAGTCCGAAGTGGTCAGCTTCCAAAACTTCATCGCTGAACTTAGGGTCGCGCAGAAGAGTGCTGTACTCGCCCCATGGTAAACCGAGAACCGTATCAACATAGTTGCGCACAACTGTTGCTTCGGCACTCATTGGACTCATGCCGCGGAGTTTTTTGAGTTCTTTCTTGAGGCGGTCGCGGGACTCGTCAGAGAGTTTCTTCGACTTGATTTTGCTTTCAAGCTCGGCGATTTCGGTGCGCGCATCATCGAAGTTGCCCAGTTCTTTTTGAATCGCGTTCATTTGCTCGTTGAGATAATACTCTTTTTGAGTTTTCTCCATCTGTCTTTTCACGCGCGCACGGATCTTCTTTTCAACGCGGAGAATTTCTATTTCCGACTGAATAATTCCAAAGATCTCCTCGAGACGTTTTGCAGGATCAACTGTTTCGAGGATGCGTTGCTTGTCTGCGAGTTTTAGGTTGGCGAGTTGAACCACCAGCGTGTCGGCCAAACGGCTTTCGTCTTCAATTGAAGAGATCGAAAATACCATTTCTGGCGGCACTTTTTTGTTGAGTTTCACGTAAGTGTCAAAGGCAGCCTTGACTGTGCGAACCAAAGCTTCGTTCTCAACTGCTTGGCCAGGCGGTTCAGCAATTTCTGATACTTCGACAACAAGTAAATCGGCACTCTCTACATAGCGGCTCACTTTAGCGCGGCGCTTTCCTTCAACCAAAATCTTAACTGTTCCATCTGGAAGACGCAGAAGTTGGAGGATTTGTGCGATTGTACCGAATTCATAAATTTCGTCGGGTGTGGGATCGTTCGTTTTCGACTTGCGCTGAGCTGCAAGGAAGATCTCACGATTACGAGACATCGCGTCGTCGAGTGCTTTGATGCTCTTCTCACGACCGACAAACAATGGAACCACTGTGTGCGGAAACACAAGGAGTTCGCGCAGCGGAAGCAGTGGAAGCGTGCGGACGTTTGCTTTTTTCTCAGCCATTGAGATCCTCCAGGCCAGGGCGTCTTGCCACCGTCATTACAAAGTTTAAGCAGATGTAGACTTTTGGCAATCGATATTATGCATCCGAGCCCAGTCAGATTTACGTTGCCTCCGGAATAGGCTTTTCCCATCCTGGAAGTTGCGTTTCGAACCTGGGCCACAAACGGGTCATAACCGTTTCACCTACGTCCTTTTGCTCAGCCAACACTTCGGCAAGAGACTCAGCTGACGTGAGGGGATGAAACAGCACTGCGCGAAAAACGACGGTGTCTGTACCCGGCAAAACTGACTCAAGAGTTGTACGTGAAACAAAACTTTTTCCATTTTGTCGTTGGATTTTTTGTATTTCCAAGGTTGCTTCATTCAGTAAAGCGGTCAATTGCTGCAGTGTGCTGTCTTTGGCAGTCGCGTGACCATTTTGCAGCACCGTTATGCGAAGTGCCTCGAGACGTTGCTTCCAACGTGCTGGAACATAACGCCAGGTGATAATGTTGCTTTTAACTTCGCTAGTGAGCTGAAAGGAGCTTGATGATTCGATGAGATTTGCGAAAGTTTGCCCGAGATGGAGTGAATGCTCCATCAACTGTGAATACCCCTTCCGACCGAGCGCCCAAAGAGCAAACCAGAGCTTGAAGGAATCGAAGCGTCGACTACCTTCCAGGCTCGTTCGCCCGAGATCAACACTCCCAGCGCGAATAATGTAACGCGCGGTATGGCGAAGGACATCAAGAGATGATTCGTCGCGAAAGAGAACCATTCCCTGAGCCATGGGCACTGAAAACAATTTGTGACCATCAAGAACAACCGAGTCGGCGAGCTCTATACCTTTTAAGAGGTTTCGCCCCTGTTCGCACAGAAGCAACGGGCCGCCCCATGCCGCATCGACATGAAACCATGCGCCGGCTCTTTGTGCGAGTTGAGAGAGTGACACGAGATCATCAGTACTCCCTGTTTCGGTGCTTCCTGCAACGCCAACAATAGCTAAAGGGAGAATTCCTTGCGCTTGGTGTTGTGCGAGCACTTGCTCGAGAGCCTGCAGATTGATTTGATTCGTGAACGGAATAACTGGAATTTCATGCACTGATTGCGTTCCAAGGCCCAAAACCGAAGCAGCTTTGCGGATGGAATAGTGAACCCGTTTGCTCGCATAGATGCCGATCTTTCGTTTGCCCATGCGTTCAATTGCTTCGAGAACGCCCCAATCCCGGCAGCGAGGGATTTTCTTGTTTCGTGCTACCGCCAAGGCGGTCAGATTTCCGAGGGTTCCGCCACTTGTGACATTTCCAAAACAGAGGTCGGGCTTGTGCATGCGCGCTTTATAAAACTCTGCATTTTTTCCGAACACTAGCCTATGAATCCAAGCTAATAATTGTCCTTCAACAAAGCTGCCTGAGAGTGCGGTTTCGATCTTAACAACATTCTGGTTCATTGCGGCAATCAGCAATTCGAGGCCTAAATGAAAGGTAGGGGTGGCACCTGTCATATGGCCAATGTAGCGAGGGTCTCCAACATGGACCGCATGTTTTACAACCCGATCGACTGCTTGTTTGAGGGCCTTCTCAACTCCGACGCCCGTGTGAGGAATCTCGACTTCATGAAAAAGTGCTTCGAGGTCGGGAAGGCTGCGATCGCTGTGAACTTTATTTCCATTTTTTGGATTTAAAAAAGCGAGGGCGATGTCTAGGTGACGTTCAACCAGTCTGCGGGTGGCATTCTCCGCTTCTGGTTGGAAAAACAATTCTCGCATGGCATCCTTGGACGTCATTCAATCATCCCGTGTCAGTGGTCTGGTTTGAAAGGTTGCAAACGCTGCCAGGGAACAGCCGGCCATTCTTATACTAGCCATATTTGTTTGCCAATGTCTTCAGAGGGGTTGCAACTGACAATGAACAATTTGCAGCAATACAATCAAATGGCGTCGACCTGGTGGAACGAATCGAGTCCGTTCAAGGATCTTTTGTATCTCAATGAACCGCGTTTTCGGTTCTTCGAGAAACATGTGAGTTCATGGAAAGGCAAGCGAGTTCTGGATCTTGGTTGCGGTGGTGGATTCGTTTCCGAAGAGCTCGCCCGTCGCGGCGCGAGTGTCGTTGGGGTTGACCCGGCATCTGCTCTGCTCGATGTGGCACGCGCCCATGCGCGTGAAAGTGACCTGGCAATTGATTATTGTGTGGGCACTGGTGAGTCGATTCCGGCTCAAGATTCTGAGTTTGATATTGTGGTTTGTGTTGATGTTCTTGAACATGTGGCCGACTTGGACAAGGTATTGATTGAGGTTCGTCGGGTTCTCAAGCCGGGCGGATTATTTCTTTATGACACCATCAACAAAACTACTTTTTCCTTTTTGTGGATGATTGTGGCGCTTGAATGGATTTCAGGCCGGATACCTCGTGGCACTCACGACTGGAGAAAATTCATCAAGCCCGAGACTTTGCATCTGAAGCTGACCGAGAAAAGTTTTTTGCCACTAGAGCAGAACGGAGTGGGACTAGGTTCACTGGCTGTTTCGAAATGGAAAATTTTGCCAAAATTCAAATTATCGAAGCAGAATATGATTGGTTTGTACGTTGGGGTTGCGCAGAGAACATGAAGAGCAGTGCGAGAAACATTATAATAGCAATACTGGCTCTTTTGGCGCCAATGTTTTCCGCCTGTGCCACGTTGGGCGGGAAAACCCAAGCTGTCGCGGTTGATACGGAACCTCGTGGATTGTCAGTTGCAGTGAATTCAACTCTGAGTGATGACGATCCTCTGACCCCAAGCGCAGTTAACATATCGCGCGATCAACATCTGAATCTTATTTTTCATGCAGACGGATTTCAAAAGACCGATCGAATCAATTGCCATGTGCGCTATGGCACTGTTTTTGGTGGCAACGTACCCCTCGGATTACTTGCTCTTTCAAATCCTCTCACAGCGGCACTTCTATATAGTTCATTGGTGGGTATCGATTTTCTGACCGGTTCGGCATACGAATGTCCTTATATTGTCCATCGAGTTGTTGATGTCCCCTCTGCGGTGATTGAAGATCTGACTGAATCGTGTCAGCGAATATTGTTGCTGCCTCCTCCCACGGAGGGCGATCTTTCATTGAATTATGCACTCATAGAAGAGGCCAAACATTTTGCAAGACGCAGTGGCGATGAATGCGTCGAGTTCGTATCTCCGAGTGTAGCAACCGATGCCCTCAAACGTTCCTCGCTGACAGAAATCGAAATAAAACAGCTTTTTGCTCCTGAGATGGAGAAGAGGTGGGCTCAGCTTCTACGCGACACAGGTGCGCATCGTGCAATCGAGCTGAAATTTGAAGAAAGAAAAAGAGACATTGTTTCAGTAAAGTTCACTTTGTGGGATTTGTATTCGGGTCAAATTTTATCATCTTTCAAAAAGAATTTTCAAAAGGAAAAGTTTGAGAAGTTAAAGGGAGGATGGGGGAGTCGTTTCTTGGGTCACTCCATCAAGTTGATACCCAACAGCGTCGCATTTTTGCGCTCCTCTCCAAATTTGAATTTGGAATCGGACTTTGCGGCAAAACAGGAACAAATTGGCGGTAAGTCGACATTCTTTGGTCTCCTGACGGCAACCACTGTTCAGCATCCTGATCAATACGAATCTTGGGACGGTGATTTTCAATTTGGTCCATCATTCTATTTCGATTCAATTCGACACAAAGTGATGCCAGATGACACTGATATAACCTCGAATGAGCTTGCCAAAATTGAACCTTCTGCGCTTGAGGCAAGAAATTTTCGAGCCTACGCGCTCAATATTCCACTTGATGCGGTGCTGTCGCTTCATACGCCAGCCGGCGCTTTTCGCACTTTTTTAGGCTACGGCTTAGGTGCCTATTTGCCGACATCTAATAGCTCTGAGGATACGTCCTTAAAATTATATGGCGCAGCTCATTTTGGTGTAGACTGGGTTGCCTATATGAGCAGCAATTTATTCTTCCAATTTGGTGTTCATGGCTTTTCTCGCGGGAATACTGCGATCGAAAGGCAGGGGCCTCACAAGTTAACCGGCTGGAACTCAATCATGCTTGGGGTCGGTTATTATTTTCCGGGTTCACAAGGCTACATCGAATCGTTTCTCAGCAAGTGGTGATTCGAGACACATGACTGTGAAAATTCCATTGATTGATTCCCACTGTCATGCAGATGCCTTCTCACCGAAAGAGTGGGCTGTTGTTGTGGCGCGCGCATTGGAATGTAATGTTCGCGGGGGGCTGAGCGCTGGAGTTTGGTGGGATGCATTCGTTCGTTTTCTCGACTCGCACAAAGATTGGACCACTGAAGTTGTTTTTTCGTGCGCGGAATTTTCTCAGCTCTTCTCCGAGGACAATCGGTTTCGAATTATGCCTTGCATTGGGCTGCATCCCATGGAGATTGCATTGCGCTGGCGAGACACTCAGGGATGCTTTGATTTATCGCGTGCTGAAGCTGATGTTGCTGCGTTTTTGAGGACTGGTAGAGCTTATAGGAATTATGTTTGGGCTGTGGGTGAAACGGGATTTGATGTTGCTAAAGATGTCGTCCTCGGTTGGTCTCGAAAAGAAGAAATTCTCAAGGCACAAGATTTTGGTTTTCAGGCTTCCGTGGCACTTGCAGTTGAACTTGGCCAACCACTCGTCGTGCATAGCCGAGCGGCATGGGCGCACACACAAAAGAGAATTCAAGAAGCAAAAGGTAACGGACTCGATAAATTCATGGTCCACTGCTATCCAGGTCCTGCCTCAGATTTGAAATGGATTGAGCAGCTTGAAGGTTTTGCTGGATTTGGAGGAGTGCTCACGTGGCCTGATGCAAAACGCATGAGGGAGTCAGTCAAAAATTCTCCCCTCAACGTTCTTCTGCTCGAGACAGATTCCCCAGATTTATCTCCGATTTTGACTGATGGCACGCGACCAACACGGAATGAGCCTGTGTATCTTTTAGAGATTGCGCGCCAGGCGGCGGCGTTGCGTCAAGAGACATCCTCGGAGCTCGAAGGAATCAATTTTTGCAATTTATCCCGATTTTTTTCTCTTAAGTGATTGCTCTTGCACGAAGATGCCACGGTCACGGTAGCGCAATCTAAAATCCAAAATCTGGATCGGATTTGCCGTGAGGCAGATGATCTAATTGTGGCTGCAGGACGGCGCGGGATTGTGTCGCGCTCGGCGGTGAAGCCAGGTGCAGCGGGGCCAACATTAAGGGCCTTTAGGGGCTCCAACAAAATTTAAATCTCAGACGTTTGTTGACGCGGAAAAAAGCTCATGGGCAAGCTTTCAAATCGAAGCGTAAGGCGACGTTTCCCAAGCCATACAAAGTTCGCAACGACTGCGATGTTCTGCCGGGGAGTGTGACACGCTTGCTTGAAAACTCATAGATTGTGGCGGCACCGCTGTCGATCGATCTTGAGGCATACTCGGTATTGTTGCCTTCGAAAATCATAAGGGCGTCGGAAGGGACTTTAATGGTGCGGCTCCGGCTCGTTGCATTCCATGTGCTCGTCATCGCTAAATCTTGGTGGGTCGTCATTGTGGCTTCAATTGCAATTGCGCCGGTCTCTGAACACGCTTCATTCACAACGCTGTCAGTTGCAAGTTCTCGTTTGGCGATCCTTTGAGACGTACTGCCGAGATGCTAATTTATATTCAGAGTATGAAGGAGGATTCGAATTTGAGGTCGGAACTTTTCGGCAGAAGTGCCATTTTGGCGCTCCTGATCGCACTCGGAGCATCTTTTTCATGTGTGAGGAACAAGAGTAGCACCCCAGCCCACAAAACCGGGCAAGTTCCCCTGCGCACCGAGCCCTTCCTTTGGCAGAAGCAGACTTTGGAAGAATTTAAAGTTGAGGTTCTTCCGCGTATGTTCGTATCCGCAAAGGCTTCCGATCTGCTCCCTGAAACTCATCCGAGAAGCGCATTGATCCAAAATGCGATGAATCGCATACATAGTTTTATCATTAAGAAATATCCGTCGCTCTCCCAAGTGCCTCAACCACAGTCTGCGCTTTTTACAGATCCGCTCCCCAACGCATTTGTTGAAACTGTTCGCAGCTGTTTTGATAAGCCGGTTCTGTTGCCTGGCTCCAGTGAGAAACCAGTGTTCGAGCATGCAATTCGAATCACAAAGAACGGCGCACTGGCTGACACCGAGGATTGCCGTTTGGCCGATACGAATCTGATGAGCAGCATCCTGAAGTTTACCAATTCGCTCAGTCATGGATGCAAAATTGAATCGAGGGAACAGGCTCTTGTGCTCTCCGAGGGTTGTAAAATTAACCGCTACTTTAATCAATATTCAAAAGCTAAGCGTCTTTCTTTTGAGCGTATTTCTTCGGTTATTTATTTTTCTACCGGTTTATTTGACGTGCTCGGCGACGACAACCTTGTTCTTTTTATAGTCATGCACGAACTCGCGCATTATTATCGAGCGCATCCACTTCTGCCTGCGGCCGATTTTATCAGCTACTATTCAATCGGTGAAAAGAACTCTCCAAGTTGTCCGATTCCTGATCCAGAATTGACTCGCCTCGCTCAGCAGGAGAACTGGGCTGAGCTGAATAAATCAATGAAAGAAAAACGCTTGGGATATTATACCTACGAACAAGAGGCAGATGAGCTTGCGCTCGAGTTTCTCTCGGAATTGGGTATCCCAACGGACATCGGCAGCGAAGCAATGATGCGTATGTTGAAGGCCACAAAGCGAGTTGATGCCTCTGAATTGGATTATGAATCCTGCGCAGCTCTCAAAAAGCAGAAGTGGCAAACACCGGAACAAAAATCTGCATATGTTCCAATTGGTAATCTGGCTGACCCTCACCATTCTCTATGCTTTCGCGCATATAATATTGACCGTGAGCGTGAAACTCATTGTTTTAAATAGAGCTGGCTGATTTTTGTGCGCACCCAAACTCAAGAAATTTAGGCGCTTAACGATCTCTTCGTGCGAGTCGAGGAGTCTTGCCAGTCCTTTAAAGTGCTCTGAAATTTGTTCAGACGAGGAACACGCGATGATTCGTCCAACATTACTCACCGTGCTTCTGAGTATCATTGCGGTTGCCTGTAGCGAAAACGAAAGTGGTCCTTATTATAAAGTCGTTGATACGAGTGGGGTCTAGGAAAATTGACCACGCTCCGCTGGTCTGAGAGTGCGAGGCAAACCAACCCTGTCAGCCCCCACAACCCCACTTTTGTTTTTTGTTCGTTGAACCTGCCACTGGTGCAACTGAATCGTGTGCATCGGCGTTTTGTTCGACATCCTCTTGTGGGACACCGAATATCCACCTGCACAAACAAACGCAGTGCTCCGAATTTTCCCAAGAGGAATTCGCCTGCGATAAGCTATGACTTAAACTCGAAGAGACTATTGTCTGGAAGGATAAATTCCTTCTGAACAAATAAAGTGAACCAATTTTTCGCTTGGACTATTTAGATTAGGCAAAGCGAAGGTGGTTAGCGAATTCCCTCCGTACCTCCCGCCAAGAAGCGAAAATAGAGCTTGGTGTTGGTTAATTTGCAACTCCTGCCCATCAGCTTTGATAAACCCTCGAATCGCATAGTTAAAAGCAAACGACCTAACCTCTCCCAAATAACACTCGTCCGCAAATGCACTCGTAGAGAGTAATGAACTCAAAAGCAGTGTGATGACTTTCATGAGATGGATCCCTTCACCAGAAAATGATGGTTTTGTTCGTTTCTGACTTTCAGGTAGTACACTGAAACCGAATTTGAAACAGAATTTTTGTTCAGCAGCCTTTTTGGGAGTCAGCTGAACTTCCGGAATTACTCTATTTTTAAATCTTTACGGTAGGATACGGTATAAAAACAAAGGGACTTCCTTCGGTCGCAAGAGTAGGGGACTAATTTTTCGTGCTGGCAGGAGCCACACTTTGCCATACATGCATCGCCCAACCCCACAGCGGAAAACCGCCAAAGATGTCTCGAATGACTCAAATGATCGAGTGATGCTTTCATCTTTTTTAGCAAGGGCTATTGAAGGTCTTCCCAAAAGAGCAAAATTATTTTCCTTAGGACAGGCATGCCACAGGAATGTGTTCAAGAAATTGAGGTAAAAAAAATTATCCCGCTCCGCTCAACGAAAGACACCCATAAACCTCCTCGGAGCTCGATGGAATCAATTTTTGCAATTTAACGCGATTTTTTCTCTTAATTAATTCGATAAAATAAGAGAAAGTCAAAATATCTGAGCACACTTTTTATGGGCAGTGCGCTTAAAAAACGTCTTCCAGGCCTTTCATTTCCCAACCGCCATCTCTCAGTATTTTGAAATTATGATCGTCGCTGAGATCGATGATAGTTGAAACTCTCATCAGCATGGGCTCGTCTCCAGCGAGAAGAATTTTTGGTGCGCCTTTTTTGTGTGCGAGAATTCCCTCTGCAGTTGTCCACCAGCGTTCCATCGCCTCTTCGTAGTCATCATCGAGATAACCCTCTTTTATGAGTTCCTCAGCATCTGTCACGCTGGTTACCATCAGTGGGGAATCGAGGAGTGCGAGCAAACTCGAGGTCACAGGATGTTCCGTCATGCGAACTCCAACCGTGGTTCGGAATTCACCAGTGCTGTTTTTTGGGGTGTCCCTGTGTACCGGAAGAATGAGTGTGAAGGGCCCCGGGAGAACTTTGTTGAGAATGCGATAGGCTGAGGTTGAGAGCTGAGAGATTGAGCTAATCTGCTTTGCATCTTTGCAGAGCAGACTGAAGGGCTTGTTCTTGGGGTGTGCTTCTCGGAGTCCCAGGAGTTGTGCGTGTGTTTTTTTGAGGTCGGCTTTCCCAGCAAAGCAGTATCCGGCCTCCGTTGGCACGACAATGATTTCGCCTTGAGAGAGGTAATCAATGGTTCTCTCGAGATGGCGTTGGTTCATGGAACGGCCCTGTGTTTTCAGTATTTCAGACACGTCTGCTCCATGTTCAGGCAAAATTAAAAGTCAGAGAAACCCGGGGCATTGGCCTTGATGTTCTCAGCAGTTGTGCGAATCTCATTCAGTCATTTTGTGAGGCTGACGTCAAATCATGCTTGCTTTTCCAGCGAACGGAAGGGCGGCAAGTTGACTTCCTTCTTGTGATGTCTTTGTATGTGCATGTTTTTGTAAGAGTCTGCACAAACTCAATAGCCCGTCGAACGCACGGAGGCCCTGAGCCGATGGAAAACGCGAGTCCGTTTTACGCTGATATTCTCGCCAACCTGAAATCTACCTTTGCGGGACACGAGTTCAAACTCGAAGAGCGCTCAGACAAAAATCACGAACAAACGCTTTTTATTCCCAAAGAAAGCGCTCTTGGCGTGATGGAAATCTTGAAGAGCAAACACGGCTTCAATTTCATGCTCGACATCTGTGGCGTCGATTGGCCCGAGCGCGAGAAGCGATTCGATGTTGTTTACCATCTGCTCAACAAAGATTTGAATCGTCGTTTGCGCGTCAAGACTGAAGTTGGTGAAGGTGAGAGTGTTGCGTCTGTTATTCCAGTTTGGGCTGGAGCAAATTGGTTTGAACGCGAAGCTTTCGACATGTTCGGCATTCAGTTCGACGGACACCCTGATCTCAGGCGTATTCTTTGTCATGAAGAATTCGTGGGTCATCCATTGCGAAAAGATTACCCAGCCGATCAAATTCAGTCCATGTCTGGGCTGCCTCTTGAGCATTCATTTGAGCGTGACCGCGAACGTCTCATGAAGAAGCATGACGACGATCTTATGTGGATCAATATTGGTCCGGCCCACCCTGCAACACATGGTACCTTGCGTTTCATGGCAGTGGTGGATGGTGGTGAAACGATCAGAGAAATCGATTCTGAAATTGGTTATCTCCACCGTTGCTTTGAAAAAATGTGCGAAACGCACAACTACAATCAAATTATCCCCTACACAGATCGTCTGAATTACTGCTCGGCTCCCATCAACAACAACGCCTGGGCAGCAACCATCGAGAAAATGTTTGGCGTGCAGGTGCCACCAAGGGCCACAATGATGCGGATGGTTCTTGATGAACTTTCCCGTATTATCGACCACTATGTATGCATTGGCACAAACGCCGTTGACCTTGGTGCGCTGACAGGCTTTTTCTACATGTTCAACGAACGTGAAAAAGTTTACACCCTTTTTGAGAAACTCTGCGGAGCGCGTCTCACAGTATCATTGACGCGCATTGGCGGGCTTGGCTTTGATCTTCCAGC
>CAIZJW010000191.1 GCA_903933385.1 uncultured Silvanigrella sp. | reverse complement strand
TAGCTGTCTTCGGGGAGTTGCGACAAAACAACCCCTACGAGATCGCCTTTAAAACCGCTTGTAAGGCTCGTAACAACAGCAGTTTTTCCGATTGCTTGAGTCATGAATGCAGCGCGTTTCTTCTCTTCGGTTTGTTTTCTTGCTGAAGCCAGCAGGGAAAGAAATTCCTGGAAATTTCTTATGAGTGCCACTTCAGTGGCCGATCGCATGTCATCGCGACGTTGGCTTGGAGTGATGTTGGTTAAACGCGTGAATTGATTCCACCATTGCTCTTCACTGAAGGAGAGCATTTTATCAACGGCCGATTGATAAAGGAGTACATCAACAAGCGTGACTACCGCACCCCATTGGTCTTTGTTGGTGTGCAGTGCCGGCGAGAATGTAATGAAATTTGGATCTGCTGAAGCCTTTTGTGCAAGAACAACTGAGTCGTCGCGCAACTCCTGTGAGGTTGTTGCGGAGTCCCACTGACGGATATTCAAGCCAAGAATAGTGTCCTTTAAAGTCCCAGAGTCAGTTTTTACTCCCATGAAAAAGCTTTTCACGGTGTCGCGTTCCTGAATGTCCAGCACGGGGGCCTTCCATAAGTTCTCACTGAGGTTTTCGATTTGAAACTTATGCTGTGTTTGGCCTGGTTCGCTTGAATCGGTTTCATCGATGTCGGAAGTCAGTCGCACATCGAGTGACGTCACAAGACTGAATAAATTGAAACCCCATTTCTTTATAATAAAATCGGCATCAATCTCTTTCCGGCTTGCAAGTGTTGGCAGGGTGTCTGTGCGCATGGCCGTTGCAATAAGGCTCAAAGCTTCACGTGCGCGGATGCGTGACTCCTTCGAGTCGTTGGGCATTGTCCAAAGTTCTCTATCAATGGAGCCCTTGCGAATGCTGCCGTCGAAGAAGGGAAAATTCATGGTCACAAAGGCAACACGCAACGTCGCGGCAACTCGTGCACTCAGTTCGGTGTAGTGGGAGTTGTCGATGAGAATGTCTACTTTTTTGTCGGCACGATCACTGATGAGTGTGCGTTTCAGGTAAACACGAGCCAAGCTCGCAGTGGCGCTGATGTCCACAGGCGTTTGACCTGAGACAGTGAGTGAGCCACGTCCTTCCACATAGTCTTCAATCAAAATTGAGTGCTTGTTTGGAAGTTTAAATTGTCCGGGTGAATAGGGCATCAGTAAGGCTGGCAAATAAGCAGCTTTGTAAGCGCCCTCACTCTGCTGTCGCACAGGGTAAACGAGGTTGAAACTTCTGTAATAGGTGATTGAGCTGCCCACGTTGACAAGGTCTGTTCCGAGAGTCCAACCGACAACCATTTGGTCGTGAACAAGAAAACGCTCGTTCATGCTTGTTGGTTGTTCATTGCGGACAATGGAGCGGTTCACCCGCAAAATAAGGCCGGCAGCAAAGGGAAGTCCCAAGCCAGCGAGGTCGTCACCTGTCAGTCGAATTTCGGTGACAGGCTTCAATGCCCTGTCGGCTGCTGCATTGATAATTCCTGTTTGGATTCGCATAAGAGAGGGGCCCAGATACTCAAAAACGGGGCGGCTCATCGACTGCACTATGCCGAGTATTTTATCGTGCGATTCGGGCTTGTTTCCGCCCATCATTCCGCCTGAGGTTTGCCAACCAAGTTCGGTTTCTTTGTCGGAAGGAGCCACGCTTTCGTTGGCAGGAAGCGGCGCAAATTCTTTTTCAAGTTCAAAAACACGGACAAGCTGATTTCTTCGCGCCACAAGCTTTTCTACGAGAATTTTCTCAACGCGAGGATCCCATTTTCCAGCAACAACGGCACTGCGAATTTGATCTCGTGACATACGAGCAATAAGGCGCACCATCCAGCGTGCGTCATCCCAAGTCGTGTGTTGAAAAAGATTGCTGTACAGCCAAGTCATGTAATTAAAAGAAACAGAATCTTCGCGCTCATCCTTGATGACGTTCCATTTGAACCAAGAGACTGTTTCGGGCATCAAGAAACTTCCAAACGACCAGCCCAAATCTCCCGACGCAAAGAACATTTTTTCAGCGGGTGAATTTTTGTTTAAAATCGTTTTGTTTTGCCCTGATTCCTTCATGTCATTGTTGGCAATCCAAGCCATAAAAACAGGAAGAGCTCGCACTTCACGGGTTTCAGGATGACCATTTTGCGTGAACGACCAAGCACCTACGCGAATCAATTCTTCTGATCGACCTTCAAGCAGTGCTTCTTTCAAAACGATGTAGTCGCCTTGAGAGTCTCGGCCATCTTCAAGCACGGCCTGCTGCATTTCCCAGAAACTGTAGTAATTCTCCATGTCGCGGTGGAAGGTTGGTTTTTCACCATCCTTAAAGCGGATCTTTACGTTGTTAATTCGCTGTGAAGCGGCGGTATTGAATCCCAATGCCGAAAGCAGAGTGGCAGCAGTGACCTCGCTGTGTGTTTCGCTCAAAAATTTCAGTTTGAATTTTTGCTTCTTGCTGTTGTTCAACCAAGTCACATCGAATTTAGGGCGGCTTTGTGATCGCTTGACTTCATCGAAATCAAGCGTTGCGCCATCGTAGGGGAAAGAAAAATCAACGTTTTGGTAGAGGCCACTTTTGCGTTGAAAGGTGTCGAGCATTGGTTGTTTGGAGGTATCAACGTTGGTCCAATAGGAACCATCAGCCAGTGGATTGAGGCTAGAAACATCGCCGCCATTGGCTTTCAGAGTCATGAGCTCTGGTTGGGTATAAAAGCGCGACTGGCTTGCATTCCAAAGATTTGATGCCTCGCTCTGTGCAGCGTTGCGTCGCTTCACCTGATACCGCTTGAAGAGTCCTTTCGCGTAGCCTGCGATCTCATCGTAGTCCATCCAGCGCCCTTCAGAGCGCACGGCATAGCCTAAATGCAGCGCAGCCGCTGCGAGTTCGTATGATCTGCTGCCTTCGGAATTTTTCAGTTTGGCGATTATTTCGTTGAGTCGTTCGTAGGCCTTCATGAGCGAAGCTGAGTTGGCCTTCTTTGCTGCATCTTCTGAAGTTTTCTGTCCAACATTAATGTAATAATCAGCGAGTGATTTTTGAATTTCATTTTGTGCAGTTTGCGCATTGAGACGAAAAAGATCGACTTTCTGGCTTGAAACGCGGCCGCTCTCGAAAAAGGTGGCTTCTATCTGATTTTTCAAAAGTGGACCTATTCCCTCTGAAGCCCTCGCATTCGGGGCGATCAGCAGGGCAATAAAGCCAATAAAAATCAGAAAATTGCTCATAACCACCCTTGTTTCCTCCGGATTAAACTTGGCTGCAGGGCTAAGAGTTATTAGGGGCCGCGGCAAGATAAATCTGCCTAGTCTGTTTATTGTCGTAATTTCGGGCCATTGCACCAGTCGCTAAGGCTTTCATCCATGTTGTCCGATACAGCCAATATCGGGACGCATTTGTTGAGTTACCCTGGAGGTCTGAGGGATGTGGTCAAAGCTTTTTACTGCTGCTGTTGCTGTTTTGGTGGTCATTGTTTCCGCTCAGGCCGAAGCGAGTTGTCGTGGAATCAGCGAAGGCGACATTAAGAAGTTTGTTTGTTCAGACGGAACCATTCAAAATATTTCCATGGCCAATGGCTTCATTATTGTTCGCACCTATAGCCCCGAATCCAAAACATGGAGCGAGGCTCGCTTCCCTGCGGCTGATGGGGTGAATCTCGAGACAGTGAGTATTTC
>CAIZJW010000190.1 GCA_903933385.1 uncultured Silvanigrella sp. | reverse complement strand
CTCTTGATACGGCCCATCACGATCACTGAGAGATTTCACGTGAATTGGTTCTTGTGTATCGCGCGTAGCTTCCGCCATGCTATCGGCCCTCGTCGTTTGGCCAGAGCTACACAAAGCGCATTGGTTTGTCCTCAGGGCAAATACGGATTGCGGAGCTGTTTTGAAGTTAAAATAGCTCTGTGATTTCACCCAAGTTCTGTAGTTAGGAACGGGCCGGTGATGGGTGAGGGTGGGTTTATATTTTTTAGGTAGGTTTCTTATGAAGAATTTTTCTCGTTTTGCTTTGATTGTTGCGAGTGTTCTCGCTTCCGCTCCTGCTTTTGCTCAAGAAGCTGCTGCACAAGGTTCGTGGGGCGGTGAAATCCGCGCCATTGCTGCTGCTCTTGCAATCGGTTTGGCTGTTATTGGTGGTGCGAGCGCTCAAGGTCGCGCTGCAGCTGCTGCCAATGAAGGAATTGGTCGTAACCCACAGTCAGCTGAGAAGCTCTTCACACCCTTGATTCTTGGCCTCGCTCTTATCGAGTTCCAAACAATCATGGCTTTCATTATCGCGATCATTTTGGCTACGAAGTAACAAAAGAAATGTGATGGGCGTTTCTCTTGACTTTTCTGGGAGCGCTGGATAATCCAGCTCCCGTGTGGAGGGTTAGCTCAGTTGGTAGAGCAAGAGACTCTTAATCTCTTGGTCCGGGGTTCGAGTCCCCGACCCTTCACCATCTTTTAAAGCCGCCGAAAGGCGGTTTTTTTTTGTCCGACATGCGGTGTTTTACAATTGATGGTGCGTGGACGATTTGCCCCAACTCCCTCGGGTCCTCTTCACATGGGCTCCTTGGTCGCCGCCTTGGCGAGCTATCTTGATGCTCGTCGGAGGGGTGGCCTGTGGCTTGTTCGTATTGAGGACGTTGATACCACAAGGTGCAAAATTGAATTTGAGAAGGCGATCCTCCTCGAGCTTGAGCGACATGGTTTGTTTTGGGATGGAGAGGTGGTTCGCCAAAGCAAACGTTCGGAATTTTACGTCGATGCGCTATTGACTTTGGCCCACCAAAATTTCCTCTATTCGTGCAGTTGCACGCGGCTTTCCTTGCAGCATCGGGGTTGTGAGTTCAATGCCCTGGGCGAGTTGGTTTATCCTGGTTTTTGTCGTCCGAAGAGTGTGGCAGGTGGCAGGGGGCGCGCACTGTCTTCTGGCTTTGCCGAGCGGTTTTTGGTGGAGATGGGCGATTTCGAGTTTTTAGATGAGATCGCAGGTTTTCAATTTGGTTCGGTTGCGAAGGACGTCGGCGATTTTGTCGTCAGGCGAGCTGATGGCTGTTTCTCATATCATCTCGCGGTTGTGGTGGATGATTTTCTTCAGGGAATTAATCGTGTTGTGAGGGGAGCGGATATCTTACCTCTCACGGGCCGGCACATGGTTTTGCAGCGCGCTCTGGGGTTCGCACACCCCCAATACGCCCACATTCCGCTGGTCTTTGGGGAAGATGGCAGGAAGTTAAGTAAAAGTGATTCAGCGAGGGCGTTGTCCGAAACGTCTGCTCCAGAAAACTTGAAACAAGCCTTGGCGCATCTGGGAGTTCCGATTCGGCTGAGTGATCACGCGTCCATCGATGACATTCTTCGTTTCGCTCAAATGCATTACACACTGAGCTAAATAATCTGTTTTGTTTCAATTTCAGCCATATGTTCCCGGACATTTTGATGATTTGGAGCCATTCTTAGGCACTCTTTAAAATTGACCAAAGCAGAGGGAAAATCGCCCATTTTTTTGTGCGCTAAACCCAGATTATAGAAAATAGCTGCCTTGAGCTCGTCTTCTTGAAGGTGCTGCAACGCAAATCCGTATATCCGAACAGCATCCGGGTACTGCCGAGCATTCACCGCGTGTATTGCTGCTTTGTTGAGAAGTGCTGCGCGGTCCTTTTCCGACATAACTCCGCGCATCGTGTGCACTGCTGCTTCAACCTCCGTGGCAGTCATGGGGATTTGGACTAAGCCTTCTCTCGCGGCAGGAAATGGAGGATAGACATCCAGCGCCTCTAAATAAGCCTTTTTTGCTGCGGGTAGGTTGCCTTTCTTCACATAGACATCACCAATGAGAGTGAGTCTCTCGGGATTACTCGGACAGAGCTTGTTGGCGACCTCAAGAATGCGCAAAGAGCCATCGAGATCGCCCGCAGAGTATTGCACCTTTGCAAGAAGGTTCATGGCGCGAACATTGTGAGATTCAACTTGCAGTAGACGCTTTGCCAAAAGTCCAGCTTCATTGTTTTCGCCCGCATGGAGACGGCTGATGGCGTATTCGAGGCGAATGATCGGGTCGTGTGGGTAGGCCTGGAAAGCCTCCTGAACAGCGGTCAAATAATCTTTCGTTGGATTTGTGGTTTGGAAAATTCGCTGCGCATGCACAACTTTTTGGGCGTCACTGCGAGCGTTGTCGGTTTGTTTGAGCACGTTAAGTTGTTCACCAAGGTTGCCGCTCAAGGCTGCGGAGAGGTTAAAGGCCTGTCGGATCGCGCAATCAGCAACCAGTGCCAGGGCTGGGGTGTTTATTTCCGGGCTAATGATGAAGCGCACAACCGATGAAATACTTTGGTTTCGAGCCATGCGCTGCTGGAGCATGTAATTTTGTTTGGAATCAAATGCTCGGAGGTTGTGCACAAGCCCCCAGGGTTGTTTGGACAACGCGTCTGCGAGTTCTTTGTTGGTGCTCACGCAAATGACACCAAAGCCCGCTCTTGAAGTGCCCTTGGCAAGCGACGCCTGATCGGCTTGACCCGAAAGGATGACAACCGTGGGATTCGACAGACTCTCCTGAGACATCGTCGCACTCCTCCTAATAACTCCATCGTCTGCGAATTCCCGTTCCTGATTTTATTTTACGACATTCCAAAAAAAACAGAGGTTATAACGTCTTAAAAATTGGCGGCCGTAGGGGTTTTGTGAAGTCTTCCGACGCGGAACTTCAATAATTTCGATGGGAGTGTGTTGGAGAATCTCCAAAAAAAAGACCCAGGGTATCCTGGGTCTTAAGGCGAATGTTCCTAGCTTTTTAAGTTTGTTGGCGGAGAGAGAGGGATTCGAACCCCCGGTAAGATTGCTCCTACAACGGTTTTCAAGACCGCCGCCTTAAGCCACTCGGCCATCTCTCCTTAAACAAACCAGCTGATATCAAGGAACTTATTGTGCTGATTTCTTTGCGCTTGTCTTGGTTGCCTTAGCAGCAGGAGCAGCGGTTTTCTTCGTTGTGGTTGTCGAAGTTCCCTTGATTCTGCGTGCACGAGCCGCTTTTTTCTTTACTTGCGCTTTTTTACGCAACATTTTGCGGCTGCGGCGGTTGTCTTTCTTTCCCATTGCTTCAATCTCCTAATTCGGACCAGTGCCCAGAGTCATAGCCAGTTAGCAGACAACTTTGGAAGCTGCAACTCCCAGTTGCTCGCTTCAGAAGAGGCAGTCGATTCGGTCACGCATTTCCTGTCGACTGAGGGCGACCTGGCCCTGCTCAATGGAATCAAAGAGGGCTTTGAAGTTTCCGTCGCCGAAACCCGGGTCCCCAGCGCGCTGAATAATCTCGTAAAAGAATGGACCGCCTTTTGCGTCGCCAAATTGTTCGCACATTTCTTTCATAAAAAGCTGTAGGAGGTATTTGTGGTCGCGGCCATCCACCAAGATTCCTTGTTTTCGGATTTGATCCATGGGCTCAAGAATGGCGCCAATTTTATTATCGTCCATCCGCTTCGGGAGCTGTTCATAATACTTCCCCGGAGCCTCAAGAAACCGGCAACCATCTTTGCGCAAATCGCGCACAACAGGGATAATTTCAGGCGTCGATAAAGCGATGTGCTGAATGCCGCCCCCACCATTGTCCTCAACATAAATTTGAATTTGTGAGTTGTTGAAATACGGGGCAAGGGGCTGATTGGTTGCGAATTTAATGCCGCTGTGGGGATCCCACATCACAATGCTCTCAAGCCCAGAACCGGTACCGCCATCGGGATTGTGGTGGGCTGTGTGAAAATCAATTCCCCAATAGCGCTCAAAGCCCAAGCAGTGGCGATAAAATTCCGTGAGTCCGATCATTGCTCGCATGTTGCAAGTCACGTGGTCGATGTCTTCGAACTGATATTTGTTTCCACCGACGGTGTTCCAGTCGGCAGTCCACTCAAATCCAGGTGCGAAGCATGTATAGTTTGATTTTTCGATGAATCTAAAACCAGCATCGGAGAGCGGAGTTGCGATTGCGGTTTCTCGCCAAAGACCCCCATCCACCCGATGCTCTTGAATGTCATAAAGGAATGGGGCTTTCCTCTCTGCGAGGAATTCGCACGCTTGTGCAATCGATTTGACTTCAAAATTCAAAAAACCAAGGCCTTCTGGATGGCTCTTTAGGTATTTTCCGGCGGTGGATGCTTCTTCAATGGGTTGAGTGAAGATCCAGCCGATTTGTCCAGGACCGCGCAGGACGATGCTGCGCATTCCATGGCGTTTTTCAGAGTCTTTCGTTGATCTTGCGACTTCACGAAAATCGAATTTTTCTCTGTGCCATCGAACGGCACGTTCGAGATCTTTCACGTAAAATTGAATTGAATGATAACCAGTGAGGCTTAGGTGTGGCGCCATTTTGGACTCCATTTTGGTCACAAAGAAGTGGGCTTCTCGGTCTGTTCAATGGCCGCTTGTATCACCCAGAAAGCTCACCCGCAAAGTGACACGCAACCAAGTGTGGATGCTCACTTGAACCCATGTTTCTCAGAATGGGCTCTTTGGTTCTGCATTCGTCTTTTGCGAATGGGCAGCGCGTGTTGAAACGGCATCCTGGCGGTGGATTGAGAGGGCTTGGAACGTCGCCCTGGAGTATCTTTCGAGCTTTTTTGGCACCTATTTTTGGCTCTGGAATGCTTGAAATGAGCGCCTGTGTGTAGGGGTGAAGCGGTCGTGCGTAGAGTTGTGTGGCGTCGGTGTGCTCAACTATTTTTCCTAGATACATGACGGCAATTTCGTCTGAGATGTGCTCAATGACGGCCAGGTCGTGCGCGATGAAGATGTAACTGAGGCCATACTTGTCTCGCAAATCCATCATTAGATTTAGAATTTGACTTTGAATTGACACGTCGAGAGCGCTGACAGGTTCGTCCGCAACAATGAGCTTGGGCTTCAGCGCAAGAGCGCGCGCAATGCCGATGCGTTGCCGCTGCCCCCCGGAAAATTCATGCGGATAGCGATCGGCAGCCTCTGGATTAAGACCCACCTCTTTCAGTAATTCAATAACTTTTGCGCGTCTTTCTTCTGGGTTCTTGTGCATCCCATGAATTTCGAATGGCTCTGAAAGAATTTCTCGAATCGACATTCTTGGGTTCAAGCTTGCAAAGGGGTCTTGAAATATAATTTGCAATTCTTTTCGCAGCGCGCGCATTTCATTTGCAGAGAGTTTGGCGATGTCACGCCCTTCGTAAATGACTTCCCCGCCAGAAGGTTCAGTGAGTCTGAGGAGAGTGCGTCCAAGCGTTGATTTTCCGCAACCCGATTCACCCACGAGCCCAAGAGTTTTTCCACGCTGCACCGAGAACGAGACAGTGTCGACGGCGTGAACCTTTCCAGTTTGTCTGCCGAGAAGACCACCCTGTACAGGAAAATATTTTTGAAGATTTTTGACTTCAAGAATGATGTCAGAGCTTGTCATAGTCAGTTCCCTTTTGATGGCATTCCGGTGTCGGTGGAGTGGAAGCACGCAACTTCTGTGCCGTCATTGAGTCGTCTCAGTTGAGGTTCTTGGTTTCTGCATTCGGGGGTTACAAATGAACAACGATCCTGAAAGCGGCAGCCTTTTGGGAATTTTCCGAGGCTCGGAACAATTCCGGGAATGGTTTTGAGGCGTGTTTTTCTTTCCCCGAGACGGGGGATAGATTCAAGCAAGCCAAGTGTGTAGGGGTGTTTTGGGTGCATGAAAAGCTGCTCGGCAGTTGCGCGCTCGACAATTCTACCGCCATACATGACGACAACATCGTCGCATGTTTCTGCAACCACCCCGAGGTCATGGGTGATAAGAATCGTCGACATGTCTTGCTCTTTTTGTAGGTCGCTCATGAGAGCAAGAATCTGCGCCTGAATTGTGACGTCAAGCGCTGTTGTAGGCTCGTCGGCGATGAGGAGCTTTGGCTTGCAGGCAAGTGCGATTGCAATCATGACGCGCTGTCGCATGCCGCCCGAGAGCTGGTGCGGATATTCGTCGACACGAATTTCAGGTGAGGGGATGCGCACTGTTTTTAGCATTTCGATTGAGAGTTCGCGCGCTTCTTTTTTGGATTTACCCTGATGAATCCGGAAAACTTCAGAAATTTGATCGCCGATAGTGAATACTGGATTGAGGCTTGTCATCGGCTCTTGGAAAATCATTGATATTTTATTGCCACGCAGCTTGCGCATTTCCTCGTCATTCAGGTTTAGAAGGTTCACGCCCTCAAATAAGATTTCACCTGATTTGATTTTTCCTGGTGGGGTTGGAATGAGTCTCATAATAGAGAGGCTTGTAACCGATTTCCCGCAACCAGACTCACCAACGATCCCGAGCGTTTTTCCGCGCTTGACTGAAAAAGAGCATGAATCAACGGCATTGAATTCACGATCTCCAATCTTAAAACCCGTCACGAGGTCTTTGACTTCGAGGAGTATTTCTCCGGAGGATGAGGGAATTGTGGTTGTTTGATTCATGATTTCTCTTTCATCCGTGTCTATTAAGTTTTGAATCGATATCTAGATTCTGCCCATTTATTTCTTCACAAGACCAATCTCACGGAGTCTTTGTTGGAGAAACTCGTCGGCAATAATGGGTGCATATTTGGCCGGATTCTGCGCGGTCACGCAAGTATCCAACACGTCTAAATGACAAAGTGAGTGTGGGTGAACAAAAAAGGGCATTGAATAACGTGCAACATTTTTTCCGTTGGGTGGATTCACGACCCTGTGTGTTGTTGACGGGATGATATCGTTGCAAATTCGACTCAGCATGTCGCCCGAATCAACCACCATTTGTCCCGGACCCGATTCAACTGACAGCCATTTGCCATCGTGAGTCAGAAGCTCGAGGCCAGACTCTGTGGCTTCGCAAAGAATGGTGATGAAATTGATATCTTCGTGAGCTGCTGCTCGAACTGCGCCGCTTTTGAAGTGCTCTGGTGCGAGGGGTGGATAGTGGAGGGCTCGGATAATGCTGTTTCCATCCACAACCATGTTTGAAAGAGTATTTTTTGGAAGCTGAAGGTAAAGAGAGGTTGCCTGCAGAAGCGTCGAAGCCATGTTCTCGAGTTTGTCGTAGAGTTCTGTGAACGAGCCGCGAAATCCTGCGACGTGCGTGTCTGGCCAGATGTTTTGTGGATAACGGTTCGAGTTTTCTGCATGAGTGAAGGTTTCTCGACCCACATGCCAAAACTCTTTGATGTCTGGGTGTTGGCTATCTTTGGCGTGCTCCTGACCCAACGAAGTGTAACCGCGTTGGCCGCCTCCGCCCGGCACCGAATACTTTTGCTTTTCAGCTGAAGAGAGCTCAAAGAAGGATTTGGCGTTGGAATAGCAAGCCTGAATGAGGGGAGACGGGATTTCGTGTCCTTGGATGATCACAAAGCCGTATTCACGCAGACCTGTGCCCATCTCATTCACAAAATGATCTTGATCGGCGAGAGACCCCTCGGTGAAAGCTCGGATATCGAGAGTTGAAACCTTTTGTGGCTTGATAAATCTCATGATGTCAGCCTCCAGAACGAGTCAGTTGATCGAGAAATTTTTCGATGGAACTTCTGAATTTGCGAGCTCTTGGTCCTACTAATACCACCGTTTGGCGTGGATGTGTGAGAATTCTGCGCGCAGCATCCTGAACCTTCGATGGGGTTATTGATTTAACGATGTCGGCTTCCTCGGCAAGTGTCAGCGGTGTGTTGAGGAAGAGCTGAGTGACCTCACGGGAAATCAGGCGTGGATGATTTTCGTTCATAACTTCGAGGTCAAAGAGATATCTGAATTTGAGTCGCTCGATTTCTTCTGCGCTCGGTGGCTCTCGGCAAACGCGTACGAGTTCCACGAGAAGGACGTCGAGAAGTTTTTGCATTGATTCTTGGGAGACTGTTGCGTCGATGCTGAATGTTCCGACGTCAGCATAGGACTGTGCATCGGCACTGATGTCGTAAACAAGACCGTGTTTTTCGCGCACAGTGGCCGGAAGGCGCGATGAAATGCCATCGTCAAGAAGTCGCTCGACAATGATGTCTTGAACAACTTTTTCGTTGAGTCCTCCCGATCCAGGAAGCATTAATTTGAATGAATATTGATTGTCAGAATTGTTCTGCAGGACGAGGGAGCGCTTTTGCTTTGCCTGATTGAAATAATCTTCAAGCAAGTTGATTCTTGCGGGTGCAGCATTTTTTGCGTGTGACCATTTGTGGCCGAAGGTTTTCTCAGCGTAGCGCGAAACCTGTTCTGTTGTGAAAGGGGAAACCAAGCTAAGAATGCATTGCTCGGGTTGGTAGTGCTGAGAGTGCTTCTTTTTGAGATCTTCAACTGTCAGGCGCTGAATTGTTTCCTCGGTCCCTATGATGGGTAAGCCCAAGGAATGATTTGGAAACATGCTTGCCATGGACAGTGATTCGCAGTCTATATTGTCGCCAGCTTCGTTGTAGTCACTTGCGAGCTCCTGAAGAATGATGTCGCGTTCCGTTTCGAGGTCTGCAAAGTTTGGATGCAGAAAAAATTCTGCGAAAATATCAAATGCCTCTTCAGTTCGTCGCGCTGATCCTTTTAGCCAGTAAATAGTGTTTTCAATGGACGTCATGGCGTTTGCTTCGCCGCCGAACGATTCCATGGCTGCTGCGAGTTCCACCGAGTTTGGTAAACGCTGTGAGCCTCTAAACATCATGTGTTCGAGAAAATGTGAAACGCCATTGTTGTCTGGATTTTCATCCCGTGAGCCTGTGTCGATGTGCACAGACAGTTCAAAACTCGCACTCGCGGCGTTTCTGCTGTGAATGAAGCGAAGGCCGTTAGTGAGGGTCACGAGATCAAGTTTTGCATGTGAATTCATGGATCAGTGACTCCGCAATAAGAGCGTTTCAGGGAGTGATAAGAGCAGATCGAGCGTGGTTTGCGCCTGCGGATGTGTTGGCGAAATATTATCAAAAGCCCTCCTCAGGGCTTGTTGAGCTGCATTGACGTGACGTCTGCCTTCTTCGATGGCGTGCTCGACGCCACCAGAGGTTCGCACGATTTCAATGATTTTTTGCAAATCATTGTCGTTGCATTCTCCACTTGTGAGTGCATGACCCACAAGCTCTGTGAGTGGCTGGTTTCGTTGGCCACGCTCCAAGTCGAGGCCACACAAAACCGGTAGCGTTACTTTGCCGCAGCGAAGGTCGGAAGCGACCGATTTTCCAATGCTCTCGGCAGAGCCCACGTAATCGAGAATGTCGTCAGCGAATTGGAAAACATAGCCGAGGTGGTGGCCGTAAGCTCCGAGTGCGTTGCATGTTTCGCTTGTAAGATTTGCCAGAAAGCCAGGGGTTTTGCAGCTTGCTTCGAAAAGAATAGCGGTTTTTCCCTGCACAACACGTTCATATTGCTGTTTGGTGATGTCTTTTTTCCACAAAAGTTCGAGCTGGAAAAGCTCGCTTTCGCTCATGAAGCGAATGCATTCTGCGAAGGTATCAATGAGGTCGAGGCTGCGTGTTTTTACCATGAGTCGACATGCGGCGGAGTATATTAAATCTCCCGCCAATACGGCTGTCTCATCGCCCCAGATTGAGTTTGCGGTTGGTTTGCCGCGCCGCAGTGTTGAGCTGTCGATGACGTCGTCGTGGAGGAGGCTTGCGGTGTGGATATATTCGCAAACTGCTGCGATGGGCATTTTGTGTGAGCCGTCGTAGCCGATGAGTTTTGCTATAAGCAGGAATAGGCCGGGACGAACGCGCTTTCCGCCCGCGGAAAAGATGTGACGTAAGACATCGTTCGTGGGTTCATTGGGAGTCAGCAAATACTCGACCAATAAAGGTTCAAGGGTGCTGAGTTCGTCTTTTGTGGCATCGATAAAATACTGCATAAAAGAAGTTTCGCTTCCCTTGTGGTGCAATCGGCGAACATCACACAGGTCGTTCAGAGGCCGCCTTGCGCAACGCTTGAACAGCATCAACCATGTTTCCACCATTGAACACGGCTCCGCCGGCAACGAGCATGTTGGCTCCCAGCTGAGCGAGTGTACCAGCATTACCAAGGTTGACACCGCCATCAACGCAGATGTCTATCGCATAGTTCTCAGCGCGGCAAAAGTTTGCAAACTCGCGAATTTTGCTGTGCATGCTGGTGAGATGTTGTTGCCTCGAATAGCCCGGATTTACTGTCATTATGGTGACTTGGTCTAATTCGGGCAATAAAAATTCAATATTTTGCCAGTGTGTCGCGGGGTTAAGGGCAATTCCTGCACGTCGGCCGGCCTGTTTGATTCTTGCACAGAGGCGGTGAGCATGACGGGCAGCTTCGATGTGGAAACTTAAAGTGTCAGCTCCAGCGTTCAAATAATCGTCCAGCACGTCGTCGGGGTTTGTGACCATAATATGTACGTCGAGGTGAAGATTTGTGACCGCTCGAACTTGTTCGAGGAATGGGACTCCGATTGTGAGGAGTGGTACGAAATGTCCATCCATCACATCAAAGTGCACGGCATCAACTCCTGCTTCCTCGAGTTTCCTGATTTCGTCACCCAAATAAAGCAGACGTCCCGCGGCGAGTGATGGGGCTATTTTGATTTGAGACATCGCATAATCTCCGATCGAATTTTACTTTGTGTGTTTCATTCGGGTTGTAGGTAGGTGTGCAATAGCTTTTTAACACCCACAATCGGGAATCTCACCTCGAGCCGAAAGCCATCCAGGCTTTTTTCAACCGTCTGCACAATACCGACCCCAAAGAGTTTGTGTTTGACTCGCTGCCCTTCAAACCATTGCGTTGCAATTTCGCTTCCATTTTTGACGTCTTTGCCACTCGAAAGTTCATCGGCAGACTTTAAAAAAGAAAAAACGTCTTTGCGTATGTCGCGCAGCGATTCGTTGTCCAATGAATGTGGCGGGCGACGGACTGGAAGGTTATCGACTCCGCTATTTGCATCAAAATTTCGAGTTTCCCATGATTCTGTGCGCGCTTGGCGTCGTTCCATTTGCACGCCTTCAATAGGGAGTTCTGCAAGAAAGCGACTCGCCTCAGCCGGCAGATCGGGCCTGAATCGGTTGCGGCGAATATGAGTGAGAGTGAGAGATTCTCGTGCGCGCGTCATGGCAACGTAAAGTAACCTGCGTTCCTCTTCGATGGCCGGTTCACTGTCGAGACTGTTGTTGTGTGGAAGCACACCTTCCTCGAGTCCACAAATGAAGACAACGGGAAACTCAAGTCCTTTAGACGAATGAATTGTCATGAGGGTGATAGCGTCTGATTGTCCAGATTGAACGCTTTTAACCGTAGGCTCAACCGTGAGGAGGGCCTGTTCAAGAAATCGGCTGAGTGTTCTGGCGCCGGGGCTTTCGGATTCGTTTTGTGTGAAAATATCCGTGGGCTGGCCCAGCGACGCTTCAAGCTCATCCATCACATCAGTTTGGGGCCGGTTTTCGGCTTCGACAAGGGCATTTTGAAGTTCGACCACGTTCAGCCATCGTTCATCGAAATCTTCTGGATGCGCGCTGCGTAAAAAGTCCTCGAATTGAATGTCGTTTAAGAGATCTCGCAGCACTGCTGAGGGCCGACCTGTCAGGTCGAGCGAGCTTCGTGCTTTGGTAAAAATTCTCTCAAAGGATTTTAGACCAGTGAGTCCGCGGCCGATGTCTCCGTTAAATTCATTGCGCGCAAGAGAGCACGCAACTCGAAGAAGTGATTGATTTTTCTCGAGCGAAATCTCTTTGAGTTTCTCAAGCGCTTTGTCTCCGAATCCTCGCCGCGGGGTTGAGATGGCACGTGAAAAGGCGTTGTTGTCATCTGGGTTTACGATGAGCCGCAGGTATGCGAGGAGGGTTTTGATTTCTGCTCGCTCATAAAACCTGACGGATCCATAGATAATATAAGGTAACATACGCCGGCGGAGTTCATCTTCAAGCACACGGCTTTGAGCATTGGTTCGGTACAGAATCGCAAAATCTGCGAATCTTTTTTTCTGCTCGTATTTTTTAAGCAATTCCCCGCATACGTAGTGAGCTTCCTCGTAGGGATCGACGGCCGCCCGGCACGTTACATTGTCGCCTGGATGTGCGTCGGTCCAAAGAGTTTTTGGCGCGCGCCGCAGGTTGTGACTAATTAAGTGGGTTGCTGCTTTGACTATGTTTCCAGAGCTTCGGTAATTCTGTTCTAGTTTTATGATCTTTGCTTCGGGATAGAACTTTCGAAAATCCAAAATAAAAGATGGTTCTGCTCCGCGCCATGAATAGATGGATTGGTCGTCATCGCCCACGATGCAAAGATTATTTGTGTGGGCAGACAACATTTGGATGAGGCGGAATTGGATTGGATTTGTGTCTTGAAACTCATCGACAAGGAAGTGCCTGAATCGGTTTTGCAGTTGTTTTAAAACAGCATCATTGGACTGGAGAAGGTTAACCATAACCAAAAGAAGGTCGTTGAAATCCATTGCATTTTGCGTCTTGAGCCGATGCTGGTAGAGCGCATAACATTTTTGAATGAGATGAGCGTTTTCGTCCTCGCCATAGCGTCGCATTTTTTCGCGCGCTGCAGAAAGGGCGTCGAGAGCGTGTTCTCGAATTTGCTTTGCGTAATCCTCCGGCGAGATACCGGCATTTTTGAGTCTATCGATTTTATTTTTTATTGTCGCAACGCTGAGGAGCTTGTCTGGAACATTGAGTGATTGTGAAACATCTTTGAGCAGCGCTTTTTGATCGTCGTCGTCGAGGATACTAAAACTTTCGCTGTAACCTGCCTCGCGTGCAAAGATTCGGAGAAAGCGCGCGCAGGCTGAGTGGAAGGTCGAGACAACGATACTTCTCGCCCGTCCCCCCACCAGGTGCTCGACGCGTTCGCGCATTTCCTTAGCAGCTTTGTTGGTAAAGGTGACAGCCAGAATGGAGCTCGGCGCGACTCCTTCGTCGATCAAGGCCGCAATCCGATGGCAGATGACGCGTGTTTTTCCGCTACCCGCACCCGCGTAAACAACAAGGGGGCCTGCAAGAGTCTCCACCGCCTGTTGTTGAGCTGGATTCAAGCGGGCGGTGGAATCAGTGCGGGCATGTGTCATGGCTCAGATTTTTCCTGTTTTCTTCTTTTTCTTTTTTCGCTTCTTCAGCTTTTTCTTCTTCAGTCGTTTCTTTTCGTCAACATTGCTCGCACCCCAGCGACTCGCAAGTACTTTGCGCTTCTTTTTTTTCTTCCGTTCGGCCGATTGGGCTGCGGCTCGAGACTTCTTCAGAAGTGGCGCGTAGTGAGGGTTGTGCTCCAAATTGCTGCTCAGGTAAAGGTGCGGTTTGGTGTCTGAGAAGCCTTTTTTGTTGAAAAAGCGGACAGCTCTGTGGTTGTCTGGGTCGGTGTCGGCCATAATAATCCGGATGCCGTCTTCGAGGACCATAATCTCGACGAGCTTGTCGACCAATTTGCCAGCGACCCCTTCCCGTGCCCAGTCGTCGTGAGAACAAAGCCAGAGCACGTATCCGTAGCTCCACGCCGAGCCGGGTTTTGAAATCACTGTCCCCAGAACGAAGCCAACAATTCTTTGATCTTTGGAATTCGGGGTCCAGTCATCGTTCTCTGCGACAAGGCAATAATCACCATCGGTGTTGAAAAGAGTCGTCACCTCATACTCGTCCCAACTGCGATACAACATGGGCCAGAGGTCGGCTTTGAAATTCATTGCTCCCAGCTGGTAGACCTCAGCGAGGTCTGCAATTTCCATTGTTCTGACGCTAAAAGAGCGTCGCTGGGCACTCACGCTTTGAGAGTTTGATTCTCGTTTCTCTTGAGCCATAGATGAAGAAGCTCTCCCGCTGCAGCTGGATCCGGTGGAGTTACGTCTCCAAGATCCCTAGGACTAAAACAGTGTCTCCAATCGTGGGGGTGCAAAGACCTGCGCGTCAATCCCCCTGCGTGTCAGATGGTGGACACAGGTCTCTGCGCCCTCTCCGCAGACAAGAACCTGACGAGGGTGTGTCTCTTTGACTAAGTCTTCGATTTCAGAGAGATCGGGGGAAAACTGGAGTGCGAAATTGTCGGCAAAAGTCAGATGCGCAAGCCATGAGCACTGCGAGTGGAGATGCAGATCGAGACCAGTCCAGACCCAAATTCCTTGGGGTAGAACACGTTGTCTGCGAGCAAGCAGGCGGTCTTTGGCGAGCAACAGAACGCACGGCTGGTTCGAATTGGGATCGATCCATTGGGTTCTTGCCCCCTGATTCCAGCGGGGGGTGTTCGCGTGAGGTGAAGATGAAGCGTTAAAGTGGGCCACGTGAGGGTTGCTCTCGTGCTCGGCTTCCATAAGCACCTGAAGGTGCTTGTCGAGGGCCACCGGGATGCGGAGCTCGGTGAGGAGGCCTACAATGTGGTGAGCCGTTCCAGCAGCGTCTGCAACCACCACAACTCTTTCTCCCGCTCGCAAGAGTTTGCTGCAAAACTCCCCAAGTCGTTCTAGCTCCCGTCTGACTGAAGTTGCGAAAAGCGCAGAGGGATCATTGTGCAATTTGAGCAAGATGGTGTCTGCGGGCCTGAATGCAGCACGTCTGAGCATCGTGGTGGGACGGTTTGACCAATGCGAAGCGTAGAGAAGCGAATCATTTTTCTTTTCAATTCGTAGGAAACTGGATCCTGGACTGTGGCCGCTTGGCAACAACTCGACCTGCAAGTTTCCAAGGACGATGGGTCGGAAGTAGGTACATGGGAGGAAGGCAGCCTTTGGCATTTTGGCAGAGAGAATGCGATGCGCTTCATGGCTGACAAGTAATTGTTTTCCGCCAGCCTTGCCTGAAAAATAGGATGGGGCGGCACTTGATAAAAAGTTTATGTGGCCTGAATTTTGAGCATCCAATGCAACTATGCCGTGTTCGACTGTGATGTCGCCGTCGTCATGGTTGAGCAGAATTTCGTCGAATGCATCAATCATTGCGCTCTCCGCGCCTCAGCGCGCGTCAAATTCAGAGGACGTTGCCATACGGAGAACAGAAAACAAAGCGCGGCCCGAGGCAAATTTCAATCGGTTCGCGAGTCGCTTCAAGCAGATCGCCATCAAGTGAATATTCAATTTCATTGGATGGAACGAGTGTGGCGTTTTCAAAAATGTGTCGATGAATTGTTTCCTCGCTGCCTTTGCCACCCGTTAAAAGGGTGCGTAAAACTTCGAATGGCAAAGACTTTTCGCTCGCTGTAATTGCGAGCAATTCTGCTTCTTCGCGATGCGTATTGAGTGCTCTGAAGAGCCTGATACCAAAAGGCATTTTAGGGATTGTTGAGGCAACAAGCATCACGGGTTCGATGGGGTTTTCAAACGGCCATGGACGAGGTTTGCAGTCGATTTTCACTTTTTCGCGGAGATACAAATTTTTATACGCCCCGCCGAGACGTCCTCCAGCTGCACCATCGGCGAGCACTTTTCCAAGAAAAAGCCCAGCGCCCAGGGTTGAAGATTTGTTTTTGTAAAATTCGCCTAAGAATCGAGCGGCAACGCCGTCGGCGAAAATGAAGCCCAATCGGCCATTCACCTTCAGAGTTTGTAAAGACATCTCTGCGAGTCCATTTGGCATGTGGTAGGCTTCCAGAGCGTCTGCGAAGACATCTTTGGGGCTGCCAAAAATCCCAAGATTTGAGGCCAAAACATTGACCGTTCCTCCTCGCAATACCAAGATTCTCGGGAGTTTGTCCGGTGGGTATGCCTGAGCTAATGCGGAGAGAGTCAGGCTAATCGTGCCATCGCCTCCAACTACGCCTATGGTATCGAGGCCTCGTTCGCAGAACTCTTCGCAAACGCGAGACAAATCGTGCAGTGAGTTGGTCACCTCGAATTGTCCCCGATTGCCAAGAATGTACCACATCAGGGTGTTGTGCTCCGGATCGCGCTTATTTATCTTCGCGAATGGGTTGGAAATGATTCCTAATCCTGGCATCGAAGAAAGTTCCGTTTGGGGTGAAAGTCATGGGTCGTCGCGGTGAGAGTCTGCCATCAAGCAACGCGAAAGCAAGCGATCCGGAGGCTCGTGAGCAGAAGAAAAAGTCATTTGTCCGAATTGCGCGGACAAAAAGCAAAACTGAGCAAAAAAACTCATCTCCTGATGTCGTGGAACCGGAGGTTCTCGACGCTGAGGTTGTGGATGACGGGGCTCAAACGGAGCGCTCTGTTGAAATTCTAGACTCAGATCCTATCGACGGAGATTGGACGGATGCAAGTAGCTCCTCAAACACCATTTCTCCCTACGAATCGCGCGAATCTGATGAGGATTTTGATGACGACTCGCTAGAATTGGAAGCCTCAACCGATCTAGTCCCAACATCAGCGTTGTCTCGTTATCTGTCTGAGCTTCGGCGCTATCCTTTGCTGAGTATTGAGGAAGAGCGTCGCCTTGCAACCGAAGCATTCGAAAAAAACAGCGTTGAAGCGCGGCAAAGACTTGTCAGCGCAAATTTGCGACTTGTTGTAAAAATCGCCATGGAATATAGGCGCGCGTACGCTCAAATGCTCGACCTCATTCAAGAGGGAAATGCGGGACTTGTTCAGGCTGTAAACCGTTTCAATCCATATCGGGGTGTTAAGCTTTCAACATATAGCGCGTGGTGGATACGTGCTTATATTCTCAAATTTTTAATGGACAACAAAAGTCTCGTTCGCATTGGAACAACCGACGCACAGCGCAAGCTTTTCTTCAGATTGCGTTCGGAAGCGGAGAAAATGTACGCTCTGACTCAGCGATTTGATGCGCGACTGCTGGCTGAAAAAATTGGCGTTAAGGAATCGGATGTCGTTGAAATGAATCAGCGACTTGGAAAAGGTGACGTGTCGCTTGATGCTCCAGCATATGAGGACCAATCGGGCGCACGCCAAGTCGATCTCATGGCCGACGAAGAAATTCCAATCGATGAAAAATTAGCTCACGAGCAGATCCTTGCCATACTGAAGGAGCAAGCAGCTCATATCGAACTTGAACTGAATGATCGCGACCTTTATATATTTAGAAATCGTATTCTTTCAGAAGAGCCAGTGACTCTTCAGGATGTTGGAAATAAATTTGGAATCACGAGAGAACGTGCCAGACAGCTTGAGGCAAAGGTTTTGCGCAAAATAAAAGAGCGGCTCGAGGAAGTTGGAATTGATGAAGGCTAGGTTTTTGAATTTTCAAGGTTCAGCGAAGCTCGTGCTCTTTTTTTCGCTGGTCTTTTTTTTCTTGCCGTTTCAGTCGCCTGCTTTTGCGCAGGCTCATGAGCGGAGAATTATAAGTCTTGCACCCAGCGCGACCGAGTGGATAGTTGCATTTGGCCTCGAAGATAAACTTCGAGGCGTGACCGAGCAATGCGATTTTCCAAAAAGTGTTCGAGCCAAAGAGAAGGTGGGTTCTTTTTTGCAATCGAGCTTGGAAAAGATCTTGGCATTGCGTGCCACAGATGTCGTTGTCGTCGACGGAATTCCCACAGTCATGAGACACAAATTGGAATCGGCAGGAATGCGCGTTCATCTCTTCAATCCCCAGCGTCTTGTTGATTTTCCCGATCGAATTTTTCTCCTTGGGCAAGCACTCGGAGCTTCGCAGAAGGCTCGGGAATGGAGTGAGCGATTTCGGCTGGCAATAGATGGGACGAAGCGGCAATTTGTCGATTCCAAGAAGTCCAAGCGAAGTGCTCTCATTTTTATAGGCACCGACCCCATCTATCTGGTTGGTCCCGCGCTTTGGCTGAGTGATCTTTTTTCAACGGTGGGTGTTGAGAATGCGATTCATTCCAATCAAACTGACTCCTTTTATCCAAGGTTTTCCCTTGAGGGGATCGCGAAAGTTGATGCGACTCTTTGGATTGGTTTTGCAGAGGGTGAAAAGCCCTCGGATGTTGTTCGATCAAAATTACGAAATCTAAATGAACGAATTGGGAAGCGGTCAGTTGCAGAGGTAAAAGTTTTTTCCGAGAATTTGTTTCAGCGTCCTGGCCCGCGTCTGCTTGAGGCTCTCCAGCGACTCAGGAACGATTTCCAGTGAGAGCATTTATTTTTTTGTGCATAAGTCTGCTGCTGCTTTGCATGTTATCTTTGTTGTCAGGGCCTGCGACAACTTGGTCTGAGGTTTGGAATGTCCTAGCTGGTGATTCTCCAGCCGTTGAGTTTTGGATTAACAATTCATCACTCTTCGAGCTTCGGCTTGCGCACGTGACTTTGGCTCTTTGCGTTGGTTTTGCGCTTGCGAGCGGCGGGCGAGCGATGCAGCTTTTTTTGCAAAACCCTCTCGCTGATCCGCATATTGTTGGTTTGTCGGCTGGAAGCACTACGCTTGTCTTGCTTTGTATTCTTTTGTGGCCATCGTTTGCTGCGACCTACTTTTTTGATTTTATCCCTGCGATTTGGATAGCCGCTTTTGTTGGCTCGGCACTGGCTCTTGTCTTCGTTCAGCTTGTTTTTTTTGGTGTAGTTCGTCGCTGGGGAATTGCTTCTTTGGCATTGGCTGGTTTGCTTATAAATGCTGGCTGCTCGGCTTTGATGATGTTGATTTTTGCACGCCTCAGTCCGGCTGCGCTGAGTCAGGTGCAGGCATGGACACTTGGCTCGATTCAGCCACACAGCCTTTCTGCTGTGGCACTCCTGGCTCCGCTTATGTTGTTTTCGGGTGTTGTTCTCATACGCTTTGATACGCCTTTGCGCATGTTGTCCTTCGGATCTGAATTTGCGATTGCAAATGGTGTAAATGTGAAACGGATGCGTTTCGTTCTCCTCTCAAGCTTGATGATTTTATGTGCGACGACAGTGTGTGCTTCAGGTTCGGTGGGGTTTGTTGGACTGTTAATTCCGCACTTGTCGCGGCGTATTTTCTTTCACGATCATTTCGCAGGGATTCGTCCTTGGTTAAATGCTCTTTTAGGAGCGACTCTTCTCGTGCTCGCTGATCTTTGCTCGCGGACTTTGACGACCCCCATTGAGCTTCCGGTTGGTGTTTATACGGCTTTGCTTTCAACACCATTTTTGTTCCTTGTACTTTTTCGCCAGAGGTCAGTTCAATGACTCACCACGCGAACATTCAGGCGGAGGAGTTAGTTGCACACGCCCATCATCTCTCGCTTTGGAGCGCAGAGCGCTGGATTCTTGAGAATGTCAGTTTTGATCTTTTCCAGGGGGCCTTTTGTGTTTTGTTGGGTTGCAACGGTGCAGGCAAATCATCGCTTCTGCGAGTCCTTGCGGGCGTCTTGCCTCCCTCATGGCGTGTCGTTGGAAGGTGTGAGGTTCTTTCAGAGGTTCCTTGCAACTCGGGAGAGATGCTTTCGCGCGGTGTTTCATGGCTTGGGCAGCATCAGCACGTTTCGGAAGACATGACTGTTCAAGAGTATTTATCCCTCTCCGGTCGGAGTGTTTTGTTGCCCTACGACGATGAGTTTTCGGCACGTTGCCGCGCTGACTTCGCTGTTGATTCCTTATTGGGTCATCGATTGTCGGCTTTGAGCGGAGGACAGTGGCAGCGTGTCCGCTTGGTACAGGCGCTTTCGATCCGCGCGAAGCTCATTCTGCTGGACGAGCCCGATGCTGCTTTAGACGAGCGGTGGAGGAGAGTTCTTTGGCGTGTGCTGTTTGAGCGACGCCAGGCCGGTGCGGCGGTGGTTGTCGCGCTGCACAGGCATCTCGAGGTTCAAAGTTTTGTGAGTAATTGGATTGGGTTGGAAGAAGGTCGGCTGGTTTTTTCTGAGGATCGTCCGGGAGTTTATCCACGCGCTTTTGTTGAGAGGCTTTTTTTGGAAAAGAGCTTGACTCGCCCAAACGGCTAGGCTAGTCCACCTTTCACCAAATCCGAGGTAAAACTTGTGATCTGGGTGTGCGCGGTTAGCTCAGCTGGATAGAGCACCAGACTACGAATCTGGCGGTCAGGCGTTCGAATCGCTTACCGCGCGCCATTTTTTTTGCTAACTTTTCGGTAAGCTGTTTCAGGCCGCGCTGGAGCGATGGGTGAGTGGCTGAAACCACATCCTTGCTAAGGATGCGTAGGGGTAACTCTACCGAGGGTTCGAATCCCTCTCGCTCCGCCACCTTTGCGGGGTCACTCGTGAGAGGGCCCCGCAATTTTTTTTTCACCCTCAGAATTTCTTCATGGAAACTACTTTCAATTTACATGACGACGAGCGCTGGATGCTGCTTGCATTAGACGCAGCCGAAAAGGCCGAACTAAACGGCGACGTTCCTGTGGGCTGCGTTGTAATTCACCCCGAACATGGTCTTGTTGCGTCGGCCTTCAATCGCCGCGAAGCGGTTCAAGATCCAACGGCTCACGCTGAAGTTTTAGCTCTTCGTGAGGCTTCCGCCCGGCTTGGACGTTGGCGGCTGTCTGATTGCACACTTTACGTGACACTGGAGCCTTGTTTCATGTGCGCAGGCGCATTGGTGAATGCGCGTGTGAAGCGCGTTGTTTATGCAGCGAGCGACAGCAAGGCGGGTGCGTGCGAGAGTTTAGCTAACGTTTTGTCTGACGCACGCTTGAATCACCGTTGTGAGGTGAGTCGCGGGATTTTAGAAGAACCCGCGCGGCTTCAGCTACAAAGTTTTTTCAGGGCAAAGCGAAAAAAAAGAATTCAAGAATAAATAACACCACGGTGCGCCGGTTTGCATTCCAGTACTTCGCCACCAGCAGCACGGAGTGCTGCTTCAACACCGGCTTTTTGTGACGGGTTGTCTACCATCATTACAAGAACGCCGCCTCCACCCGCGCCACAGACTTTACCACCAGTGGCGCCCGCACGGAGTGCGGTTGCGTAAAGAGATTCGAGCACGGGAGTCACGATTCCCGGAGCCAGTGTGCGCCGAATATCCCATTCAGCGCTCAACAAGCGAGAAACTGTTCGCCAATTTTTATTTTGAAGTTCTCTTTTCATGTCAGGCACAATTTTTGCAATTGATGCGCAGCGCTCGAGTACCGCTGCATCTGAGGTCAGAACTTTTTCAAGCACGAGCCAATTGTTGAAAGCGCTGAAATGTTGTTGGCCGCTGTGGGCTAACACTAAATGAGAGGTGAGAGCCTCGAGGTCGCTGCTCACTTGAGTTGTTGTGCTTCCAAAAGGGGTGTGGTGCACGCTTTGGAGTCCACCGAAGTAGGCTGCGAAATGATCCTGATTGCCTGCCAAATTGCCCAGGATTCCCGCCTCGAGTGTCTGTGCCGTGCGACACAGTTCGGTTCCTTCAATATTGTTGCCGAGCAATTTGTTAAACGCTGCAAGAAGCGCAATGACAAGTGAGCTTGAGCCACCGAGACCAGAACCACGCGGCGCTTTGGCGTTGGTTTCAATGGACACATGTCCATAACCTTTGTTCAGCAGTTCTTGTCGGTAGAGGCGTGCAACCGCGCGATGAAGAACAAAATCGGCAGCGTCATTTTGCCGCAGCGATTCGCCAGATGTTTTTCGGCCGAGAGATTTATCATCGAATTCCCACGAGAAAGCTTGTCCTGGTGTCAGGGTTACTTTCGCTTCGGCGCGCAGTTCAATGGCGAGGTTGACGGTTTCAATGGGTGCGTTCCACAGTTCAAATTTTTCTTGTAGAATTGCTGCCAAAGGCCAAATGTCGAGTGTGCCTCCAGCCATATCAATGCGCGTGGGAGCATGTACCGTGCAGCTGGTGGGTTGAGCCGCGTTTGAGGACGTTCCTGCCATGGTTTGTCCTTTCGAATGGATGGTTGAGTGGTCGATTGGTACCTATACTACAGAGGTTATGAGTGTCAGAGAAGCGCATGGAAAATCAAGATGTGGTTGGGATAATTTTGGCTGCTGGCCAGGGCAAGCGAATGAAAACAACCCGACCGAAGGTAGCTCATACGCTGCTTGGTCGTCCGCTGATTGAATGGTCGATGATTCATTTTGTTGAAGCTGGCGTTGCTGATTTGAGTGTGGTCGTGTCTCCGTCTCAGCCAGATGTTCATGCTATCGTTGAGCAGTTTGCCCTAAAAGTGGCCAGTCGATGTCGCGTTCGACACGTTTTTCAAGATGTTGCACTGGGCACCGGTCACGCCGCTTTGTGTGGTGTTCGTTCCCTTGAAGCCCAAGGCGTGCGCTCGGGTACGGCGTTGATTGGGCTTGGTGATGTTCCTGGTGTGTTGCCGAACATTTTGAATGGCCTGGTTGGTCGGCTGGGTGCTGATCGCAGTGCCCTCACTGTTCTTGCCTTTGATGCTGAAGAACCCTCGGGTTATGGACGAGTTTTGAAGACGATGGATGGTCAGGTTTATCGTATTCAGGAGGAGAAAGATTGCTCTGCCGAGCAGCGCCTCATTCGTTCCTGTAACAGCGGATTTTTTGCCGGAGATTTTCGCACACTTGCTGAGTATCTTCCACAAATTAAACCTGAAAACGCAGCGCGCGAGTTTTACTTAACCGACCTTCCTGTTCTGTTGACGGGCGCGGGCCAGAGGGTCAGTGCTTTTGAGGGTGTGCCCGAAGAAACTGTTCTTGGTGTAAATTCGCAGGCTCAGTTGGCTGACGTGGCTGCTCGCTTGCAACGCAGAATCGTGCAGCATTTGATGGCGTCAGGTGTACAAATTCTAAATCCTGATCATGTTTATATTGAGGACTCCGTAGTTTTTGGGCAGAACGTAATTGTTGAGCCATTCGTGTCGTTGTCCGGTGAAATTAAAATCCCGGATGAGACTCGTGTTGCGTCATTTTCGCGTTGGACAAAACAATCTGAAGTTCGCCTTTAAAGGAATAATTTATGTGCGGTGTCATTGGATATGTCGGTGCAGGTGCAACGCCCTCTTTTTTCCTCAACGCGCTGAGACGTTTGGAATATCGTGGATATGATTCAGCTGGGATTGCCATGCTGACCCAAGATGGGGTTGTTATTCAGCGGGCAGAAGGAAAGCTTTCTCAGCTGGAGCGTAAGCTCGACAAGCTACCCGCAACAGCAAAGGTCGGGATTGGACATACGCGCTGGGCTACGCACGGCAAACCAACAGAGAACAATGCACATCCACATCGCTCGGGCCCTATTGTGCTTCTGCACAATGGTATCATCGAGAACTACCGGCAGTTGAAGGAAATGTTGGTTGTTAAGGGATACGAGTTCTTGAGTGAAACCGATACCGAAGTTGCCGCTCATCTTCTTCACCACGAGTATAAAAATTTAACTTCTGGTACCCCCGAGCAGCGCATGCGCGAGGCACTGCGCGTTGTTGTTCGGCAGCTCAAAGGCGCTTTTGCTTTTGGCATTATCTGTCTTGAGACTCCCGAAGTTCTTTACTCCGCGAAATTGGGAAGTCCGCTCGTGATTGGTCAGGCCGACGGAGAAAGCTTCCTGGCCTCGGGAATCACCGCTCTTGTCGAGCACACGCGTCAGTTTCTGGTGGTTGAGGATGGTGAAATTGTTGTCCTCAAGGCAGGTCAAATCGAGATCGAATCCTTTGATGGAAAACCTGTTGTTAGGCCCTTTAGCCGGGTTGAGTGGTCTGTTGCAATGATGGAGAAAGGTGGCTACCGCCACTTCATGCTCAAGGAAATTCATGAACACCCGCTCGCGATTGCGCAAACTCTCAGTGGTCGCGTTCAACGCGATTCAGGTTCCATTAATTTGGCTGATTTGGGTGTGGGCAGCTTGCCACTCAAAACCCTAAAACGAGTTCAGATTGTTGCTTGTGGAACGAGTTTTTACGCAGCCTCTCTCAGTAAATACTTCATCGAGTCAGTGGCGCGAATTCCGGTGGAGGTCGATCTGGCGAGTGAGTATCGCTACCGTGCTTCAACCGTAGATGAAAATACCTTGGTTGTTGCCGTCTCTCAGAGCGGAGAAACAGCCGACACACTTCAGGCTATCAAGTCGGCTCGTGCCGCTGGTGCCCAGACTCTTGCCGTCGTGAATGTTCCTGGCAGCACCATTGCCCACGCTTGTCACGCAGAGTCTCTGACGAAAGCTGGCCCTGAGATTGGAGTGGCAAGTACAAAGGCTTTTGCCGCGCAACTCACGGCGCTGTACTTGGTTGGCCTTGCGCTTGCCCAAGAGCGTGAAACCCTCAATCAGGCTGAGTTGCGTTTTTATGTCGATGAGTTTGTGAAGATTCCGAGTCTCGTTGAAAAATGTCTCGGGCTTTCGGAATCAATCGAAAGGCTTGCAAATCGATATCATCAATTGAGTAGTCTTTTATTCATCGGTCGTGGGCCACAATGGCCAGTTGCGCTTGAGGGCTCGCTGAAGTTGAAAGAGCTGTCCTACATTCATGCTGAAGCCTATGCAGCAGGCGAGTTGAAACATGGACCTATAGCTCTCATCGATGAAAATATGAGCGTGGTGTGCTTGGCACCGCGCGATGCTTACTACGAAAAAACACTTTCGAACATTGAGGAAATCAAGGCGCGTGGTGGTCGAATTCTCGCAGTAGGACAGGAAAATGATGCCCAGTTGCAGGAGTTAGCCGATGACTTCATTGGTATCCCTGAGTGCTCAGAGGCTATTCTGCCATTCATCACCACAGTGCCATTGCACTTGTTCGCTTATTGGATTGCTGTTCGCAAGGGAACAGATGTCGATCAGCCCCGCAATCTCGCAAAGAGTGTGACAGTCGAATAATGTGCGGCAGCGCTTCACGGTAAGAGTTGCCCAAGGCTCAATTCTCTTGTCGCATCCCGGATTCTCCCCTCTGTTAATCTGACTGAGGGAGAAGACATTTGAAGACCTCTAGTCATTTTCAAAAGTTGCGATTTTTCCTTTCCTCTCAGGCACGCTCTCTTGTGTGCCTGGTTGCATTTTCATTTTCTGTTGCGCCAGTGACTCCTGACTTTTTTAGAATTGCTCTCCTCTCGCCTTCCCTTTCTCAGAGAGATTTTTCTTCGGGCCATGCAAATGTTCCGCTTGAAGAGATTTTTTCGGGACTTTCCAATGATTCAGAGGGAGATGTCGTAAGACACGCTTTGCGCATTATCGAACAGCATTACGTTCAAAGAGAAAAATTAGACGTTGTAAAAATGCTCGTCAGTGGTGTGCGTGCGGTTGCCCGTGAACACGGGGGAGATATTGAGCTTGCCTTTCTTCGGCCTGCCAGCGCTGAACGCCTGCAATTGTCCTCACAAAGAACTGTGCGACTCTGTCCGTCAACATCTCAGCAAAGCGCCGATATTTGCTCTGATGCTGGAATCGTTTCGCCCTCTCTTATTAGTCAACAGGGACCCGACCTGCACGCTGTCGTTCGTGTCGGATTGCGTACTTTTGGTGTCCCAGTTTCTGCAGAGCCAGGGCTTAAAAGTCTTGATCTTTTGGGTCGCTTTATCATTCCTGAATATGCGCGTTTGCGTCGTGTTTCGGTATCATTAGCAATTCATTCATACTTAAATGGTATCCTTGATGAGTTAGATCCCCACAGTTCCTACATGACTCAAGAGGAGTACCGGGAACTTCGCAGCGGGACGCGAGGCCAATTTGGGGGTGTGGGTCTCGTGATTGATGAGTCACAAGAGCTTCCGGTCATTCGAGAAGTTGTGCCCAACAGTCCCGCGCAAATGGCAGGCGTTCGGCCAGGCGATGTTCTGTTGAAGGTGGGCAACAACATATCTTCGTTTCATCCCCTTGAGTCTGTGTTGCGGGATGTGCGTGATTTGTCGGTCGACTCCGCAACGCCAGTTTGGTTTTATCGGCCCATGAGTCGTCGTGTGTATCGGGCATTTCTTGCGAGAGAAGAAATACCAACGCGCAGCGCTGAGTTACGCACTGTCCATGGTCGGCCCGATGTCGTGCACGTGAGGGTCACTGGGTTCTCAAATCACACCGCAGAAGACGTTTATGCGCTTTATGAGCATGCACAACTGCTCGCAAGGGGTCGCCTCAAGTTGTTTGTTTTGGATCTCCGGGGAAATCCTGGCGGCCTTTTGGATCAGGCGATTCAGGTGTCGGATCTATTTCTGCGAAGCGGTCAAATTGTTTCAACGCGGTCTAGGTTTGAGGAGCAGGTTGAGCAGGCGACACGAGGAGTCAAAATAGATTTACCGGTTGTTGTTCTCATGAACTCTTCCTCTGCGAGTGCGAGTGAGATCGTTGCTGGCGCGCTGAAGGATCATGGTCGTGCACTGCTTGTTGGAGAGCGAACCTTTGGCAAGGGCAGTGTTCAGAGTTTGTTTGAGTTGTCGACGGGAACTGCATTGAAGTTAACGGTTGCTCATTATTTTACGCCACAGGGCCGCAGTTTGCAGGGCGTGGGGGTTGAGCCTCACGTCAATATCAAACTAGTTCAGCCGCGCGATGGATATCTTTGGATGTCGGGCAGCAGTGAAATTGATCGCGAAGAACATTTGGTCTCACACCTATCCAATCCCATTAAAAACAAGATGGGATTGTTGGATATGTTCAGTCATTTAAGCACAAATATGTGGGCGTATTCTCGGCCCGAGGGAAACGTCATTGAGTCGCTTCGGCCTATTCATTTTGCTTATCCTTTGGGTGATAACACTCAAACAATGTTGCGTCTGGATGATGATCCAGTTGCTCGCATTGGTATCAACATGGCCTCCCTTCTTTATGGAAATCGTGGAACTTATCACGTGTTCAATGAGAAGCAGCTCAAAGATGCGCAGAAGCGAATTGCGGGTGATGAAGCTTCTCAATTGAGACAGGCGGTTGAAAGTGACGAAAGATCTTTTCCCTGGAAATCCATTTCTAAATCGTTTTTTGATGCGGCGGCGGTTGAAGAAAAAGGTCCTCCAGTTTCGCAAAAGCAAAACCCAAACGTGACTCTTTCGACATCGGAAGCGGGCGCCGCTGCGGCTGAGACGAGCTTGAATCATGGACTGCGAGATTTATTTCGGTTGTTTGGTGTTTTCAATCAAGCACCCGGGAGCGCTTCTTCTCCTCCTCAGGGACGAGTGTCGCTGTCAGCGAACTCTGTCTTTGCTTGGCAATCTGAATCTCAGCTTCTTTTGTCTGTTGCGGCGAGTGAGGTCAAGGCTGTGAGCAAGGGACTCGCTCCTGCTGCGTTCGTAGGCTTGCGACTTGATGACTTGCATGATGGCCCAACAGTTTGGCTTCCGGTTCAGTTTGTGCGCTCCAATGATCGTTTATTTGTTGCTCCTGTATTTCTGCCAAAAGCCGTTCGCACATATTTATCTAGTACAACTGGGGGAGGGCAACGTCCGTCGGTTGTGGGTCAAATGAAATGGCGCATTGGCGATGAAGGGTTTTCTCTGGGTGCCCTGCAGTTGCCTCCGTTGGCGAGGAGACATGGCATGCTCGAGGGCCATTTGATGGCTCGGGGCGGTCAGAACTTTCTTCAGATTCGGTTCTCGAGGCCTGTTGAAGTGGCTATGGCTCCTGATTTAGCTTCTCAAGCAAATTCGGTGAATCGCGGGCTGGAGGTGCTCATGGCACCCCTCACTGATTCACGGTTGAAGGTCGTTTCAGAAGTGGTTTCGCTTCAGCGTATTTCAGAGGGAGAATACATTGGTGAGACAGAGCTGAATCTCAGCTCTGTGCAGCATCATGGGCTTGAATTTGGCGGTCTTGTGGGTGGTATTGTGCGCAGTACCTCCGGTGATGTTTTAGCAACTGCACCTCTGCTCTGGGTAGGTGATGATGGTGTATTTCCAATTCGGGTCAATGACGAATTGCGAAGTTTTCCTCTCGTTCCCTGGTGAACTTTTTTGGATCAAATCCCCTGAGAACGCAAAAAGACTAAACTCTCCCATGCAGTATTCTGTGAGTAATTGAAACGAATCCTAAGATTTTCAAAGGTTTCATCGCACGCCTTGAGCAAGTCGGGTGAAAGT
>CAIZJW010000189.1 GCA_903933385.1 uncultured Silvanigrella sp. | reverse complement strand
GCGGGAACGGGCTTGCCATTCCCTGCGCCTGAAAACTTACCAGGCTGTGCAAAAGGCTTTCCACCCTCAGACTTTTTGCCTAGAAAAAATCTCTCAGGCTTGCCCGATGAACTGGCGATGTTGCCCTTACCACAACGAGGCTTTCCAAATTTTTCGCCTCTGTCACCACCACGATCACTGCGGGGTGCACCAGGGCCACCACGATCACTACGGGGTGCTCCAGAGCTCCCACGATCACTGCGGGGTGCACCAAAGCTCCCACGATCACGGCGCGGTGCGCCAGAACCGCCACGGTCTTTCCATGAAGGCTTATCATTGAATTCAACATCAAGACGAACAAGTGGTTTGTGAACAACGATATCATCGTTGTAATACACATCGAGTTTTTCAAGACGGCGTGAAAGCATTTCGCGAAGAATAAGTTCTTTTTCTTCCGAGCTTAAACTCAAGAGAGTTTTATCGACAGCCTTCTCAATTGTTTTGCTCGAAGCCTTCTCACGAACAGCCTTCAGTTCGCTGAGCATCATTTCCGCGGAGCGGTGAATGACTTCTGCTGCAGAGGGAACGCCAACGAGATCAGGACGTAATTTGAGCTTGCGCATGATGAACTCATAAGACCGGCTTGAAGACGGAGTTACGATTGTCCACGCTTGGCCTTCTGCACCGTTACGACCGGTACGGCCCACACGGTGTGTGTAGGATTCGAGATCGAATGGAACGTTGAAGTTCACGACAAGTGGAAGATCCTGAACATCAATTCCACGCGCAGCGACGTTCGTTGCGATCAAATATTTGAGCTTCTTTTCACGGAAACGCACCATTGTTTGGTTGCGCTCCACTTGAGTGAGATCGCCATGCAGCGCTGCAGCGTCGAAGCCACGACGCATCAAAGCATCGGTGAGGTCGGCGCACTCTTGCCGCGTTTTACAGAAAACCATGGCTTGCGTAGGGTTGTGGAACAACAAAGTATTGATGAGTGCCTTCTGCTCTGCAAACCCGCGCACTTCCAAATAGCTGTGGCGAATGGTTGATGGCGACTGTCCGCCAGCAGACACAATATTTACTTCAAGAGGGTTCTTGAGTGTTTTGCGGGCGAGCGCCTTAATTTCGGAGCTCAGCGTTGCTGAGAAAAATAAGGTTTGCACATTAGCAGGAAGTTGTGCGCGAATTTTCTCGAGATCTTCAGCGAATCCAAAGTCGAGCATTTGGTCGACTTCATCGAGAACAAAAGATTCAATTTGGCTGAGATCGAGAACACCTTGTCCCATGAGGTCTGTCATACGACCCGGAGTACCAACAACAATATCTACTCCCTCTTGCAAAGCTCGGCGCTGACGCGAGTAGCTCGCTCCACCGGTGATAGCAAGAGTGCGCAGCTTCATCGATGAAACTGTAGAGTCGAGAACTGCAGCAACCTGAGTTGCCAGTTCGCGTGTTGGGGTCAAAATGAGTGCTCGCAAACCACCGTGTTTTTGCAAACGCAGGGCAACTGGCAACGCGAAGGCGAGGGTCTTGCCTGAACCTGTGCTTGATTGAGCAAGAACATCACGACCCGTCAGGGCCGCGGGAATAGCGCGCGCTTGAATGCTCGTAGGCTCGGTAATGCCTTGAGCGGCCAGAGCATCACGTAGAACCTGTGGAAGAGAACTGAAATTCTCAATCACATCTGCGGCTGACGGAGTTGGCGACTGTTCAAGAGCGGACAGTTCATTGGTATTCAAGTGAATGTCTTTCTGTGGTGTTCACTTCACATAGGACGGGATGAAGTGAAAAGGTGCGTCTTTGCAGCACCTTTTGCTACGAAGACCCCCGAGACGTTCCACAGAGTGAGAGCCAGGTCAAGAAAATTCTCGGCTCCCTTGCTTTCGCCATATTCTATAACACATCGAATTGAATGGAGTATTATTTGCCGCAGTCGACTTTCTCAGCAAAGGGGGCACGAAGTTCAAAACTTTTGAGGGTTGCAGTGTCGTTTTCCTGAGTGTCCTTTAGGTTCAGCAACCATCGCCCGCGCAATTGGAGCGGCTTCTCGAAAGCAATCTTTACGCGTGCTTGGTTGTCTGAATCAAAACCGCCCTCTGTTTTGAGTTCGTGCACTCGACCATCCGGAGATTTTAGCGAAACCGCAATCTCCTCCGGATAGATGCCATTGAGGGTCAGAAAGAGCTCCAATTCCGGGCTCGTCAGATTCTCACTGACTTCAAAGGCCAAACTCAAACCAGGCGAAGGATAGTCTTCAATGGGGAGGAGTTCGGTACGTCGCTCCAGGATAAAGTCTTCAGATTGCTTTGGCCCCACAAACCATTTCAGAGGAAACTCTCGACTGCCCGCAGTAGCACTCGCGCGGAAGAGCAATTCAAAAGGTCGGCCACAGGAAAAATTCTTGGCCACTTTGATTTCAAAAGGTGTCGCCTGAACGGATGTCGTGCCGGGTGCAATGTCTGGATAATTCGACTTACCTTGTACAACCTTTACCCCTTGGGTGAGGCTAAAAATTTCTCCAACGACTCCTTGGCTCAATTTGTTCCATTGGTTTTCAATGGGAACACTGACAGACAGCGTTTCACCTGGCTCAGGCCGACCATTGCGCGAGTGATCAGACCACTGCGCCTTTGCAGCCAGCAAGCCATCAAATTCGAAATACGGCTTAAACCAACAGCGAGGTCGCTGCGCACTGACCCAGCCATCGCGTGCCATGCACGACGATTGACCAGCAAACATTTCCGCTTCAAGACTCGCTCCACCTTGCGCCAAGCCTTTTCCAGGAATGATGCTGCGCTCGAAGGGAACAGTACACACAGCTCCGGCCATGTATGTGTCGAGTCGACATTGGGCTTCAGGATGTTCATCGATCGTCTTTTGAACCACGTCTCTGCTTGGGGTTTCAAATTTAGGTAGCTCTGAATTTCTCAAGGTGGCCAACAAGGAAGCCAGCGACAAGCCT
>CAIZJW010000188.1 GCA_903933385.1 uncultured Silvanigrella sp. | reverse complement strand
GGAATCTTCAAAGTCGATGGATGTGAAGAAACCAAGTTGCCCATGACTCAACAGAGCACCCTGAACACGTTCCACTGGGCACATTAACCGAACACCTGGAACCAGCCATTCGTTTAGAGTGGGATTCGCCAGGGCTTGCTTCCAGTGTCCATATTCTACCCACACCAAAGATCGTGGACGATGTCTGGCAACAAGTCGCGATTGCTGTGGATGCAATTGTTCTCTGGGTAAGAGTGAGAGCGTGCGCATTAGAGGGATTGCCAAAGCCAACCTGCGTGCCTGCATTTGCTGCGGCGCGCGCGAGAAAATATCAGCCACTTGTATGAGTGTTGAGTCGGCCTTTTTTTCAGGCACGATGGCACGCACAAGCTCAGCTTGAGTGAGAACCTTGACTCCTCTCGAGAGAAGCACAACCTCAAGCGCAAGTTCAAGACGTGAACCGCGCAAAAACCATTTAGGCGCCTCTGATTCATTGCCTCTCACGAACGCATGCAGCGCACTGCGCACAACCGACACAGGGGTGCGATCGAGTGTCCAACCAAGAACAGATTCAAGTAAAGGTGTGAGAGACTCACGCTGTGCTTTCGCCAGGCCTTGCCAAAAAGAACTTGATTCAAACGGGCCGTCGTTTTCCGGACTCACATGCTCGGCCTGTGAGAGCTGAAGAAGAATGTCGGCCTCTTTCCGAGTCAGCATCTCCGAGGAACCAGACAGAACCTCCGAAAGCGGAGTAAATTCCTTGCGAACGAGATAAGTACGGCGCACCAAGGTGTCCTGAACGCCTGCTCGTTCATTTACGAAGGCATCAACAAACTCTTGCTCCGCCTCACTCATTGCCATTCGCAAATGACGTTCATAAACTTCAAGAGCAAGCGGATCGAAAAGCTCAAAACCAGGCCCGCTGCAATGTTGAAGAGCTTCTTGAGTGAACTGCGCTCTCAAAACATCTATTCTGGGAACACCAGGATGCGAGGGTGGAGATTGGAATAAACGTCCGCCCAGCGTGGGGCGAGATTCTAGCAAGACGAGAGAATTTGAATTTCTCGATGCGCGCAGTGCGAGAAGGAGTCCAGAAAGCCCTCCACCAACTACAACATCACTGGTCGTATTGAGCAGAGGCTCGGATAATGGCGCAAGGAGATTGCTCAGTGCTGCTTCGGACGGGCCGTGACCTTGCAATGACAACCAATCGTCTGGAGTGAGTGTCATTGTTCTTCATCCCTCGTTTCATTCCCTGCTTCATTCCCCGTTTCGTTCGCAATGTTGTCGAGCTCTTTCAATTTTTCATCGCGCACTTGGCTGCGCGCCTTGAGGTCGGCAATCACTTCAGCTTCCGATGAGTCACCCTCACCTTCTCGGAATGATATTCCCTTTAAAAGACCAATGAAACTTCTATATCGTTCCCGCGAAATTCGCCCCTCTTCAACGGCGTCCTTGATGCCACACTGTGGTTCGTGATCGTGGGTGCATTCACGGTAGTGGCACTTGTTGCCTCGAAATTCCGGAAAGCACTGAGAAAGCGTGATGCTGTCGAAACCTGCAACCGAGAAAGACCTAATACCGGGAGTGTCAATGGCATACGCCCCAATGCCCAATTGCAACAATGAATTGTAAGTAGTTGTGTGTCGACCTTTGTAAAAAATGTCGGGGTTTTCATCTACAATCTGATCAAATTCAGGCTTCATGAGATTCAACAGACTGCTCTTACCAACGCCCGAATGTCCCGCAAAGCCTATCAGTTTCCCCTTAAAGGACTCACGCAATCGCTTCACTTCAGACTGTGTTTTACGGGGCTTTAATGCGCAAATTTCAAAAACCTCGTAGCCTACCTCTTTGTAAATCGCGACTCTCTTTTTATAGCGCTCCATAAATTCTGCCGTTGCTAATTTTGGGTTGTCGAGCAGGTCGACCTTGTTGAGCACTATGGCTGCTGGCAAGCCTTCGAGTTCGGCCTGTACCAAAAATCGATCAATCAATCCCCAGCGCACTTCAGGATGAAAAACCGACGCCACGACAACCAACAGATCGATGTTGGCGAGCATGACATGTTCCCATTCAGGATTGAGCGGGTCACGCCTTGCAATACGACTGTGACGAGTGAACGCATGCTGAATAACGCCGCGAGGAAGATTGGTATCTTTTGGCTGACCTTCGGAATCGAGAGTGACATCTGCATCAGGTTCGAAAAGAACCCGATCACCGACCACCACAAAATTCCTTTCTTTGTGCGCACGCTGAAAATGTCTTTTGGCCACTGAACACAACCAAAGCAATTCGGTTTCCGGACGACCTTCCTCATTTTCCTCAGCGACAAAAATATTGCGTTTATGAACCTCAATCACTCGGCCACGACGCTGCCCGGAAGAAGAGAGAGTGCTCAAGCGAACCGAAAATTCTGCCTCCGATTCATCCCCTTCGTGCAAAGCAGAATCTACCAACCAGTCGTCGACTGACCGACCACGCACAGAACGCTTTTGTTTTTTGATTTTTTCAATTTTTACGAGGCGGTCCCGACGCCGCGCGTCGGTTTCGTCGAGATACTTGCGCCAGTCTCTTGCCATTGAGAAGCTTTCCTTTATCTCTGGCATGAACGGATTTTTCACATGCTAATCAATCCTGTGCGTTTTGTCGCGTTTTTCAGGCTTGGAAAGGATCTTCTTCGGGAGCAGGACGATGGTCGACGCTGTCTCAACAACTTCTATCGATGCTTCCAGGGGCGAGGACCACTGGGATCGTGAGGCCCTCCTTGCCGATGCCCTCGAGCGTCTGGAATGGGCGCGCCTGGCTGACGCTTTGGCCGAAATGGCGTCACTCGAACACACAAAGTTGCGCCTCAAAGGTATTTCCCCTTGGATTCCTGAAGAGGAAAGAGAGTGGATTCTCAGAGCGACTGAGCGATTGCTCCGCTTGCATCAAGCTGGCGAAAGCGTTGCTTTGCTATCTTTTGATGCAACCTATTTTGCCGAAGCCCTGCAGCACGGAGGCCTTCTCAACGGCTTGGGGCTCTATCACCTGGGGATTTTCTGTTCACAAATTGAGAGGCTTGGAAACAAAGCCCGAAATGACTCTCGTAAAGGTCCCGATTCTCCGTTGGGCCCAGAACTCACAGATCTTCTGAGCCAGCTGAAGCCTCAAGCATCGCTCGCACGACGGCTGTCACTGGCGGCCGACCAAAACGGCAGAATTCTTGATTCGGCTTCAGGTGAACTCAAAGACGCGCGATCCAAACATGAAGCACTGACTCGAAAAATGACCCACGCGCTCGAGAGCACTCTGAAAATCCCCACCGTGCGCGATGCTCTTCAAGATTCTGTTTGGATGATTCGCGACGGTCGCTACGTTCTCCCCGTTCGAGTCGATCGCAAATCTGATGTTCCGGGAATTCCGCGCGGAGTGAGTTCAACCGGTAACACTCTCTTTGTCGAGCCCTCCGGACTCAGTGAACTCCAATCACAACTCACTGCGGCTGAAGCAGACGTGATGGTTGCTGAAAACAGAGTTCTGCGCTTATTTTCCGACGAAGCTTATGGTTTGCGCAGTGAGCTCACCTCTGCACTCGAAATTCTTGAGACCTTCGACGACATTTCAGCACGCGCTCGTCTTGCGGCCCGCTTGCAGGGAGTCGCTCCACATTTTCATAACAGTGCGCAAGGGCCTCGATTCGAACTCTTCGATGCACGCCATCCACTCTTCGTTCTCGAAGATAAAGATTGTGTTGCAAATCATTTGCTACTTGCACCAAATCCAGTGGGCAACAAATGTCCACGCGTGTGG
>CAIZJW010000187.1 GCA_903933385.1 uncultured Silvanigrella sp. | reverse complement strand
GGCGACAAAATCTCTCAGGGTGTTTTTGCCTTGGCAATTCGCCCACACAGCGTTGCGGTTGCCGATAAAACCCGCGGCGATGGCGGTTTTGGCTCCACAGGCCAGTAATTGACTTCATGGCCAAACTTGGGCAGACTCCGACACGAGCGCCACACACTGCAGCATATTGAGTCCTTCCGTGCAGCAGACCTGGTGCCTATTCAGGAGCTGCCCCATGGGCGATGCCAGTCAGGCAAGACAGTTTAAAAATTCCAGCGCATCTGATCCACGCATTCTAACAGCAACGCACGACCCCTCTGAACTCGACAGCGAGCTCGGTCCAGAAATCGAGCGCATTTCAGTTCTCTATTCGCACAACATGCATTCAGATCTGAGGAAGCAGCTTTCAACGAATAGTGAAGTTTGCCACTCGTTTGATGAACTGTTGTTGTTTCTCGAAGATGATCGGGTTGAATCCATTTGGTTTGACGAAACAGTCAACCCACATGAAAAGGCATACATCAGCGGCTGGGCGAGGATCTTCCGCCCTGAACTCACCACGCATAAATTGCAATGCGATAGAGTCGCCAACTGAGCCCTTCCTGCAGCCCCCGTCAGTGGACTGACCAGGGCTGAAATCTTTTACATCAAGTTCCTGCTGCATTTCTTTCATCATGGGATGTGAGTGCAAACTCCCAGAGTGAGGCAGTGAACAAAATGGCATCATCACTTTTTGGTTTCCTTCATGGAACTAAAAATATTCAGCTGGGCATCGACGTCGGTGCCTCGGCTGTAAAAGTTGTTGCCGTAGAAAACACTTCAAAGGGAATTAAATTGCTGGGACTCGGGTGGGAAGAGACTCCACCTGGCGCTGTTGTTGACGGCGGCCTCAGCGACACGCGAACAATCACTCAAGTCGTAAAATCAGCACTAGAACAGACAAAAATTCGTTACAAAGGTGCAAATGCAGCAATCGGATTGCGCGGAATAAATGTCGTTTTCAAAAGAATCTTAGTGCCCTTTCAGGGAATGGCAGAACTACCTAAACAAGTGATTCTGGAAGCCCAGCAGCACGTAGACTCTGACCTAGAACACTGGCAGATCGACTACGAAGCCATTGGCATCCCGAACACAGAAGGGCAACTGGCTGTTCTTCTCGTTGCCGCAAAGCGCGCGATTGTTGAACAATATGTTGAGATGCTCAAACAAGTTGGTGTTTTGCCAGCCGTTCTCGACTGCGATGCCTTTGCGGTTTCGAACTCCTTTGAATTTACACAGCAGGATCCGGAGAAAACCAACCTCTGTGTTGACGTTGGGCGCGATACAACAAAAATCCATCTCACCGTCGGGGGGCAATCGAGTATCATTCGCAGCCTTCCCGTTGGGGGATCACATTTCACTGACCTCATTTCAAGGCAACTGAACGTAAATCACAATGAAGCAGAAGCGATAAAGTGGAGTATTGCAAATCCTGATTTTGCTGCAGGTCATCCGGATGTTGTCTCAATTTGCCAACATCATACCCAAGAACTCTGCGAAGAAATCAAAAAGACAATGGAGTTTTACTCAGGCCTGGAAACACAGTCGGCCATAAGGGCGATAGATGCAGTCGTTCTTTCGGGTGGAGGCTCAGTTGTTCCGGGTCTCAGCGAAGGTATTAGCAGTCTGCTCAACGCCGACACAGTTTATGCATCTCCCTTTAAGGGTATGAACATTAATCCAAAGATCGATGAAAATGTCACATCCCGCTATTCACATCAATTTGCGGTGGCAGCAGGACTCGCGCTGCGCAGGGCAGGTGATCGAACATGATTCGCATAAACCTGGCGCCTGAGACAAATGATAAAAACTATCAAAACTCTGCGACACGTGACGCATTGTTGGTAGGAATCTTATGTGTGGCAATATATTTCGGAATTGAACATCATGGCAGCCAGTTCGATACAAATCTCGCTGAAATCGAGACAAAAATTTCGGAACAGAAAAACGTTCAAGAAGTCATGAAAAAAGATTTCGAAAAGACCAAAGAAATTCGTGAAAAGGCGGAAGCAATAAAACAGCGTGGAGATAAAATCCGCAGTCTCGGTGAAGGACGAAAACTTTCAATAGTTTTGCTCGACAATCTTCAGATGAAACATCCCGAACGAATGTGGTTTAATAGAATTGCATTCACGAATGCAACCAATACTCTTGAACTCAGTGGCTATGCCCTAGACCACTCAGTCATTGCAGACTACCTGAAACGCCTCAAAGAAATTGGAAAAATTGATGCCTCGGACGTCAGTGAACTCAGGGAGTTCGTTCCACCGCAGCTTCTAAATTCATCACTGACTGCAAAAGATACAATCGCTAATGAAACTAAGAACGAAATTAAATCTCTTGAACAAGTCACTTTGAAGTCACTTCAAAGTGAGGATGTGCAAGGCGTGACTCTGCAAAAATTTGAAATAACAATTAAACTGCAGAACGGATGAAAGATGGCAACGATTGTTTCTCAATATGAGCAGCTTTCTCCCATTGCAAAACTGTTGATTGCAACAGCTGCGATGGGCGGCACGTTCTACTGGTATTGGGAAGAAATCATCGTTCCAAAAGAACTATTAGTTCAGGAAAAACAGCGCGAACTCGACACTTTGACTGCTGATCTTAAGGCTCTCTCTGAAAGCCTCGTGAGCCCGCTCACGCTGGAGGAAGAGTTAAACCGAGCAAATCGTGATTATAAAAAGATGATCGAACTCCTCCCCATAGAGCCTGCTGTCGAAAAAGTTCTGAACGACTTTGCAAGCTTATCGCGCCTCACTGCCACAGAGATTCGAGAATTCATGCCAAATGTCGAGTTGAATGGATCCAATCAAAATACAGGAAACATTTCACAACAACCGAACAACCCAGCCCCTGCAATTGGTATGGAAGCCCCGGGTACAACAGCGGATGTGAACTCTGTTGCGATCGGATTGAAACTAAATGGAACATTCACCTCTCTCGTATCATTCCTCGATATGGCGATGGGTCTGCCGCGTGTGATTCGCATCAAAGATTTTGAAATCACAAATACTGAAAAAGAGCTCAAGCTAACACAACGACCAAAGTTAGCATTTAATGGTAAATTTTTTGCATATTTCCAGAAATTAAGTCCAGAAACAATTGAACAAACGACCCTATCGTCTGTTCCAACAACAAGCAAAAACGAAACTGAAAAGATCGGAAAACCACTTATTGACCTCAACGAGATGATCGACAAGTCATTCTCAGCCAAGGGAACCGCAGGAGGTTCCAAATGAAGCTCAACAAAAGGTATAATTTTGTTTTACTACTGACATTTATGTCAATGCAAAATGAAGCCTTAGCCTATACTTATCGCCCTGAGGGAAAAACGGATCCATTTGCACCTCTTTCTTTAATTCGGCCAACATTATCTGGTTCAACGAGACTGCAGCAGCATGAAATTACTGAATTTGAGCTCGTTGGAACGCTTTTCGGAAAAGAACCAACCGCTCTCTTGATGACGCCCGATCCCAAGGAGGGTGTCATTGCAAAGGTTGGAGATAGAATCGGCAGGCACGGTGGACGGGTTGTATCGATCACCCGCGATAGAGTTATCACGCGTGAGCCGTCTGCAAATTCTGTCCCTGGTCAAATTGTACAGTTCAATGACATCGTCATTCCGCTTTCAAAATATCGAACTTCCGAGCCATCCAAGGAGCTCAAGAAATGAAAACGAAAAACCAAAAGTTTAAAATTTTTCGTCCCATTTGTTTGGGTTTATTGCCTATCTTTGGATTTCCGGCAGTTCAGGCACAAACAAATGGCTTCAACCTAAACACACCCGCAAACTCCCAGCCGAAGGCCGCTTTGCCTCCTGCTATTCCGACAAACAACAACAGCGGAAACAACTCAAACACAACATCAACGAGTCCCGTCGGAGATGCCATCGCCGCAGGCGCTAGTGAAGGCGATGCTGCTAGCCAAAGCGATCTCATCTCTTTGGAATACAGAAACGCTCCACTGCTTGAGGTCATTCGAACTCTCGCTGATGCAGCAAATATCAACATCACATTATCGGCAGAAGTTGAAAAAGGGAGTCCGGTTTCAATACGCCTGACAAAGGTTACATACGAGCAAG
>CAIZJW010000186.1 GCA_903933385.1 uncultured Silvanigrella sp. | reverse complement strand
TTTCAGCAGAAATTCCAGCTCCCGTGAGAAACACGATTTTTTTATAGCGGAATTCCATTGGGTGTCTTCCTCCTGAAACGGTCTTCCGATATTTTCACAGTCGTAGAGGTTTTCAACTCACCATAGGGATACGAAATGACTCGTGTGGGTGTTTCGTGACGCGTCAGAAATTATACTGGGGACCGCCTCAGTGGAATAGCCTCATTGTAGGGCATTTATTCTTGACAGCCTAAAATTTCTCTATGCGTAAATGTTTGTTCGATGAGAGACTCAAGAAATTTCGGATCTCCAGCATCTGCGAGCTGAGCTTCAACAAGAAGAGCGCGTTCGTCTGTGAGAGCCTGACAAGCGTGATCGAGATGCATATTCTCCACGCTTGGGTTGCTCGAGAGCTGAGCGTTGTGAATTTTGTAGAGAGCGAATTCTGCTCTACCACTGACTGATTTGGCCCAGGGTTCAGAATGTTTTGAGAGCATTTGCACCTGCGAACGAAGTTCGCTCTCAACGCGAGACAAACTCAGGTGACTGAAGTCGGCCTGTGCAAGCGCAGCGACGCCTGAGGTAACGCAGATGAGGACGGCTGCCACCAAAGAAAGCTTGGAACTTTGGGTGTGTTTTCTTTTGAGCATCATTGCCTGCATCTCCTCTTCGAAATTCAAAAACAGACTTGCGGCCGAATTCTTGGTTTCAGATGACTTCCGCCACATTGCGATGCGTATGGGAAAGTATTCGTGGCCGCAATATGGAGTATTTGGACAGTGTTCAATGCTTAGACGCAGGGCTGCGGAACGACAAAATTCAAGCGAATTTGAGCCTCGACGAGAGTTGCCGAATGTGACCCCGGGCGGTTACACTCTTGCGTCACGCTTAAATAAGAGGAGTTGAGTTTTGAGCACGCTCGGCCTCACATTATCCTTGTCCCGGATTCCCGAGCGATTTGCGCGGGTCGTTGTTGTTTCGCCCCACATGGACGACGCAATTCTCAGCTGTGGCGGACTTCTTCAATCTCTCGTTCCGCAGATGGAATGCATTTCTCTGACAATCTGCACTGCTGACCCTGAGAATGCCGATCCGCTCAATCCGCCTCACGGCATTGCTTTGCCTTCGGTGCGTCGTGGTGAAGAAGTCTCTGCAATGCAGGCACTAGGATGCGAGCTCGTGCAACTCAACTTGCTCGACGCGATCTATCGCAGGCATTCTGCTACCGGCAAACCGCTTTACCCTCACATGGATTCCCTTTGGACAATGCCGCATCAGGATGATGATGCGCAGCGCAAAGGTGTTGCTGAAGGCTTGCGTCCTTATTTGTCGGATACTTCCGTACGTCCCACTTTGTTTCTTTCACCGGCAGGTATAGGCCATCACGTCGATCACATTCTCTGCACTGCCACTTTGCTTTCTCTCTTACAGCATGATGAGAATGTTCTCTTGTACGAAGATTTTCCATACGTGGTTGATCAGGGTGCACACGTTGGTATCGCCGATTCCATTGAACATGCATTGTTGCGTTTGAATGTTTTAGGTCAGGAAAGACTCGAACAAGAGTGCGATGTAGATGCAAAGATTTCTCTGATTGAAAATTATGCAACCCAAATCGATTCCATTTTTGGCAGCCACGATAATGTGAAGCCTTTGCTGCTTAAGAATGCCCGCGCCGGAAAAACGCTCGAGCGCTTTTGGCGCATCAAGAAAAAATGAATTCATTTTGTTTTGTTCCGAGAGGAGTGCCCTGAGCATGACACAGTCGTACATGCAATCTGAAGTTGCCGAACAACCTACGCTCATAAGACGTCAGTCGCAGGGCTGGAAAGGCCGTGCCGCGGAACTGCGGGAAAAACTACAATCTCGTAAGCAGATTATTGTCGTTGGACGAGGAAGTTCCGGCAATGCCGCACTTTATTTTACCTACATGTGGGCAACGACAAGTGGGCGACAGCCTATGGACTTTCGTTTGTGGATTGCACAGGAGAGTAACAAAGTAGGTGATTATTCTGATTGTGCTGTCCTTGCGTT
>CAIZJW010000185.1 GCA_903933385.1 uncultured Silvanigrella sp. | reverse complement strand
TCAGGATCCAGTTGAGGTGTGAATTTCTCATCTCTTTGAGAGAAACTGACCACAATTCTTGGTTGTTCCCAGTGAACACGTTGAGCAGAATATCCTCAGCATCATTGCTAGGTGCAATAGATTCAACCCAATCAGGTAAACCGCTGATAAACTCAGTACGGCCTTTGCTCCAAACCACGAGGGCCTGAGCATTGTGCCAGCCCACGAGCAATAAGAACTCATCGGGTGCAGTCATGAGAGCATCACGGATGATTAAATTGCCCTCTGGAATGATCGTTTTTGTTGATTCTCCGTGACACAAGCGTTGAAGCGATGTGCGTTCTGAGTCGTGGTCAACAATAGCGAATGCGCAGAGTGCCGACTCTGTTTGTTGATTTGCATCGTGCGGGCGCACCAAACGAACTGCGTCGGGAGCAATCCACTGTCCCATGAAAGTGTGTTGCTTGAGTTCTGCATTCATAATGTAAAGACTTGTTGCTGTGTCGTTGGTTGTTAGCACTGCAGCGGTGCTCGGAGCTATGGCTACAATATCCCGCACGAGAGGTGTCGGGCCCTCGGAGTTGAGAGGGAAGTCAATGCGCTCTTTGATCTTGCCATCTTCAATTTCATTGAGCTTGCCCTGAAATCGATAGTGCGAAACTAAGTGCCCACTCGTGCGATTGGGTGATTTGACCCGTGTTGTCGACCAAAACCCACCATCAGAAAGTTCTTTTCGGTGTGCGTAAATGCGGTCCTGGGTTTTGAGTTCGAGAGGCAGAATTGATGAGTTTTGTAAGTCTTTGAAAGACGCATCTTTAAAGTCATAGACCGCAATGCCGCCAGCACGGCTTGAAGTTGAAAAGTCGGGAGTCAAGATTGAATTGTCTTGGAGGAGGAATGAGCCTCCACCAAATTGGCTGAAAATTTTTCGAGCTCCAGAAATTTGGCTCAATCGAGGCATACCTTCTAGGTCGCCGAATACTTCTTTGCTGACATCTTTTTTGAATGACTCGTAGAGGTCTCCGGGCCATTCTCCTGTCAGGCGTTTCAACAAAAGGTAGGCTCCGCTGAAAAAAGGCGGAATCAACTGATGCGTTTTCAAACCTTCGTGCAGATCTCTGAGATTTTTTTCCGGGGTGCGATTGAGGAAATATTTGAAGAATCGACCTGAGGTTGCATAACCCAACAGAGCGTTGTTGCCAGAAGCTTTGTAAAGCGCATGCATGCGGTCCCAGCTCAGGAACGAATCATTGAGAACCATCGCACGAATGTATCCCTCGGTTTCGAGACGGCCGAGAGACTCTGTTAGAAATTCAGGAAGACCTTCGGTCCACCATGTTGGTAGCATTGCCAACATAAAGGTTCGGCCGGCAGGACCAACTTTTAGGTCAATGTGTTCATACATCATTCGATGCGCCAGCTCATGCTGGAAAAGTGCGGCGGGTGGGCGCAGAGTCGATTGAATTTCGAGAGTTTGTGGGATGAAGTTTGCAAACGAAGGGCCGTCGGTTCGGGAACTCACAATGACGGGAATCTTTTTGAAGCGAGATACGATGATGTCTTGAAGCGAGAGTTCTGGTGGAGTGGATTGCCCCTCCAGGCTGGTTCCAAGAAGCAGGCTGAAGTCAGGATATGCTCTCTCAACAGCGGTGAGTGCATGTTCTGCAAGCGCTGGCTGCGTTGAATCATAGTAGATTATGAATCTATCATTCTCGAGACGTCCCCAGGTGACGTCTGCCTGCTGGCCTGCTGTTTGCTGCAAAAAGAGTTGTGGGACAGCAGATGCATGATTTTCAATAAAGCCCAGGGCAAGCGTGAAAAGTGACAAGACGATCGATTTTCTGAGAGTTTTTTCTTCTCTTCTGCTCATACGCTTTGTCCCTGTTCTTTTAAGTAATTTTCTGCACGGAGAAGATCATCTGCGGTATCAATTCCGAATGGAGCTTCTTTGGCGTCAATGACTTTTATATTCCAGCCAGCCTCGAGAGCTCGCAACTGCTCCAGTCCCTCACTCAATTCGAGAAAGCTTGGTTCCATTTGCGTGAATTTTCTCAACGCATTGAGCCGATATGCATAGATGCCAACATGTTGAAGAAAAGGACTCTCCAGCTTATTTTGCATTTTTTCTGAAAGAGCCGTGATTGTGTCACTTGCTCCCCATAAATTGCGGGGCCAAGCGATAGGCGCACGGGAAAAATAAAGAGCATTCCCAAGAGTGTTGCGTGTTACTTTGACAACCGATGAACGGATGAAGTGTTCCGAGGAACTTTGCGGAAATGCAAGTGTCCCCATGGGAGCGTTCTTGTCCGACATCATCGCCTGGGCGAGTCGCACAATGTCGTCGATGCAGAAAAAAGGTTCGTCACCTTGTAAGTTGATGACCAGCGTCGACGCTGTCAGTGAAAATCCGCTTTGCTGAAGGGCACTCACAGCGGCCTCGATGCGGTCGGTTCCTGAGGGAAGCTCGGAGGTTGTCATGACTGTCCGAATTCCATTTTTTTTGAGTGCTTCGGCTATCTCATTGCTGTCAGTGGCAACCAAAGTGATAATTTCTAATGGAGAAAGCGATAATTGTTTGCCCAAACGCTGCGCACAATCTGCAACTTTCTCCGCGACCCAAACAATGAGGGGTCGACCCGCCAGAGATGCGAGTGGCTTGCGCGGTAATCGGGTTGAGCCGAGCCGAGCTGGTATTGCTATGACGATTTTAACATCGGAATCGTGAAAGGCTGATTTTTCAGGAGTCGGCACAGTCATTCTTTGGGGTCCTTTTACATTGTCGTAACATTGTAGCAGTTGTAGTCTGGAGGCCCAAACCAAGTTAGAAGTGAGCGAATCGTCTCGGAGGTGTTCAGCTCGTGCCAAGACCAGTCTCTGATTCCATCGCCGATGGTCTGCCACTCTGGGATACCTATGAGGCACTTTTTTTTCTCCTCACGGGAATTTCTCTTGGAATCGTTCTTGGGTTCCTTTTTCCTTCTCTGTGGCGTTCATTTCGAAGACGTTTTCGAAAACTTGATAAATATCGACCAGGCATGCCCCCCTCTGGGCCTCTCAGTAGTTCACCGCGGGCGCAATATCTGTCATCTGACTCTCTCGGAGGGGAGGGTGATGAGTCCCAAGCTGATGCTGATGTTGTGACTCTTTTTGTTTCAGCGAGATATGCTGTTCAGGAAAATTCCCTCCGCGAAGCGGCAGCGCTGTATCTACAAATTCTGGGCTCTGAAAAAGTGACACGTGTTCAAACCAACAAGGCGATGTTTGAACTTTCTCACGTGTATGCGCAGAGCGGACTCACTGCGAAAGCCATGGAAACCGGGCTTGAATTGCTCCACCGGAAGCCTTCAAATATCGATATATTTCGTCTCTTGCTTGGATTGGCATCACAGAGAGGTGAAGAGAATCGACTTGAAACTACGCTTGAACTTTACTCTGGTCCTTCTTCTGGCGATCTCGCCCGTGAAGTTGCCCATGTTCTTTCCGAAAGTTCCTCGCGGCTGCTGCGAGATGCTCACTTGGAATCTCAGAAGCAAGCAGTGCGTTTGGCAAAATTGGCCGTGCGCTGGAGTCCTGCAGCCATAGAGCCCAAATTGGCACTCGTCGAGGCGACAAGCGTTCTTTGGCGAGCTGCAGATGGACATCCTGCCGATCAATTGTTGATGGGTTTTTGTGTCGATTTGCTCGAACTCACTCGCCTTAAACTTTCAAGCTCAGTTCTCTCCGCGTTTTCTTTTGAACCATTCCTGCGAGCCTGGTGTTTGAAGCTCGATTCGCAAGACGCGGAAATTGAGGCTGCCGTTCAGAAGATGCGGGGTGAAATTCTCTCTCAATTGCGCATTGAGCCTCTGCCCGCTCAAAGTGCGACATCTTCGGACTATCGCTTCGTTTGGGGCCTGCTCGAAAGGTTGCGAGCTTCATCGGGCCAATCAGCGTTGTCTGATGTGGTTCTTTTAGGCCCGCCCAATTGGGAGAAACAGCTGAGAGCACTTTTACAGGCAAATGAGGCTGTATCCCCGCTGCTGGAGCTCCATGAGTGCGTGGAATGTTCTGAAATTCATCGTAAATTTGTATGGCGCTGTCGAAACTGCAACCGCTGGGAAACGCTCTCCCCTTGGTCTTCCAAAGTGTCCTGACTCCGGAATGGGCGTCTGGCCAGTCAATGCAATCTGTTGATTTTTTGTTTGAATACCTCTCGGCTTTGGCATACGAGCCGAAACTAGGACCACGGAGGAATTCATCCATGTCCACCCGCATCGGGACACTTTCGCGCGCTATCGCT
>CAIZJW010000184.1 GCA_903933385.1 uncultured Silvanigrella sp. | reverse complement strand
CTCCCACGTGCCTCGATTGTTGTTAGAATGCCCCCTCTCGAATACGGCAGCCCCGAATTGCGTTCAATCTGCGTTCAATTCCCTTTCCGATTTGCGTTCAATTGCGTTCAGCGTGGGTGACCAAACGTGACTCTTTGTGACTCTCGGTGAATGTCGTGCCCTTTGGATGGGCCTGTAATTGTTAAATAAATGGTTTATGATTAGGTACTTGGAGCCTAGGGGTTTAGAACCCCCCTTCTCCGCCATGTAAAGCCCAAGCACAAGAAGTGCTTGGGCTTTTTGTTTTGGGAAATCGACAACGGCAAATCAAATTGAAGAAAGTAAGCGAATTCCCTCTTGCCATGGGAGTACTTCGACATCGAGTTCTTCAATGCGATACGCGTGCGGAGTGCGGCAAAAACAGTATTTTTTACAGTCCCGGTATTCCTTCGAAAACAGAGTCATAATCTTAAGATCAGCCGCATCAGGGGCAGTACCTGACTTTATCTCAATCGCAGCGATCGGCGCTCCCAGACCACGCGAAAGTAGAATATCAACCTCTTGACCAGTTGCTGTCTGCCAATAGGACAACTTAAAATCCAATTGTTCATATTCGTTTCTTCGGAAAATTTCTTGAATGACGAAGGCCTCGAAGAGATCACCAAAGCGCGACGTGCGTTCAGAAAGTTCAATGCGAAGTTCCCCACGCAAAGCGTTCGCAACTCCATTATCGAAGAGAAAAAACTTTGGCGCTGTGCGAAGCTGTTTGACGGTGGATTCGTGCCAACCCGGAATCGTGAAAGCAATCAGCGTGTCCTCTAGAATTCTAAAATACTCCAGAACAGTATTTGGTGTCGTTCCTATTGGTTTTGCTATGTTGCTGGCATTGATTATTTTGCCATGATACTGACCTGCGATTTCCAAAAATCGCGCAAACGTATCAATTTTTCGGACAAGCGCTTCGAGCTGAATCTCTTCGCGTAAATAAGTATGAACGTAGGCCCGAAGCGAACGTTCTGGTTCAGTGTTGTCGACTATAATTCCGGGAAGAGTTCCAAGTCTAAGAGTGGTTTCCAGTTGCCCGGAATACTCGCTGCTATCGAGCGGAAAAAGCTTCAACGAAAGAGCCCTGCCTGCAAGCAAGTTGGCTCCTTGCCGTTTGAGCTTACGCGCACTTGAACCGGTGAGGAGAAACTGAATTTGTTTGCGATGTTTTTCATACAAGTGATGAACAACATCGAGCAACACTGGTAGTTTTTGAATCTCATCAATGAGCACAGACAAATGCTGGCCTTTGTGTGCGCCTTCAATATCCGCAAGCAGACGGCCCGGATCACGCAAATAGCGCTCGTAATGTTCCGGCTCGAGTAAATTGACCGAAAATGTCCGCTCCTTGCGTGCCAACCACTCGGTAGCAAGGTGCGTTTTACCGACTCCTCTGGCTCCAAATAGGAAAGCCGAGCGAGAATCCCCAAGTATTTTTAGCAATTTAAGATTTCTTTCAATCATACTTCAAATTTATATGATAATTTTGAATTTGAATCAAGAATCTTAACAACGGCGATGGTGGGAAAATTTCGCAGTCCTCCGAATTCGTTCGATAAAGAGGTTCCCCCTTCCTGTTCGGGCAACCTCATCTGACACTTTGGCTCCGTAGTGCGTTCAATTGTGATCGCCGAACGACCTGGGATCTCTGGAAGGAATGGAAGAAACATAAGAAGAAGGTGAGTTGAATGGCTCTACACATCACGACACCCTCCTCCGTTCGTGAACCTTTCGCACTCAGACGAGTCCTAGCTCTTTACAGAGCAATTCAAAGGGCAACATTCTTCCTCCGCGCTCAGGGTCGCCAAAGACTGCAGCACCCAAATGAGTTTGATAAAACTTTGGAATAGGCGTGCGTTCCGAAAAATACTTCACGTGAGGTGACAGTGCCTTCTCAGAAACTTTCGCTTCGACTGCAAAGAGCGGCTTTTTGTTTTTAATCACTACAAAATCGACCTCACGCTTGTCAGTGTCGCGAATGTATCGCAACTCCATTTTATGGCCTTCAGTGTCTTGAATGAAATGGCAGTATTTCAAGAGGTGAGATGCGACAAAGTTCTCGAAACGCGCACCGGCGTCTTCAATGTTTGACCAATCCCACAAATACAGTTTCTGTTCTTTTTTGACTGCCCGAATTTTAGGTGAACCATAGGGTGAAATTCGGAAGCACACGTATAGGTTCTCGAGTATCTCCAGCCAACGCGCAACAGTTGCGTGCGCAACCATGAGATCTTCCTGCAGCGACTTAAGAGACAACGGCGATCCCACGCGTGAGGGAAGGGCATCCATGAGAAGTTCAACCTTGCTAATCTCCTGCACACGCTCCAGATCGCGGAGATCCTCGTGGATGATGCGGGCTTGCCGTTCAAGCTGCCAGCGGCGCCAGTCACGGTCTGAGCCAGAGAAATAAGGTTCAGGAAAGCCGCCAAAATGAATGAGCCTCTCGAGGTCGAATTTTTCTGGATAAAACGTGAGAAGCTCGGGAACGGTCAATGGGTGGAGCCGGAAATAGTGATATCGACCTTGAAGCGAGTCACCGCCTTTTCTGAAGTGATCAAGACGAGCAGACCCAATGACAAGCAAAGTTCGCTTCGGAGAATACTTATCAAAAAAACCTTTAACCAAACTTCTCCATCTTGCAAATTTATGAACTTCATCAAGGACGAGCAGATTTGGTTGAATAGGAAGCCGCTCCTGCAAGAGTTCTTTTCGGTCGCTTAAGACATCCCAGTTTCGGTATGCAGACTCTTCGCTCAGCCCCCGTGCTGCCAAAATCTGCTTGGCAAGGGTGGTTTTCCCAACCTGACGTGGCCCGCCCAAAAAAACTAATTTCTTTTGGAGGTCAGCCTGAATCCACTCGCCGATGTATCTGCCCGGATTCATGTATAAATCTTCCATTACGTTAGTTATTTAATCTCTACTAGAAAAAACTCATGAGTAAAATAACCTATGGACGAATAAATTCAAGGGAAGAATTTAAAATACAAATTTTACGGGTAGTTAAGTTCGGCCGGTAGGTTCAACAGCCTCTGCCTCAAATGCTGTTGTTCAGAAGACTTCAACCAGCCTTCTTTTGTTTGTTGCTCAGAATACCTCCCTCGCTACCCCCTAT
>CAIZJW010000183.1 GCA_903933385.1 uncultured Silvanigrella sp. | reverse complement strand
CTCTTTCTCAAGGAAGAAGAATGCACAGATCTGCATGAAGCTTTGCGAGAACTGGATGCGTTAAGCAAAGCTCGCAAAGTAGCAACACCAAAGGCATAACGTTTACGTGCAAAGTGAAATGAAGATGGTGAAGAAAGAAAAAAGAAGAACACAGCAGCAGTCTCTGATTCGTGGTTTGTTTCAACACACGGAACGACCTTTGTCGGCTCAGGAACTTCTCGATGCTGCGGTGAGTATTCAGCCGGGAATTGGAATTGCAACCGTTTATCGCGGGATTAAAATGTTGCTTGATGACAATTTCATAATACCAGTAGAAATTCCTGGAACGACTCCACGCTATGAGAAACCAGGAGTCCGTCATCATCATCATTTTCTTTGCAAAAAATGCGACAAAGTCTACACGGTCGGCGGGTGCCCTGGTCATCTTGAGAAACTCATCCCGCCGGGTTTTGTTATGGACTCACACAAAATTGTGCTTGAAGGAAGCTGTGTGACTTGTTCCCCGAGCGGTTAATCTCGTTCGAAATCTACCCGAACGGAATAAATAGCACCCGGTGGTACGGTAATGAATCTAATACGATTCGCAGAACCATCGCGAAATCCAACACAGGCCGAAGACTTATTTACATTAATGAATCGAAGGCCAAGCAGTTTTTTGCATTCATTTTCCGCTGCCGTGCTCGACACCCCTTCACCTGCAAAGCCAAGGTTTTTAGCAAGCCTCGGGTCAGGTTGTCCGACGAAATTTGAAGACTGACTCACTGGAGTCATGACGTCAATAAAGCCATTCTCTGATGCCATGCATTGAGCGATATCTATCGCTGATGCAATCAAATGTATTCCGCCAACGATTCCGTTCGCAGTGAGCAGCACACGACTTCCAATCAAACTATTTCCCACGCCATGAAGAAGCCCGGCTTTGGCGCGACAAAAAATTTTCCCTGCGATCAATCCATTGCCTCTGGAATCAATATCAAACTTAAGTCGCCACGATTCGGGGTTGAGTTGAGATGTTCCAGCGCGCAACGGCTTTGCATGACCGTTGTCGTCTAGGGTAAAGCCCGAAAACTGAGTTGCTCTCCAAGTTCCTGTAATAGGAAGGGCTTGTTTCGCTTCCGCTGCCTGAAAGGTGGAATCGCTTTGGGAAGACAATTCGGGATAGCATCCCGATAGGGCTGCAAAGGTTGCTAAAGTGTATATTAACTTACGCATATCCCTCTCCCGAATAGGACGTTCTTCGCACCCATTCGAGCAAGAGCTAAGCCAAACACAAGCGACCACTATTGCGGAACTTTTCCTCAGAGCTCCGCGATCATTCTTCAACAGTGTCTAAAAGATCGACACTGTGAAATTTTACCGAAAACTGCAGGCAGGTGAACTGAGGGCAAACTTCGCCAATGGGGCCAAACGAACCGTTGCCCGCTGTGAGGGTGCTGATGTCGGGAATCCCACGTATACCGTGTAGCGTCCGGGCCGAGCAAATGAGTCAATGAGTTGCTTAGTTCCTTGACCAGTGACTTCTGAAACGAACTGCCCCTGCGCATCAACAACCAAGAGTGCTGCATCTGAAGACATGCCTGGTAGGTGAGTTGCAACACAGAAAGCTGTCATGCTGCCGCCTGAGCCCACTACGTTTACGCTGAGAGCTGGGACGCTATTGAAGCAATATCCTCCAGAAAAGCCGCTCGTGGGCAGATTTTCTGCACAGGGGCCCGACTCTGCCACCATGCTCATTGGCTCCGAAGTGGGGGTCACTGTCCAGTTTTGCGTAACGTGGGAATCTAACTTTGACTCAAATGTTTGCGATTCATTGGAACATGCCGCGAGAGAAAAACTCATCATTACGAATACACTGTGAATGAACTTCATGAGAGCCCTCGTGACAGTTGGAGATTAAGCCTGGTTATATAAAAAAAATACCGCACAGACCGAAGGCATGTAGCTAACTCTTGCTGAGATATTTTCAAGAGAAAAATACACATAAAATGGATATTTTTTGTTGATTAATCGGCCAAACATTGAACGCTCGGCCAAAGAAAAAGAAAACACGAAATAGCCCAATTCAATATTTCGACTATTGGCAAAACCTATGAAAATAAAAAAAGGATCTTTTATTCTTGGTGCGAAGGCTTAACTCCGCGCCACTCAAAGACAATATTATCTGCCAAACGAGACGCCTTTAGGTATTGTTCCTCTGTTCGAACCGTCCACACCATAAGTGGCATCCGAGCCCGAATGCGAGCAGAAAGGACTTCATCTAAATCGTTGATGTTATAGCTTACAAACTCGCAAGCAGGAGCCACTCCCTCAACGAGTTGCGAGAGGCCATGCATGAGCTCAGGGGTCATGAAGGCAAAATCGGCATCTTTGCCATGATCGCAAGAAATGAAGCCAACCAACCAAGAGTCGGTTGATTTGCGCAGGCGCATCAATTCATCGACCGAAAACGGATTAAAACTTTTCAGCGCGACAGGGCCCTTATAATGCGAGAGTATTTCAACAACTCTCGATTCAAGACGACCATCGGTTTGAATGCCGTCGCGGCTGAAAGATTTCAATTCAATGATGAGTGGCCGTTTGCCTTGAACAACTGATAGCACTCGTGAAAGTGTTGGAATACATTCTTGACTGCCCCGGAGCTGAATTTTCTGAAGTTCGGATGAGGTGAACTTTGAAAATAATTCCTTCCGACCACACATCCTTTCCAACGCATCATCGTGAAAAACCATCACTTCGCCATCGGCTGAAAGCATAACATCGAGTTCGGCTGCGAAACCGCGCGACACAGCTTCTAAAATAGCACCACAAGAATTTTCAGGACAAGCACCAGAATTATCGAAATATCCTCGGTGTGCGATTGGATGAGCGGTGAGTGTCTCCAAACTGCGCAAAGTCATGAATGCTCTCCTGGCGGAAGAGTGGCCTCAAAAAAAGACAACGTTTGTGCAAGAACGCGCGCTCGAATTTCATCGCGCTCCTGAAGGAGCTCATGCTGGCTGCGGCGTTCTGTCATCAAGACACACTTTTCACCCGAGTGACGCAAATAGCGATGGGCGTTTGGCTTAACCACTTGATCAGCGCCAGCCTGCCACACCAAAAGCGGACAACTCAAGGCTCCAGGAAAGCCCGCCGCTCGAAGCCTGCGCGGCACTTGCAGCGCTTCATGCAGCCACTGATAGCTTGGAGCACCCAAACGAATTTCCGGATGAGTTGTAAAAAGTTTTCTATTCCAATCACGGCGAGCAGAACTGTTTGTGAGATCGAAACCATATTCGGCTGCTTTGAATTCTGTTCCGCCCGGGATGTAAAGTTGCTCGCGCCCAGATCGGAGCCCAGCCGCTACCATAAGTGAAACAATGGCACGAGGGTAAGGCTTCAATACAAGTTCAATCATGGGTGCAGAAAACATAACAGCGTTGGCGTGAACGCGTGTTTGTGTCAACCAGAAGGAACTCACTGCGGCACCCATGGAATGAGCCAAAACGTAAAGATTCTTTTTTCTTCGCGGGGCAACAATTCGGCTATAAAAAATCGAAAGATCGTTTACATAATTCTGAAAATTATCCACCCAACCAATTTGAGTATCGAGCAGCTCTCTTTGCGAAAAACCTTGGCCGCGATGATCATAAATCCAAACGTCGAATCCTCGCGTGAAGAAATCGTATGCAACCTCTGCGTATTTGGCGTGAGATTCATTACGACCGCTCACCAAAATCAGAGTTGAGTGCGAACGCGAGTGTTGCCAGCAGCGGGCAGAAAGCCGAACGTCTCTCGAGCCCTCAAAATCACATCGTTCTGCAAGGTTGTAAAAGGGCTGAAAGTATTGCTCATGAAGATGCACAAGTCGCACTTCACGGCCAATAAAAGGCAACGGAGGAAAAGCACCCAAAGAACCGATCTGGGAATCAGGGGGAAGGGGATTCAATGAAGTGGGGCCTGAGCTTTCAAACATCATGGTGAGAAAGCATATCCCCCCGCAGTGCAAACATCAATGTTGCTGCAGGGGGATCGAATTCAAAGAAATCAGTGTTGGCACTGGCTTGAGCCAGAAACGCTTTCACGGCCGATGCACGACAGCAACCAGTTGCTGATTTTATCGTGTTTTGGGGAGCAATCAGTCACAACCTGATGAGCTGTGCCACGCACAGCGCCACCCAAGGCGATTGCTACAGAGACGCTACTTCCTGAGCCGTCGTAGGGAACCCAAAGAGTTCCGCCGACAGCAACGGCTCGTCCCGCTAGCCCGGGAATGGCAGAGTGATAAGCTTGTTTGCTTTTGACCTCAGTCTCATCAAAGATAAACATAGGCCTCATGTAGCTTTTGGGCGAAGGTTCGCTACCCGCAGAGAAAGCAGGCGCCCCATCCACAGACAGAGAGCTGAACTTAACTTCACCTTTGACAGGCTCTTTCAATGAGGCAGCGAATCCGAGAATATACTGAGACTTGGCAGGAATCGCTTTTCCGTCGGAACCAGCCTGACGCCAGATAACATCAATTGCTCCATTTTCTTCGCAATCATAAATGCGATCGTGGCGAAATTGAATATCATAGCTTGTGGGACGCCCCTGCGGACGCAAATCAACAGATGCTGATTTCGGTGTTGCGCTTGGTGTTGGGGTTGTTGCCGCTCCAGGGTTTGAAACAACAGGCCCACGCCCTCCGCTGAATCCATGGCTACCATCCTTCACAAGGTAGGTTCGCATGCGATCACGTGTGACTTCGGAGATTGGCTGGCAATTGAACTCAAGCGTACCCACATCCGAAGTCACAATGAAATATCGATTCGCGAACGAACCCGCATCTGGGCTCTTTGGAATCACAAAAGTACCACCAAAGACATCAACGATGGGTGAATTTTTACCATTGATACGAAGGTATCCCCATCCCGACTTCAACTCATCGTCTGGGTACTGCAGCGATGCTGCAAAATAAGATTGAATTGGAAAAGATCCTTGTGCCCCAACCTGAGGAGTGCGGTATCGCGGCTCATCGATTGTGCTCAGGCTTCTAAACTCGACCTTTTTACCATCGATTGTTTCGGCGCTTCCAGCAAAACCGAGAATATACGGATTTACTGCCTCACCAGTCGATTTGTTCAGGCGCCAAACAAAATCGAGTCCTCCGGACTCCTGACCTTTTGAATTTTTGCATGTGGCAAAGCGAGTCACTTCGAACTGCTGACTGAATGCATCCGCTGCACCCGATTGAACCGACGAAGCGTTGAACGTACGTGGCTTGCATGCAACTGCGGATCCAATCAAAAAAGCACACGATGCGAGCAAAAAACGATTCACGGTCATTCCTCCCGGGCAAAAGCATTCGCGTTCCATTGAAAAGAAATAAAAGTACCTTAAACTCACCCTCTCTGGCAGGCGAGAGAAGAAACTCACTGCCAAAAAACAGACGTGACAGGTGGACTCGTTGGGAGGAGAAAAATGAAGGTTGGCATAATTTCGGGAAGTCACCGAATAAACTCACAATCCATTAAAATAGCACGTTGGGTAGAAAATAGATTAACCTCCCTCGCACTCACTCAGCGTGTCTACACTCTTGAGCTTGCAACTGCGAACATTCCATTTTGGGATGAAGGCATGTGGAATGGAGAAGAAAAATGGAAGAGCATTTGGAGCAAACATTCCACTGAACTCACCACATGCGATGCGTTCGTAATCATCGCTCCTGAATATGGAGGAATGGTTCCTCCTGCCTTGAAAAACATTTTTTTACTCTGCAGCAATCAAGAACTCGCGCACAAACCAGCACTCATTGTTGGGGTGAGTGCAGGACGCTCGGGGAGTTACCCTATTGTTGAGCTCCGTATGAGCGGCTACAAAAACACCCGTATTTGCTATTTACCCGATCACATGATCATCCGCGAAGCTGAAAAAATGTTTCTAGCCGAGGAGCCACAAAGCCCTGTTGAAACAGATGTTCGCGCCCGCCTCGACTACTTTCTGCGGGTTCTCAAAGAATATGCAAAAGCACTTTCTACCGTGCGAGCTAGCGGAGTTATTGATACCAAATCATTCCCAAATGGGCTCTAACTCATTCAAGTCGCAACTGGAAAAATTGACCTGAATCTAAACCCCACAAACCTGGAGAATAAAATGAAAATGCAAGAACTCTTAAAAACAGCACTCAATTGGCGATATGCGGTGAAGAAATTCGATCCGCAAAAAAAAATCAGCGCAGGCGATTGGGCTCTTCTCAAGGAATCGCTGCGATTGACCCCTTCATCGTACGGATTGCAGCCATGGAAATTTATTGTTGTTGAAAATCCTGAACTCCGTAAACAATTGAGAGAGGTTTCCTGGAATCAGTCACAGGTCACTGACTGCTCTCACTACGTTGTCATGTCATTCAAGGAAAAATTGGATGTTGAATTCATCAGAAAGAACATGGATAAAATAGCTCAAGTACGGGGAATTCCTGTCGAGACTCTCGAGGGCTTTGAAAAGGCAATTGTGAGTGATCTTGTGAACGGCCCACGCTCCCTCGGAATCGAAGCTTGGGCTCAGCGACAAGTTTATATCGCTATGGGTTTCCTCCTCGAAACTGCTGCTCTCCTGGAGGTTGATTCCACCCCCATGGAAGGTCTCGATCCAGCTGCCTACGACACCCTCCTCAACCTGAAGGGAAGCGGATGGAAAACGGTTGCCGCCGTTGCGCTTGGATATCGCCACCCTGAAGACCCCTTCCTGAAAAACACGAAAGTACGCTTCGATGAAAACGAAATTTTCGAGTTGAGATAATCACTACAAATATTTCTGTAGTGAGAAGGGCAAACACGACATGCTAACCGATCCGCTGCTCCTGAAGATATCAACGCTTTTTTTTGCGTGTGCAGTGCTTCATACGTTCTTCACAAAGCAATTCAATCACTGGGCCAAACGGTTCCCAGATGGGTCGGCTGCCGAGAACTTTTTTCATTTTCTCGGTGAAGTAGAGGTGGTTTTTGGTTTGTGGGCCGCAGCCTTCATCGCAACTCTTGCAGCATTGCAAGGCACGCAAACAGCTGTGAACTACATGAATCAGGTCAACTACTCCGAGGCTGCCTTCGTATTTGTGATCATGTGCCTGGCTGCCACGCGGCCTGTGATGAATGCAGCGAATCGATTCATCGATTCGCTTTCGCAGCTTCTTCCGCTACCCAGGGGGGTCGGATTTTATGCAACAGCACTGATCGTAGGCCCCCTGCTTGGCTCATTGATCACGGAACCTGCCGCCATGACCGTGGTTGCGCTTCTCCTTCGCGACCGTCTTTTCTCGCAGCCCACTTCACTAAAACTTCGATACGCAACGCTCGGTTTACTCTTTGTAAATGTATCCATTGGCGGTACTCTCACACACTTCGCAGCTCCGCCTGTGCTGATGGTTGTGAAAGCATGGAAGTGGGACCTCGCCTATGTCTTTCAAAACATTGGTGTGCGTTCTCTCATTTCCGTACTGCTGACAACCCTGGCTACGAGCCTTGTTTTCTGGCGCGAACTCGCAACGTTGAGAATCACTTCTGTCAAAGAGAAAAAGAGACCCGTTCCGGCTTGGCTGACGGCATTGCATTTGGGATTTATGACGCTGACCATTCTCTATCACTCGCATATGGCCTTTTTTCTCCCCCTCTTTCTTTTGTTCCTTGGCCTTGCCGAAGTCACAAAAGAACATCAAAGCCCTTTGAAAATTCGCGAAAGTTTACTTGTAGGATTTTTCTTGGGTGGACTCGTTACCCTCGGTGGCCTGCAAGGATGGTGGCTTAAAGATATCGTCGCATCACTCAAACCAACGGCTCTATTCCTCAGCGCAACGGGGCTCACGGCAATCACCGACAATGCGGCACTCACCTACCTGGGAACCTTGGTGCCTGATCTTTCAGAACTAGCAAAAATCGCATTGGTTTCGGGAGCGGTGGCAGGTGGAGGGCTCACTGTTATTGCAAATGCCCCCAACCCGGCAGGATACGGAATTCTTCAAAAGAGCTTTGGAGATGAGGGGATCAGCCCCTTAGGACTCTTTATGGCAGCACTTCCTCCCACCCTCATCGCGATGACAATGTTCATGATTCCGTGGCCTTGAATAAAGCTCGTTTGCGCTCATTCGCAACTTGTGTCAGGACACATGTCCCTGAATGAAGCGGAGACACAATCCATGCTGAAATTAGCTCTCAATAAATATGCCCCTGCGTTCGCAATAGCTGTGCTTTTGAATTTTGCTTTTGCGACCGAGGCTCGCTCTGAAAAAGCTAATTCTACCGTTGACGAATTTGCGAACCTACTTCTAGGAACATTCGACAGCTCAACTCAATCGATCGAAAATTCCGACTACCTCGATGTGACGGTGCGTCACTGCAACGTTGTCATGAATAATCTTCCAACTGACTTTGCCTCAGGACGCTTTCTCGCATTGCGTCAATCGGTCAGTACATCAGAAGATCCCTATCGTGTTCGTATTCTTCGCGTGTTTGAAGGCGAGGAAAATAATGCGGTCAGAACCTCGGCTTTTGCTCCGAAACAAGGAATCGATTTATCTGAACTTTGTTTCAAGCCAGAGGCTGAGAGAACTGTATCGTTTTCTGACCTCAGTGAAGAACGCTGCACAACAACCGCAGTGAAAGCAGACGATGCGTTCGTCGGCGGAACAACTTCGGAAGGCTGCGCAAGCAATCGCATGGGCGCAGTTCGCATGACCAGCGAAGTGAAGATTGATGTCAATGGCATGAGCACCTGGGACAGAGGTTGGGACTCCCAAGGCAATTTGGCCTGGGGCCCTTCAAAAGGACCTTATCAATTTGAACGTGTTGTTGCACAAGACGTTCGCTTGGCCCAAATGGCTGCATTTTTCTCTGGACGCTTTTCAAATGCGGAACAGGTGACAGCGGATCCTCAAAATTATACGCCGGTCGAATATGAATTCTGCCAAATCGATTTCGCTGGCGAACCGCTCCGACCAAACACGCGCTTGATGATGGCTCACCAGGCGGTGACAACACCTGCTCGCGTGATCAAGCGCAACAGGATTTATGAGTTTTTCCGAAATGAAGAAGGAAAGATTGCTGTCCGTACGAATCCTTTCGATGAAACAAATGTCCCAGCAGATTTGTGTCAACGAAGCCTCGAAGAGCGTCGAAATCTTTCAAGCACAATTCTCACTCAACGCGATCAATGCATTCTTACTTTCGATTGGAATGATGCCGAACAAACTTTTACCGGCGGCACTCCAAAAGAAGGCTGCTCAAGCAATTTCCAAGGCGCTGTGAAGATGACCATTGAAGAAGTGATCAAAGATGGTTTTATTCAACCATGGGAACGATGGTTCAATGCACAAGGTGAACAGGTTGCAGGATCAAAAGTGGGCCCCTACATCTACAAACGTAAATAAACAGATTCCGGACAACAAAAAAGCGGGCAGTGCCTTTCGGCACCGCCCGCTTTTTTATGACACCATGACTCCAGAGCTCACCGACCTAAAAAGAATGAAGCTCCATTTCCATCGCGACCATTACTGAAGCGGCAGCGAAACATCTCATCCATTTTAATGGCGTAATCGCGGGGATCGAGATAATTTACTTTTACAAGCACTTCACCGTCGTCGTAAGCACGCACACTTCCATAGTTGAGAACAAACCCACGAATGGAAATGAGTTTGCTTTCGGATGCTGCAAGATAAGTGCGTTTGTCGGCGCGCTTGCCAGTGATGCCCGGGCCGAATTGTTCCCACGTATCGAGGCGCATTCCGCCCACGGCGTCCATCCCATTTTTATCAGAACCATAGCAACTCATGGGCTTGCCCGGCGAAGCGAGCTTACAGGCTGAATCGTTGGTTTGATCGTCGGGATTCGCAACTGCACCCTCGACAAATTCTTTGAGGAACAAAAATTCACATTTTTTGTAATCAAACACACCTCGCACAGCTTTGCCCTCTGACAATGCTGCGAAAAGGTCACTGTAGCTTAAAACGCGCTTTTCCATGCCAGCAACAATGGCGTCGGTCACGGGCTTCCAGGGGTTATTGCCTGCTGCGAAGCCCTGTTGAGTTAAAAGAGAACTAAGTAAAGCAGTCCCGATAAGCACATGTCTAGAAGAATTCATTGATCAAACTCCGCACAAATTGCATGAAAGGCAGAAGGAAATAGCTAAACTCCAGCCTTGGTGGCCTGTAGCAAGGAGCTCAGTGCCCGGCAAGTTGTCAGAGCTGTTGAATTCTTAAACAGCCATAAGCCTCCGAGTCTCCCAGAAAATGAGCTTTTTCCCGAGAAATCGCCATGACAACCGTGGCACAACTCTTGCATGCAACGCGCAATCGCGGGCCATTTTCGCGCCCACAGGGAGACAATCACCATGAAACTTCTGAAATCAGGCCTTTTTATCGCCTCATTGGCTTTCACAGCAGTTGCTTGTGGCACTCAAACCGCGCAGCGCGAAGCAACACCACAGGAGTGGGGCGATTCCGTTCGGGCCGGACAGGCCGAGGCGGAAAAGCTCAGAAGCCTCACCTTAGAAGAAGAGTATAAATATGGGGCGGAATTCGACGCCGCCATCAAAGATCCAGGCCGCGCAAAAGAAACCGGTGTGACCATCAAAACCAATGAAACCCACCCAGCCGCTGCCTACGTCAAGGGAATTGGACAACGCCTCGCTCTGCAATCGTCACGTTCGGATCTGACCTACACGTTCCAATTGGTTGAAGATGATTCAATCAATGCTTTTGCCACCATGGGCGGCTACGTTTACATGCACAGCGGGCTGCTCAAGGCCGCAGAGAACGAAGCGCAAGTTGCTGCTGTTATGGCGCATGAAATTGCACATATTGCTCGTAAACATGCTCTGCAAGCAATGGCCAACCAAGCAGTTTATGGTGGTTGGGTTAAAGGCGTTGGAGGATTAGGTGGCCTCATGATTAGCCTAACCTCAGCGGTGCTTTTTCAACTTCCTGGAAGCCGAGGATTTGAATTCGAAGCCGACAACTTTGGGCTCGAAAACCTCCGACGAACTGGTTATGCCTCAGAGCAGATGGTTTATTTCTTCAAAAACGTACTCGGAAAAGATGAACCAAATGATGGAGGACGTCGTGATTGGCT
>CAIZJW010000182.1 GCA_903933385.1 uncultured Silvanigrella sp. | reverse complement strand
TCGCTTGTATGAATCTCTTCGGTTTTGAGTAAATATTTCTTTACAGAAAGATGTTTGTTTTTATTTAAAACTATTAAATAACGATAGGTTATGCTTCTTTTATGGTTTTTATTGATTTATAAACCGTAATTTTTGTTGACGTCTGTTTTGTTCCAGAGTGTGGTCACAAGTTTTTACCACTATCTATGAGCCGCAGATCTTTCAACTTTTCAAAGACTCTCTCAGCCCATAACTTTGCACCCGCGCCGCGGGGGTGGAGCTTCATTGGATCAGTTGAAACCGAGTCGCGCATGATTTGAAGGTCTGCATTGTTTTTCAAAACATCTTTTCCAACGTTGTAGCTGTCGATGAAGGCGCATGTTTTTCCAGTTTCTTTTTGCACAGCGTCAATGGCTGATTTCAGATTTCCAATAAGTGTTAACTTGTTTGCAAACAGTCCAAGCCCTTCGGTTGGCGTTATAAAAGCGCATTTTGCACCTGTGTTTAATATTGGCTTTATCAGTCGTGGAAGTTCGATTTTAACCGATGCCGGATCGTAAAAATGATTGTCGCCAAGTGTTAGAATGTAGAGATCGATATACGGATGATTTGCTATAATATTTGCAATACTCTCCGTGCGTTTTCCCGCTTGAAAAGCCGGGGCGCAGCTGCGTGCATCTGAAAAAGCATCACAGCCATAGAATGCGTTTGCTGGGATGGGGGCAAACCCTCCATTGATCCATCCACCGATTCGGCCAGAGCTTGCAGCACCGAAGTAGCTAAGACGTTGTCGTGAAGCATAGCGAATGAGTTCAGACAGGCGTTGTCCGTATCCACCAGTCGATTGTGAGTCTCCCAAGATCGCGACTTGGAGAATATCTGCATGATCTGTGGGTTTGGTTGTGCTGATTTGTTGAGCGTTACTGTCTGGGTTTGAGTTCTCTGCTGGAACTGGGTTGCCTTGTTCAGAAGATTTTCCGCACGCAACAAAAAACAAACAGACCGAGGAGAGGAAAAATAACGTCGATATTTTGAGTTTCATTGCGATTCCTCCTTTGGTGCTGAGTGCAAGAATCGTTCCAGGCTAGTTATCCGAAATTATTAGAGTTTCAGATGCCTATTGATGAGTCAGTGTCAAAATATTGTGCATCACTGTCCATCGCCAAGCCTGCTGCGAAAGCGCTATTTTCTTGCGATGAAAACCGTGGAGAAATTCCTGGAATGCATGAAGTGAGAAGAAATCTGCCCAAGCTCCTCAGAGCTGGGCTCCCTTTGGTTTTGGTGATGTTGAGTTTTGCAGCTTCCAGTGCAATGGGGTTTTCCCTCAGTGCAGGAGGCACAGCTGGATATGAAGTGCTGAGTTACCGTGACGACCCAACAAAGTTGGATGGCGGAAGTGTTGCTGCAGGTGATGCCTATGAGCAAGCTTCTTTTAAGGGGCCACAGTTCGGCATTGCAGGTCAGTTCGGTGTTTATCGATTGGACGATCTTGAGGGATTAGTTGGTTTTGAGCTGATGAAGAGTCAGTTGACAAAGTCGGCTGAGAGCGAAGGGTATTCCACTGACGGAAAATTTAATTATCTTGATGCGACTCTTGGTCTGGGTGTTCGCATGTGGCTTGGGCAAAGTCTTTCTGCAAGCGCTCTGGCCGGATTTTCGCAATCGCTTTCGAATGACATGAGCTCAATAAAAAAGAAAACCGCAGGCGACGAGTCGCTGGGTGAAGTTGTATTCAAAATTGAGAAACACAAGAAAACGACCTTAAAGCTCGGGATTGCTTTTACTCCTGCAATGAATGGTTTGCTTCTCGGTTTAGATTTTCGGCTGGGTAGCGGGTGTTTCGATTGTTCATCATCGACAACATCGCTGCAATCTCGTGCCTACCTCACTCGGTCTGGGAATCTCACTGTTGCTTGGATGATGGGACAGCAAAACGATCAGATGATTTCTTCTCCCCCCATTCAGAATTTGAAGAAGGTTGTCCCACGCCGTCAGCCATTAAAACGAGCACCCCGCGCTCCTGTGCTTGAGGATACAAATGATGAATAATTCAAATCTGTATTTCAATCGTTCCAACTCTCCGAGAGTTGCGAGATGGCTCATGAGTCTCGCGGGATGCATAGCAACTGCAACGTTGATACAAAGCTGTTGTGAGATTTCTGCAGCTTCCGATGCTGAAGCACTTGCCGGAAGTAATTTGGATTCCTGTTCAGCGAACCATGCGCAAGGGCAAATGTCGGTTGTGGTTTCGAGCAAGGTGGCGCGTGTGAGCAACGGATTTTTGCTTGAGACGTGGAATGGAGCAATGAAGTCGTTTGTGAATCCGAAGGTTTTATCGCTCAAATCAGTCGATTCCGCGACGGGTGATGCAGACACAGTGCGTTTTCTTCAATTGGATGGGAAATACGGTAAGGGCTTGGGTGTAGGATCTCGTGTTCTTAATACTCTTTTTAAAGAAGGTGGAAAAGGCAGCGGCCTTTTAGGTTCAGGAACAATCTCTAACATTCAAGAAGCCCTGGAAGTTAAGTCGCCCGACATTAATGCAACGAATCGTTTCAAAAAAATATCCGCATTTGTCGGAATGGAAGACTTTCTCTCCATGCAGCGTCCTGATGGTGCTCTTTCATTGTATGCAAATGGTTATAATGCCAGTGAGCAGTGGGCACCTGCACAAACTCACTACGACACTGCTTTCGATGATTTAAAAGCCGCAGCACTAGCTGCCAACCCTACGAAGACGGTGCGAGTCGCTGTTCTCGACACAGGAATTGATATCAATCACCCCGATCTGAAAGACATCATCGACAGAGATCTTGCCTACAATGCGCTCACAGGAAAGGCCGGTGCTGACCACGTTGGTGATCAACAGGGTCATGGGACACACGTCGCCGGAATTATCGCGGGTCAGGGGAAGGGAAAAGGCGCAGGTGCCTTCACAAATGTTTTGGGCGTCGCTGGCAAATTCAACGTCAAAATCGTTCCCATTAAAGTTTTGGGAGATGATGGCACTGGCTCGACAGCGGCCATGAACCGAGGGATCCGTTGGGCCACACAAAAGAATGTGGATGTTATCTCCATGAGTCTGGGGAGCGGATCGAATTACGATTGCTTGCGAGATCAGGGGCTGAAGGATCCTGTCATTCAAGAGGCTATCGATAAAGGAATAATAGTTGTTGCGGCGGCTGGAAATGAATCGTGTCCGTTGGGTGGTGAATGCGAGACAGGCGGCTCGAAATTCAAAAACTATACTGTTCTGCCCTGCGCTGCCGAGAATGTTCTGTGTGTTGCTTCAAATGACTTTGAGGAAAAAGCATCAAAG
>CAIZJW010000181.1 GCA_903933385.1 uncultured Silvanigrella sp. | reverse complement strand
TTTCTGGCGATAATCGATCTGGATTTACAGAAGATGGTTTTTATAAATGCAGGATATCCAGGGCCCATGCTGAAGTTAGGTGCACGCAAGAATATCGTGCTCACACCGCACTCAGACCCCATGGGTCTAGGCAGTGATTCAATTCCATTGCCTCGTTGGGTGAATCTGAATCCCGGTTGCGAGCTTGTTATCTGCAACATTGGAAGCCGTAACACAGACCTCACTGAGCTCGATGAATCAGAACTCATAAAAATCTTTATTCATCCATTCGGGCAATCCCAGAGAACCGTTTCCGAAGACATTGAAGAGGATGCAGCCTGAATTTTTTAGAGAAACGGGCCGTTGTTGTTTGAGGAGTACCCACCACGAAACGCAACTTGCTGGGTCTGAATCTCAAGCTCGCGCATTCAACAATCTCTCAACTAATTATAATAACAGATGTTTTTAATTTAACTTAACAAATCGTAATACATCCCGAAGTACTTTGCAGGCTCTCTTCGGGAGGATCTCCATGAAAACAGTTGTGGCGCTGCCTGTCTTTTGGCTTATCGCTTGCGGTCAGGCAAATCAAAACGAGAGCCGGCTCATCCAAAGCTCTCCTATAGCTGTGTCGGCAAGACAATCCGAAGGCGATGAATTGTTAGGAATCGCTGCAGCCAAAGCAGATTTGCAGGGAAGCTTCGCCGGCGTATTGAACTCTAAAACCAAGCGCCCTCCGCTCAATGCAGATCTGGCTTTCGGCAACATGGTAAAGTTTACGGAGCCCGGGACGTTGAATAAATGCGCTGGCGCCTTCGCCTTCGAGCCGGATCCAGCCGCCCCTGCAACGTTGGCAATCGTCTACTTTTACACAGCAACACACTGTTTTGAGAAAATAAATCCGCTCGGGTTCACAAGTGTGTCATTATCCCAAAGGGTTGCGGATGGCTTACCAATTCCGGGCGCAACTAAGTTCCTAAAACCCTACGTGAATACATCCCGAGCTGCAGCTGCTGTGACAAAATCCAATCCTGAAGTTCTACATGATGGACCTCAGCGAACAGATATTATCAGATTCAAGCAATTCGGAACGTCTCTTGCACAAGCCAAATTAAGCTTCCTGCCCACCTGTCCCAACGCAACCGCACTTCCCGTAGGGCGCGAACTTGCGATCGGGGTGCTTGCAGACGATGCGGCTGGAATAGTTCAGGCCAACAGCAAGGTCGGATTAAGGTTCAACAGCAGCGGCCCCGAGAACTCTCAGCCTCTCAGAATTGCCAATTCGGGCATCGGTAAAACTTTTTTGCTCGACAGAGTGGGCTCAGTTCCGGGAGAGTCTGGAGGGCCAATTTGGCTGATAGACGGTGATAAAAATATAGATAAGATGAACGCATATCTTTGCCTACAGGGCGTCCTCAGCCGTGAAGTGATTGCACCAGAGATCATTTCCACGACTGGGGGTTACGAATTGAAGATAAGTTCATATTACACGCCAGCTACAAAACTATCGGACACCATTCGCTGGGTTAAAGTTCAGTGATTAACTTACTACAAGGAACACGCTCATGAAGCAGCAAACGATTCTGAAAATCTCTGGGCTTCTCCTGATGGCTGGCGCGTCTCTCTTGTACGGAAACGCGGCCAAAGCGGGATCCAACAGCGGCTCGGCACTCAGCACTGTGGGATTCAGTTGCGATAACAGAACGAGCGTGGCTGGTAACTTCGCTGGGTGGTGCACGACAGTGAATGCCAACCTCATCAAAAACAAGTGCGTGGTGGTTGTTCATGTGAACTCACCAATTCAAAACTGCGGTTGGCAGGGCTGTGGCTACATGAGTTTTGTCAACGAGCGCCCATTGCTGCAAAATAACAATGTTGTCGAATATGGAATCGCAACCCCAAGCGGAGTGAGTAATTTGCCTGCCGCTTGGGAGTTCAATAGCGGTTCCGTCATGCCGAAGGCACCTTTTCCAAGACATTATCTCACCGTTGATCAATTCGTGATGGAACGCGAAAAATGCAAAAAACAGCCGCAAACAGTCATTAACAATGAAATCGCGGCTGGCACAGTGCTTGGTAGAATTTGCGGTGTGACACCAGAGGTTATGTCATTAAATCCTTATTACTTCTGCATGCTCGAAAAGAAAGTGATACCGAATCAGTGACCCTCGACTGCAATTATTACCCCTCTAGCGGCTGACACTCTTAAAAAGATGCAACTAAAGACTCCGATAGCAGCACGGGAGTCTTTTTAAATGAACAGCCGCAGGATTCAGTTATTGAAATATTTTATGAGGCATCTGATTCTGGGAATCATGTGTCTGCCTGCTGTTTTTTTTCCTGTAGCAACGGCCCAAGAGATGCAGGACAATCTTCAGGTCGAATATTCATTTATCGACGAAAATATCAAGACTCCTCCACAACTCAATGAAAATCAGGTTTGGCAACCATTTAATTCTCAAAAAAACAATCTATCTCCACGCAAAACAGAAAAACTCTGGCTAAAAATTGTAACACAAAGTGTGAATAATGAGCCCGTGACACTGAAGTTTGAAAAAGTCTTTATGCGCTTCAAAGTGTTCTCTCGCGATGGCCAGATGTTGTACGCATTTGGGGGCGACAAAGGATATGCTGGTTTTCCACCCCACCTCCTCACACTCAATCCAGAGAGAAATCGCTCCGAATTTTACATGCGTGTGGAATCTGAACACCAACGCATAGGGCCCGTTGGAAGGATAGCTTTGGGCCAGCGTTCAGAATTCCTTCTGCAGATGCTCAAAGAAGATCTCGTCCCAATTTTTGTTTCTAGTATCCTCGCTATACTCAGCATCTCTGGATTATTTTTATTTTTGTTTTACAGAAACGTCAGAACCTATTTACATCTAGCACTTTTTTCGACATGCGCGTTTTTTTATCTTGTTGCTGGTTTGCGACTGCGACACCAACTGGGTCTCGATCCAGCTTTGTTAGGCAACCTCAGCCTCATTGGTCTTTTTAGTTCTCCGCTGTTTTTTATAAAGTTCTATTCGAATATATTTTCCATCAGAGAAAATAACTGGATAAAATCGGCTCTATGGTTCAATGTTTTATTTGTGGCTATTTCACTCACAGGTTTCCTCTTCAGCCCGCTCGGACTTCTCCCATTTTTAACCTATTTCTATGCTTTTTCCGTGCCAATTTTCACGACAATCTTCACCCACTCACTTTTAAAATTAAGCAAGCATACATACGCCAAAACATTTTACTTGGGATTCGCCTTCCTATTCCTTGGTGGGCTTTGGGAGATGGCAAACGAAATCCGGCTCTTTAATTCAAATTTCCGCATGCTTCACGTGGGCATCCTGCTCTTTTTCCTTTGCCTGACTGCCATGCAGGGGCAGTTCTTCACAAAACTTTTTCAGAACTCCAGGAAGAACGAGCTTGCAGAGATTGCGGCAAGAGATCGACTGCAGCGAGTCTTCGACTGCACTTATGCACTTTCGCAAGCCCGCAACTACCGCGAAGCTCTCGCTGCAGTTGCATCTGCGATCAGCAAGCAGCTCAGCCTTTCTGGGCATCAATTCACCATCGATTTCATGCTCACTCGGGTCTCTTTTATGGAGAAAAATAATGGTGATGGAGAGTTCGTACACTTCACTTATGTAAACAAGGGAAATCATGAGGAAGGTGAAATTTACGAAATCTCTGCTTCAGACAGCGATAAACCGCCCAACTCACTTGTTCCACACAGAGAATTGACGCCTGCGACTTCAATTCCGGTCATCCGAAACACTGACGCAATTAGGGAATACATTTCTTCTGCACCAGAATCTGTTCTGACTGTACCTCTGGAAACAAACTCCCTAGATGGTGCAATCATCATTCGCCGTTATGATAAAAACTCATTCGGCCAAGACGAGCATCAGCAGGTGATAAAGTTCCTCAATGCAGTTTCTGCGAGCTTGCTGATTGCCCTGAAGAACATAGAGTATCTTCGTGATGTCAGAAAAAAGGCTCAAATGGATGTTCAACTTGATGCAGCTGAATCGATCCAGAGCGCACTTCTACCTCCCTCACTGAACCTTGATAATGTTGCTCTGTCTTCATACGCTCGCAGCGCAGGCAAAACAGGCGGCGACTGGTTTGGCTATTATCACAGCGAGAAAAGACGCCGTCTTTTTGTGACCATTGGAGACGTCACCGGACACGATTTCGCGGCTTCAATTGTGACAGGCGTGGCAGCCGGAATTATCAAAAGCTGGGAATCGTATAACTCCGACGATTACGATTCAGCATCCGAAGCAGTTCAACAACTTGCGCAGCACGTGAATCGAGTCATGCTGGATGCGAACCGCGGACTAAAATTCATGTCGATGCTCTTTGTCTGCCTCGAACTCGACACAGGCTCGTGCCATGTCGTGAGTGCAGGGCACCCACACCCATTTCATATTGTGCCAAACCAGCGACCTGAATCGGTGGTCGTCTCTGGATCACTTTTAGGTATCGATCCGAATGCAACCTTCAGCGCAGAGACAATCAACCTGAGTCCTAAGGATTCACTTGTTCTCTATACTGACGGACTACTGGAAAACACCGGACCAAACGGCGAATGCATGACACGACGATCGATTTTGCAGTTTTGCCGCAATGTCGTCTTCGACTCCGTCAATTTGGATTCATTTGTGAAATTCGCGCGCGATATTTGGAAATCACATCCGCCAGATGATGATGTCTCGATTGTAGCCATTACCTGGAAACCAGAAGCGAACACGACTGTTTCTGCGGCGTAGTATTTTGAAGTTGGCTTTAGATAGAAGAAATTTTCAATGATGAAAATTCGAAAAGGAGTGGCTCCCCAGGCCGGGTTTGAACCGACGACACGCGGATTAACAGTCCGCTGCTCTACCAACTGAGCTACTGGGGAACGCGACAGGGTATAGATTTTCGCGGAATGAAGGTCAAGCCATTCGGGCAAAAAAAAAGGGCTTATGGAATAAGCCCTTCTCCCTTGAGAACATCGCCCTTGCCCCAGGAAAACTCCCAGCGATGAACTCTCTGTCCAGCGACGAGTGGATTGAGGACATCTAGCCTCTTGAGGCGCCGGTGAAAGTTACCAGGGTCGATGTCCTGTCCTGAAAGCAATCCAACCAACAGTCGCAGATCTTGAATGGAAAACACTTTGGGCAACAGTTCGAATGCGAGCGAGGAATGGCGAATCCAGTAGGGAACGCACGCCAGCGCATCACGAACGAAAAGACGACAGTCGTGGGACAGATGGCTGGTTTCGGAAAAAAGCTCCTCGGGAGTCAACCAAACGCCGCGTGCATCGGGTGCGAGCTCGCTCGGGATAGCTACAACCCGAACGATGGCAACACTCTGTGCGCCTTCAAACAACAAATCGCGGTCGTAGACGTCCACCACGCGATCTTTGCACTTGGAAGATGAAATCCACCCCGAGAGCTCCTCCACATCGCACTGCGCGAGTAATTCACGCAGAACGTATTCAAGAGCAGACTTCTGAAGGAGATCGGTTTTGAGAAGCAAGTTTGGAAGAAGTTGCTTCTCTGTAGAGGGGTCGCGTTTCACGAGAACACGCAACTCACCTGTATGGGTGGATACTGGAACCAGAATCAACTCGGTCTTGGCAGACATAGGCTGAGAGTCCTCATTTCTTGGCTTGTGGACTCTGCCCTCCTTGATCAAGACGGGTGAGCACGTCAAGCCATTTCGTTTCCATGACGAAAACTTCGGGTTTGTCGGCGCGCTTCACATACACAGCTTTTTCGTTGTTGGGAACACGATTTCCAACCAATAATTCAAATTGTGGCTTCTTTGTGTCGGTTGAAGACAAAGTAAAGCGTGTCAGGGGCTTATCCAGGCCAAATTTTGGCAAATTAGTTGTTTCATCGGCATCCAAAACGTCTTCGGCAGTTATGAATTCCCAATCTTCAACAAACTTTCTCGCATCTTCATTAGCAATTTTCTCAGGATTCTTAGCGTCTTTCGCAACCTCTGCGCCCGCTTTGTACCAAGACGAGCCTTCTTTTTGATAGACAACCCCGGATAAAGTCTTCAAGGAGCTGATATCATTAAAACTAATACCTGAGAGAACACGCCGATCGCGGAAAAACTTTAACGAAGGTGCAAGGTCTGAGAATTTTGTCAATTCGACACTTCCCACAGAACCATCCGCCATTGTCAGAAAGAGAGACTCACTCGTCAGGCCCATCTGAATTGTCTGAATGACCTTTCCGTCTTCAGCCTTCAGAACAAGAGATGCATTGGGCTGCGCCAGGCCTAATGCAGCTTTATTCTGCTCATTGATAGACGCAGCCTCGGTGATTTTATCAGCTCTGAGCCGAATAAATGAATCGAGATAAAGACCAACCTGATTGTTGTCTGCAACAATTTTCTTCGGCTGAACGACAGACCAAACATTCTGATTGTTCTCTTTGGTCTTGTTCAAGACGATTTTCGTGCCATCGTTTTTATTGAGTTCAAACGACGAAACATCTGAGACAGAAAAATCACCAATCACTTTGGACCGAAGATCTCTCAGACCTTTTTCAAGCGTTGATGCAATTGAATTACCTGCAACAAGAAGTCCGTTGCGATCCGTACTAATTGCATAGATGGAAAGCGCGTTAAATGCAGAGCCGGCACCCGAGCCGATTCCAACATCTCCCCCCAACCATAACTTCAATTCACGCGCCTTCGTTCCAGATTCTTTGTTTGCGGCAACATCCAAAACGATTGCGACGCGCGCTTTTTCAAATCCGTAATTCTTTGCAAGAGATGGGTCGCCACTTTTCAAGCCATCTGCAGCCTTTTTGGCATCTTCCAAGTGCTGTTCATAATTGGTCGACTGCACTGCCGCGAGCAGGTTGTTGATGGCATCTTGATCGGGCTTTGGGCCTTGTGGCTCAAGCATCTTCCAATTCGACGTACTGTTTTCACGTTGAAAAACGAACTGACCGAATTTGTTTTGAAGATTGATTTTGAGGACATCTTTGCTTTCAAAATCAAGCAAACGAACCTCTTGTTTCTTGCTTACTTCCTCTTTCTCGGCGAGGTGCTGGTCGAGGACCAGCCCTCCCCAGATTGCGGCTCCCGCTGCAACCGCGATCGAAATCTTGACCCACGACTTCATGCAGACCTCCGGCGAACATAGATATAAAAGCCAGAGAGTGCAGTCAGGAGTGGAAGAATAAAGGCAAACAAGAATACAAAATTACCCGGATTGCGCTCCATTTTGAACCGCTTAGGTGCAAAATCCTTGTTAGGGATGCTCACCAGATCTTTTTCCTTGTAAAGGTGCGCAACGGAAATCGGAATCAGGTTGGTCGTTGTTGGAATGGCACGTTCAAAAGCCACTGGGTCGAATCCAAGCACAACAACTTCCGCGGAGGCTTTGTCTTTGGCAGCATCGCTCGCCACATCGCCTGGCTTGGACTTATCAGCTGCCGCACCACCTTGAGACGCACCGTCGAGAGAAACCTTTCCGGTTGAATCTTTCGAAGCAAGCGTTGCGCTCGGAATTCCCTCAGCAAGCTTTGCCGGATTCTCGATTTCAACGTCCAATGCAACAGGATAAGTTTTCTTAGGATCAAAGCCCGCATTTGGAGTGAGGCGAAGATCTCCTTCCAAAGGCAATCGATTGCGCTGATCTTCGGTCAGGGTCACTGGTGCTGCATGCATAGCAGACATCAACACAGTGGCCTTGAGTTTGGGAGCACTCGGATCGCTTGCTGCAGGGGCTTCAAAGACCATGGCACGGGCACCATCTGCCAAACCAATATCATTTACACCAAATGGGCTGGTGATCGGTGATTGTCGAGAAAATTCACCGACAACAATGGGCGGACGCATTGGATCGAGCTGAGCAAGTTGCGCACCAAACGCTGTGGCTCCTTGGTTGTTGAGCAAAACGGTTGGATCAAGCTTGATTCCCAAATCGGCCATGAGCTTTGGCATACCTGGATCTCTGTAGGGATTCAGAACCAGTATCAGGCGACCGCCCCTGGCGAGAAAGCGACGCAACATGTTTTCAACGATGACCGAGTATGGACCTTTTGCAGGGCCAGCAACGACCATTTGAGCGTCTGAGGGAAGGTCTTCAGTGATCTTGTGTTGCACCACTTCATACGCACGATTGCGGAGAATTTCAGCCACATTTGCGTAATTCCTGCTTCCTTCCATGCTCGTCGGGTGCTCACCATTTCCTGTGAGAAAGTAAACAACTCGCTTTGTTTTGGTCAGGCTCAGAATGGCATTAGTCAGCTTGCTTTCAGTCACACTGCCGGTGACTTCATTCCGATTGCCATCTTTTGTGACAAGGACCATGCGGCTATAACCCGTCGGACGCACCTGCGCCAAGGCAGCCTGATCTGAGAGACTCAAAGCAAAATGCTGAACCTTGGGTGAGGTTTCAGCATACAAACGACGCAGCTGCCCACTTTCATCACAATAGCGCTCGCGCGGATCTTGCGACGGGATACAGAAAATCTGAATGTCGTTTTTGAGGTCTTTGAGAACATTGACCGTCTCGGCACTGAGTGAGTTCACCTTGCGTTGCGTGAGGTCGAAGGTCTTGCTGAAGCGTTCTCGGTTGAGCAACGTCGCCACACCAATGATGATGACAATTCCAAGCACACTCCAAACAGCCGCGAGGAAAAATTCTTTCGGCGCATAACGCTCTGAGGGACTTGAAACCAAGCGCCCCTCGGAATCGCGCTCAGGCCATGGTGCGATCACGGAGATTAACGCCACAACACAGGCAGCAAGCAAGCCAATGGGAAGCTGAGGAGCAATTGAAGACAAATTTGTCCACAAAAGGACAACAAGCAAAAGGGCCAGAATGAGTCCAATCGAAAGTTCAAGACGATATTTTTTCATTTCAAACTCTCCAGCGCTTGGTCTCAACAACCAAACGACTCAGGAACAGAAAGGTTGCAACAATTGCCAAATAAATGGCCACCGACGAGGTTTTGAGAATTCCACGAGACAGCTCGTTGCCGAGCTCAAGGATATTCACAGACCTTTGGTACCACTCAGGCACACCCTTGATGTAGGCACTGAAAAGAAAAAGAATGATAAAAAAGACAGAACCAAGATAACTAATAACGGCATTTTGCGTGAGCGAAGCCACGAAGATGCCAATTGCGACGATTGCAGCGATGTTGAGCAAGAGTCCAGAAAATCCTGCTGCCATCACCTTATAGTCGGGCTCAGCAAAAACAGCAGCGTAGAGCGGATATATGAGGAGCAAAACGCCAATAACCGCAAAGTAGAGCATGATTCCCAGGAATTTGCCTGCGATGATTGCGCCAGAAGTGATTGGGGCTCCGGCATGCAACCGAAATGTCCCCTGCGCGAGTTCTTCGCTCATCACACGCATCGTAAAAATCGGAACCACAAAAATATTGATGTAATTCAAGAAACCAATGAGGCTGCCCATAATATCGGCAACCGGATCAACGGCTTCACCCCGCATCAACAATTGGTTGGTGACGATTGTAAATAGCAATCCTGAAACGAGGAACAGAATGCATGCAGCAATCCATCCAACAGGAGTGCCGAGAAATCCGCGAAAATCGCGCTGAGCAATGGTCAAGGCGGCTTTCATGCTTGTCCCCCGAGATTCATGGTCTGGCTTTTGATGGCATTGAAAAACAGTGACTCGAGTCCGGTGCGATGCTCGTAAACACTCGTGAGTCCATAGCCCTGCTGCACAAGCTGACTATTGACCTGAACCATGTTCGCAGTTCTTGCATCACCGTAAAAGTCGTCCTTGAAATTCACAAGAACGCTGTTTGGCTTATCCGAGTAGAGTTCGACCTTGGATACAAAAGTTTTTTCTTTGAACCATGTCATCGCAGAATCAAGTTTGTCTGCAAATGAAAACACTATGGACGGCTTGCCAGTGCCAACATCTTCCAATGTTGATTCAGCAGCAATTTGTCCCTGATTAATGATGATGACATCATCACATGTGGCCTGAACTTCGGAAAGAATATGTGAACTGAGAATAACAGTTCTGTCTTTGGCGAGCTTGCGAATCAATTCGCGAATGTGAACGATCTGATTTGGATCGAGACCTTCTGTAGGCTCATCGAGGATCAGAACTTTAGGCTGATGCACAAGCGCCGAACAAAGAGCGACTCGTTGGCGATATCCCTTGGAAAGATTACCAACCAAGCGATCTGCCACATCGGTCACGTCGCAATCGTTTAAAACGCGATCGACCGCAGATTTTCGCTGGACTGACGGCACACCGCGAAGTTTTGCGACGAAGTGGACAAAGTCGGAAACCCGCATTTCTTTATATAGAGGCGGATTGTCTGGAAGGTACCCGACAACTTCTTTTACCTCTCTGGTTTGGGTTACGACATCAAAACCGCAAATTTTTGCGGTCCCGTCGCTTGGTCCCAACAAACCCGCAAGAATGTCCATAGTCGTCGATTTCCCGGCGCCATTTGGCCCGAGAAAACCACACACACGCCCCACGCCAACCGAAAAGTTGAGACCATGCAAAACTTTTCGCTCTCCGTAGAGCTTCACAAGGTCCTTAACCTCAATCATTGTTCCTCCTAACCATAGAGAACTTCAAATGAGCTTTGTGTTACGTATTGTTTTTCCAAAGCGCCCGAGATTATACGCTCGTCGGCTTTTGTCAGTCAAATTTACAACACAGGACACGATGCCCATCGAGCCCAACCGAAAGCCTCGGTTACACTGAAAACGGTTCTAACGCTCTTCAACAAGGTTGTGGATATGAATAGGCGCAAATTCGGCGACAAGTCCTTGTCAAAGCAGGTTGCAGAGCTCAACAAACGAGCGGTAGCCCAGAACAAAGTCGTCAGCTTGGACGACTACCGGGCAGCATCCAAAAGACTCGAAACTAAGACGATCCTTGTGGTCGACGACGAGTTAGTGATGCGCAACGCGATTAAGAGAATCTTTGAAAAAGACAATTATCGGGTTCTGGTTGCAAAGGATGCAATGGAGCTCTCCAAGATCATCGAAGACACTCGCATCGACCTCATCCTCCTCGATATCAATCTTCCTTGGGTGGATGGATACGAGCTGTGCGGGCTTCTTAAAGCAAAACCGATGCTCAAAGATTTGCCGGTTGCATTCATTTCTGGCAATAAAACAGAAGAAGACATCCGCCGAGGATTCGAAGCCGGCTGCGATGAATACATCACAAAGCCATTCGATGTGGACGAAATCCAGCGCACGGTGCGCGAGCTCCTGACCAGAACAGGCTGAAAAATGACTGCCTCACAAAAAAGCATTGTTATGAAATTCGGGGGAGCTGCAGTCAGCTCCCCCGAAAGATTTCTTGAGATCGCTGAACTCATCCGAAGAAGAATAAATGAGAATATAACGCTGGTTGTTGTCGTGAGCGCAATGGGCGACACAACCGATGAGCTCATAGCACTTGCGCACAAAGTTCATCCCAACCCACCCTCTCGCGAGCTCGACATGTTGGTTTCGGTTGGGGAAAGAATCAGCATCTCGCTCTTGGCCATGGCCTTGTCGAAACTTGGCCTTGACGCAGTGAGCTTTACTGGGAGTCAAAGCGGCATTTTAACTGACGAGGCTCACACAGATGCGCGCATCCTCGAAGTAAAACCCCAACGTATTCTGAACGCTCTTGCCGGAAATAAAATTGTCATTGTTGCAGGATTTCAGGGCGTGTGTCCCAAAACAGGTGACATTACGACACTGGGACGCGGCGGCTCAGACACAACCGCCGTTGCCTTAGCTGCGGCTCTTTCAGCGCACCACGTGGAATTCTACAAAGACGTGGAGGGCATCTTTGATGCAGACCCCAAAAAGATCCCCGCTGCCAGAAAATTCGAGCAGATGTCGTTTTCCGAGGCACTCGCAATCACAAAAGCAGGAGCGCAGGTGCTTCAGCCTCGGTGCATCGAAATTGCGCAGCTCAATTCAATTCCTCTTTGGGTTCTTCCCTTTGAGGATGCGTCCCATCAAAAATCAAATTCTATGGGAACTTGGATTGGAAAATCCGAATGTAAATCAAACAGCCGACCACAGCACCCTGTTTTCGAAAAACGATAAAATCATCGCTGCCTGATGAGCTCATGAAGAATAGAATTTGCTTTTTTGCGCACAGCGCTATCGGTTTCATTTTCCGCGAAACGTGTGAGCCAATCTGCTAACTTCTGCCTTTCATCAGCATTCAGCTCGGAGTGTGAAAACAAATCGAGAACTTTTTCACGCAACGGACCAGCGACGCTCTTTTCCCTCGACAAAATCGATTTCGCTGCCAACAGGCTTTTTTCCGAGACAGGCAAGTGAACGAGAGCATCAACGACCCGCATGCGAACCTCAACATCGGAATCGAATTCCAACCGCGCAAGAAGCTTGTTTTCAACCACTGGCAAATTCATAAAGCGGAGAGCCATCACGGCATCAGCTCGAACATCAGCTCGAGAGTGGTTCAAGAAACCAAGAATTGGTTCAGCAGACGAGGGCAGTCCGGCATTCCCAAGCACAGCCAAGCTTTCTTTTATGTCCTCAATATTTCCTTTTGAATCTTTTATTCTATTGATGTAGCTCTGCAGTAAATCTTCACCTTTATTGCGATCAGTTTTGCTGAGTGTGTGCACAATAGAACCCAAAGCTAGAGCTGCTGTTGAGGAGAAATCTCGGTCAGAAAGACGCGATTGAGCAACGAGAAATTCGATAGTTTCCGAAGACGGTTGCTCGATTAATCCTAAAACAGGAATAATTGCAGAAAATGAACGCCAATCCCCCCTTCTCTGCTCAACAAGCTCGCACAACATCCCCTGGACATCAGAACTCCCCACAGCTCCTAGGGCAGCCACGAGAGGAGCAAATGCGTCATCTGTTGCCTCTAATCCCAAAAGCGCTTCACGAATGATTGCCAAATTTTCTCTATTTTTCGCCATCATTTGCAACTGATTGAGAGCTTTGTTTCGCAACAAAACATCATGACTGCTCGACGCCGAAACTATGGCTGCAAATTCGCCTTCTCCAATGACTGGAGCATTTTTCGGCACAACAGATGAAGGAAGGATAGAATTGGAAGACTCCTGCTGTGTCAATGATTCAATATCGCTTGCTGCAGTGGGAACACTATTTTTCTGAATCGCAGATTCATTTTTAAGAGGATTTTGCGAAAAAATAGAATCATCTTTGTCTGAAAAATGGATCAAAACCAATCCTGAAAATAAAAAGAGGCTCGCAAAAAAAATGAACCGACGACTCATCGCTCTGCGCTGGCCCAACAGATGACCGCCTGCATTTTTTTCTTTGATTTCAGTATTTTTTGACATTGTAAAGCGCGATACCTCAGTTCAAATTTACCAAGAAACGCGGTGTTCACCGTTGCCACTCAATGTATGACAATGTAAGCTCCGATAGTTTTTCTCGCAAGAAATATAACCGCCTGTTCTGACTTATCTTTAATCGGAGGTTGTTCCATGAACTTCGTTGCAGAAACCCCTCTCATGCTTGGTGTTGTCGCAATCTCTTTCGCATTGAGCCTTCGCGTCGAGGCCGCTCAAAATCATTTGAACAACATCAAACTGAAGGCACCCGCTCAAGCAAAATACCTCCCTTACAAGCAATTCACCCAGCGCGATGTCGTTACTTCGGCGCCAATGTCTGGAAGCGCTGTTGAGCTCTTCGACGGCAGAATCGTACCTTTGAATCAATATTTGCTCGAACTCAACGGAATCGAGCGAGAGCTCAACTCTTACGGTGTGACACTGCGTTCGCAAAGCGATGATCTTGGCGTTGTTGCCTATTCACAAGCAGCAAAGCCCGTTTTTAAAAACAACCTTCCAGAGAATAACTCACCCGAAAGTGAAGCTCGGTGGAGCCACCAAATTTCTCATGAGCTCGCAAGTGTGAACTCAACCGGGCAAATAACACAACGAGAACTTTCCTCTGAAGACGCAGGAGTGGAACTCGACAGAACCACAAGCCATGTGGTCTCCGGGCGATTTTTGAATGCTGAGTCGCCATCAATTGCACAGATTGTTCAGCGTGCAGTTCGCATGAATGACGGAACCGAACGAAAAGAAACTCAAATCTACGTAAATGGCAAACAAGTTTTCCGACGTGGCCGCATTGATGAGCAAGAGGGGCGTATTTGGAGCACAGCCTTCGATGTACCCTTCAAAAGCATCACGGTTCCTGTAGGTCCGGCCACTCTTGAGGCAAAGATAGGCGTGCGCGGCAGTGTCAATCTCGATTTGGAATTGAACCCAGGGCGTTCGAACGCAGCGGCTCCAGAATATTCCATGGCGTTTAAGCCTCACATTTTAGCCGACGGCTATGTAACCACAATGACCTCTCCTACCAACGTTGGTGACGCTGGATTGGAGGGTGCAATAACGCTGACCAAAAACACCCTCGACATAAATGGAGTCGCGGCTCTGACTCGTGGCTTCAAAATTGAAGTCAAAGAAATCACCGTGGACAACCTTTTTGAAGGATTCAACGGCCGAATTTTCGGATACGCCAACGTAACAATTCCTGGTAAAAAGGCATCGGACGGCAACAAAAAACGCTTTGAAAAAGAATTCTATTCGTGGAACGGCGTAAAAGTCGAACAACGCATTTACGAATACAAGGCCCCTGTTCCGCAACCACCAGCCCTGTGACGTTTCTGTCACCTCTTGTCTCCATCCGAGAAGCGTGGATAATCATGTCACTCCATCTGGGGTGACTTTCATTTTTATGGGGATTGTTTTCATGTTCAACAAATCTTTTTTCGCGCTCGCATCCGCACTTTTTGCTGTTCCAGCATTTGCCGCTGACGTTCTGAAGATTGATGCTTCGGCAAGCAGCGTTGGCTGGAAGGGTACCAAGAAAATGGGAAGTGCCCACAATGGCAACATCAGCATCAAAGAAGGTTCGGTCACGTTCGATCCAAAAGGCTTGCTCACTGCGGGAAATTTTGTTGTCGACATGGGCAGCATCAGCAATGAAGATCTTAAGGGTACGCCGGATTATCAAAAGAAACTCGTTGGCCATCTTGCGAGCCCTGATTTCTTTGATGTTGCAAAACACCCAAATGCATCTTTCAAAATCACCGGTGTCAAGCCAAACCCTAAGAACAAAAATGAAGTGACCGTCTCAGGTGACTTCACCATGATCGGCAAAACCAATTCAATCACTTTTCCGGCAAAAATATCTGCTGAAAAGGGTGTCGCATCTGGCGAAGCCACAATCAAAATCGACCGCACCAAGTGGGGATTGAAATACGGCTCTGGTAACTTCTTCAAAGAACTGACTGCTGACAAAATCATCAGCGACGAATTCGAGCTCACACTCAAGCTCGTTGCTAAGAAATAAACAGCATGCTTATTTGGGGTTGAATATTTTTTAGTCGGCCCGAAATTTCAAAACTAGTTTCTCAAAATCTGCCGCCATCCGGTTTCCGATGAGCGGCAGATTCATTTCACTGTGATTGGCGATTTCGGAATTTTTTAAAGATGTCACTCCACGTCCGTGAATTCCGCACGGAACGATATGGGAGAACGTGCCCAGAGTGTTTGAAACGTTCAGAGCCAAACCATGTTTGCTGACATGATTTGCCACTCGAACACCCACAGCGCCAATCTTGTTTTGTGCAACCCAAACACCCGGGTTGATTTCGTCTCTTGCAGCCAAGAGCCCCCAGCGTGCACATTCAAGAATCATAATTTCCTCAAGAGCCCAAACTAACCGACGCACTGTTAACCTACGCGCGTCAACACGCATCAAGGGATAAAGAACCAACTGCCCGGGTTCGTGAACCGTGACGCTCCCACCTCGGTCTATTTTTTCAAAGTCGACTCCATGAACTTGGAGCTGATCTTCTGGTGTCACAAGATCAAGAGACCGCTCGCGCAATCCCATTGTGACAACAGGCGGATGTTCTACAATGAGAAGAGTTTCTTCGTGGTCAGAGGTTGAAGCAATTGCGCTGTGAAGTTCCTCCATCAGCGCAAGTGCATCTTTATATTTAATCAGCCCGAGGTGAACCACACGCATTGAAGGGGCCTTCACTGAATTGCTTCGCGTACCTTAGCCGAGAGAAAATCCATGGTCCAAACTACGATAAAGATCAGCGCAGCCAGCGTTCCCACTTGAGTCCAGTGAGCAAGTCCCTGCTCCTGAATCAGGAGTCCACCGATGCCACCGCCACCCACCAAACCAATGATCGTTGCCATACGCACATTGATATCCCAACGATAAATGGTGAAAGCCAAATAGGGGAGGATGACCTGCGGAACCACTGCAAACCAAGCCACTGCCACATGACTCGCTCCAGTTGCCTCCAAAGCTTCAATAGGACCGTCGTCGACGCCCTCGATTGCCTCAGAATATTGTTTCACCAAACTTGAAACACTATGCACCATGAGAGCGAGCGCTCCAGCAAACGGACCAATTCCTATCCAAACTGAAAACAAGATCGCCCAGATAATGGGTTCAATAGAGCGAGTGATATTGATGTAAAGACGAACAACTGTATACGAAAGACGTGTTACAAATGAATGCCTTGTGAGGTTTCTTGCGCCGAAAAAAGCCAGAACAAAGGCCACTGGAACTGCAAAAAATGTAGCCATAAATGCGAGATAAACGCTCTCGAGCAACTTCGAAACTGCGTTTCCATAGTACGACGCATCTGTTGGCACGCACTCAAGTGCGAATCGAGGCAATGGCTCAGAAGTTGAGTTGAAAACGGAACCAAACGTATTGCTGAGTGCGATAATTCCATTGAAAATAGATTCAAGCACGACAAATAACGGTTGACCAATGAGAGGCAAGCCACAGGCCAATTGCAGGACAAGCCGAGCAAAACTCTGAAGTCCAACCAGTTCAGTCATCTTGCTAATTTGAACTTTTGTGAGAACCCAACCAGTGAGAATTGTGAGCAACAAAAGCAAGATGCCTTCCTTGCGCGCAAGCGACCAATGCTCACGGATACGGATGGAATCTTCTGGGTTATTGACCTGAAGTTTCGAAATACTAGCAACCCAAGGACCAAATCCACGTCCGGTTGCGCCAACTCCTGCACCTATCAATGCACCAAGCACAAACACTATGCCGCATGCTTTCCAGCTAAACTCGGAATATCGGCTATCATAGGCAAGTGATTCTATGAACGAGACGGCCCAAGCGCGTGGGACATCATCAATGGCATAACCTTCAACAAAAGGCAGTGCGATGTCCCACCAAATGATGCGAGCCGCCACCAACGCCAAATAGGCCCACACGAGAATTTCAATGACAAATCCGGTCACTTCTCTCGACCGGCGCTCGCTCTCAACCAAAGGAACAAAAGATGGAATACGCATTTTTAGTGAATCTCCACTTCTTTGGCCTGCTCGCCGTAAATATCTTTGAACCATTGTGGCGTGATGTCCAAAGGCTTTCCTTCGAACACCTTTTCACCACCCCGAAGCGCCACAACATGAGTTGCGTACTCGCGGACGAGGCTCAAAAAGTGAAGATTACAAACGACAGTGACGCCATGCTTTTCATTGAGAATCTTCAAATACTGCATGACGGAATTACTCGTAGACGGGTCAAGTGACGCCACAGGCTCATCGGCAAGAAGAAGTTTTGGTTTCTGCATCAGCGTTCGAGCAATGGCGACACGTTGCTGCTGACCGCCCGACAAACCATCTGCTCTCACTAAAGCCTTGTCAGGGATGCCGACCAACTTAAGAGCGGCATGTGCCTCTTCGATCCATTCCTTTGGCCATCTCTTAAAAATTCCGCCAAAGGGAAATTCAGCCATCTGCCCCAGCTTACCTGAAAGCACATTGGTGAGAACATCACGCCGCTTAATCAGATTGAAATGCTGAAAAACCATACCGATTTGCTGGCGTGCATGACGCAGTTCTTTGGGAGAGAGAGTTGTCATCTCCTGACCGTCGAAAAGAATGGAGCCCGCTGTAGGCTCATGAATTCGATTGATGCAGCGCAGCATGGTTGATTTGCCAGAGCCCGACAGGCCAATGACGGCCACAAAACTCCCACGAGGAACGTCGAAGCTCACGCCTTTGAGAGCACGAGTGCCGTTCGGATAAACTTTTTCAACGCCATTGATTGAGAGAATTGGCGACGTTTCGTCGACCAATCCGGAATTCGAATCAGCGGCCAGGAACTTCCAGGATGCGTGGGAGCGCGGGTTGAACACACCAAATCTCCTACTTTATTCAAAAAAAACGGCACCCTCGAACGGGCAGCTCGGCGTATAAAACAGCACGCGACAAAACGCCAGAAGTTCTTATATCAGAAGATTTCCAAATCATTTCGGGGCATTGGAAGTGTCGCGGAGAGATTTACTGCAACGCCCTTCGTGCCGTTTGAATAAATTCGGCTGTAGGCCTCCATGTTGGTCAGCACGGTCGCAACATATTTACGCGTTTGCTCGAATGGAATGTCTTCCAGAAACTCATCCAAACTCATTCCTGAATTTCTCTTGAGCCATCTATCTATCGCTTCAGGACCGGCATTGTAGGCTGCAATGGCAAGCGGCAGATTACCGCTGTAGTAGGTCAACAAACGCGCCAGATACAACGCGCCAAAGGCGATACTCACTTCTGGCCTGTCGAGATGTGCAGGCTCAAAATCGGGATAACCCGTAAGTTCTGCAATGCGCGCGCCTGATGTTGGCATAATTTGCATAAGACCACGAGCGCCGACATTGCTCACAACCTGCGGCTGAAACAATGACTCTGCCCGCATGATGCTAAGAACTAACCAAGGACTAATTCCAAACTTCTCCGCCGCCTCAGCAACTTGAATTCGGTATGGGCTAGGATAAAGCAGCTTCATTGATTCTGTGTTTTTTGCCAAAAACACTTTCCAGTCTTTCGTTCGTCCCATTGGGACACTGCCGTTTATTTTTCTTTGAGACGATGCAAACTGAACGCTCGCATGTGCATCACCGGCCGCAACCAACACTTCCGCTAATTCCCCGCCAGAGGCCCCGAGTGTCTGAAGCCGCTTGCGCAGCGGGCCACGCATTAGGTCACCTAACCCAGCATCGATCAGGGTTTCGTGCATCGCATAGCGCTCTGAAAACTTAGCTTTGTTTTTAAGAGCTGCAGTTTCGCCGATGTCAAACTGTGTTAATTTTTTTGCAGCCAAGGCAACCCCGGCTCTCTGAACAGAGACAGGCTGGACTGGAGAAGTGTCGAGTCGCCAACTTGCAAATAAACCATAGTGCGATGCATTGTCGACGTGTGGAATCTTTTTGAAAACATCCTTAGCTTCTCTGTGCAAACCATCACTTTCATATGCACGCCCTCGCCAATATTGAAACCGAGCTCTTTGCTCATTTCCCGACTCATGCTCCGTTGCTGAAAGAGCGAGGGAAAACTGCTTGCTCAGATAGCGAGCCCAAAACGTTCGCCAGGTCACATCCCGCTGACGCAGTAGTCCAGCCAAACTCGAAGCCTCCCGAGCTACATCAACGTATTTCTGAGCATAATGAAGCGAAAGAACGTATCTTGGCCTAGCAGTATTCGCGATGTCGGTCTCGGGATACTGAAGGATAAGTCCGCGATAGAATGCGGCTGCCTCAACGGGGCGATGCACACCATTGAGATTCTTTGCGTGCAACATGACAAGTCGATCGCGAGTAAACGGTGGCTCAAAGTTCTGCGAAAGAATGAGTTTATTGGTGATGTCGAGAGCAAAATTATACTCGCGCACCGAGTGCAGCCACTCCACAAGATCAAGTAACTCAGAACGGGTTTGCCCAGATAATGAATCAATTGATGAGTGAATAATTTTTAACGCGGCAGGCAGTCCCATCATCGAAAAGACAAAATTGCGAATATCTTCGCGTGCACCAAGGCGTTGAACGAGACCTGAAGCACGTCCCTTCTTATCAGGCGCACTGTTGATTTCTTCATCCAATCGACAAATTGTGTCGGGCGTCAATGATTCACGCAAAGAAAGACTTAAGAATGGATAATTTCTAAAGATTAATTTCTCAACAACTTGCGCTTCTTGATCTCGATCGATCCTGCGTAATTCGTCGGCCAGCTTCTTCAAAATAATTTCTTCGTCGCTGGAAAACATTTCACGCGACAATTCGTTTTTGCGCCTTTCAAACAAAACAAATGAATCGACAACGAGTCCCGCTAACATGTGATTCTTGAGGGTTTTGAAAAAGATTCCTCGGACAGAAAAGTTCCATTGCAGGGAAGAAGTTTTACCCTCAGAACCAACCAAAGAAGTATACTCTCGCAAAGTCGCTGCCCCATAAAACGCAGCCTCTGCCCAATTCCCTTTAGCCTCCATTAAGTCAACATTCAGTGAGTTCCAGAGAACCCGCAACAGAGGGTCGCTTATCAAAGGTCGCGCCGAAAGCAGGTCGCTTTCGGCTTGTACAAATTGCCCATTTGTAAGTTTTCTTTTTGCCCCGGAAACGAGCTCTGCAGCACGAATTTCGTTGGGTGCGGGCTGATTTTTCAGATTTTTTTTAAACGAAACTTGAGCGAACGCGGGAGGCACACCCAAACACGCTAAGAGTGAGGTTGAAACCAATATTTTCTTAACGTGGCGAGTCATCAACCGCACTCCCTAAACTGGTCCCTAGAGAGTACCGCAAACATGCCTCTGGAAAGGCGTCAATCTTGCGAGCTTGCACTGGTGTATTGTGTCCGACCGATGCGGTTATGGTTTTCTTTATCGTAAACACCCGTAAGTACTAAAATAAAAATCCCTAAACTTTGCGCCTGAACAATCGAAAAGACTGTCGGTCGGATTTTGCTGACACGCCCTCCTCAAAAGGACAGAAAAAATGAGCGACAGACTCGACAAGCAACATCGGTATCCTTGGGAAGTCATTGAATTGGCCGTCATTTGGTACCAAAGAGACAATCTCACGTACCGAGCTGTTTCTGACAAACTCATGCAACATGGCGTAGAAGTTTCACACAAGACAGTTTTCGAGTGGGTCCAGAAATTCGGGGAGGTTGTGTCGAGAAAGCCTCGCCGTGCATCACGAGGATTAAAAACAGGACTCAACGTTGAAGAATCGTACGTAAAAGTTAACGGAGAATGGAAATACATGTACCGTTCCACCGACAGCAAAGGAAATATTCTCAACGCTGTTCTCAAAGATAGAAGAAATCTAGCTTCTGCCCGGTCATTCCTAAAAAGAGCTACTGACGAGAACTGAACTGCTACACGTCAAAACCAAGCAAATCATCAAAGATGCTTGGTTTTTTTCTTTTGATTGCGATGCATCTTACAATTGGGTAAGCGTCCGCCCGAACTCTGGCGTTTCGGGAACGTTTCGCTAAGAAACCTCCTCAGGAAACAGAATTACAATTCTATGCGAGAGACATCTGGAGGAAAAATGCAGCAGTTGGCAGGTAACCAATACGTGATCACCCTTGATGACGATCCAATGGTGTCGCGGATTATCGAAAAATCGATTTCTCTGCGCTCCCTTGCCTTCTCAACAACCACCGAATTTTCTTCACGGATACCTACAATCGAACCGCTTGCCGTGTTCGTTGATATCCATCTAGCAAACGATCAGTCTGGCCTCGACATCGTTCCGCAATTGCGCGCTCGATGGCCTTACTGCCCTATTATTGTTATCACAGCCGACCCAGCTGATGACTGGCTTGTAGATGCCTTTCGAAAGGGTGCCGACGACTTTTTGCTCAAGCCCATTAAGCCTCGCGAGGTTCAAGCGCGCTTCCAAACACGACTTGCTCACCTTCAAGATCGTGCCGCAAAAAGTGCATTGGCGGCCGGAGATGTAAGTTTGGATACGGCTCATAGAGTGGTCACAGGCCCAATCGGACGACAATTCCTCGCACCTGTAGAAACTCTCCTCCTCGCACAGCTCATCAAGGCAAAAGGAACTGTTGTCCCCAAAGAAACTCTCAAACGTGAGGCATGGGGCCCAGTGCGCGTCAGCGATAACGCGTTCTATCGAAAGCTTTTTGAACTGCGACGAGCTCTCGAAGGTGTTTCAAGTAGCGTGAAAATCCAATCTGTTTACGGAGCGGGATTGAGCCTCGATGTTCAAACCAACGTGACTCCGATGTTGAACGCACTGTGAAGAACTTCCAGATACAAAAGTTAGCCGAATTGGATTTTGGAATGAATGAAGTTTCTGGAAATTTTGTCAACCTCAACGTCGACTTGTTGCGCGCTCTTGAAGAGCTTTCTCCGCCTGGAACAGACAATCTTCTCGCTGAGCTTGTGGAGTTGTTCGAAAAAACAACTCCGCAGTTACTCAGTGACTTGAAAAGTGCCATCACGAGCGCGCAGCTTGAGACTGTCGTACGAATTGCTCATCGCCTGAAAGGCTCCGCCGCAAATATCGGCGCTCAAGGCATGGCAAATCTGTGTTCACATCTAGAAAAATCTGCAACTCAGAATTCGGCTGAAATCAATTCACAATGCGCAGATGAAATAGTGAACTCTTTCCTTATTTCGAGTGAAGAAATCAGGAACTGGATAAATCCCTTAAAACAATAACCAATCTTACCTAAATAAGAATTTAATCGATTCCAAACATCTCATGCATTTGGGTACGTTAAGACAGTCACAAGCCGCGCTGTTCAACGTATGGAAAGCATCTCATGAGATGTCTAGATTCATCCTGAACAACGTCCCGCCATGCTCACCTGCCAAATCAGGGGGAGACTTCCTGTTTGTAAAAGTCTCCTCCCTCGCCCGAATCGAAAATCAAATTCGGAGGTGAACGATGTCGAAGTATTCGGTCACGCTCTTAAGTCTCATTTCAATGCTCATGACTACCGAACAGCCTGGCTTTGCACAAAACCAAAAGCATACCGATAATCTTCGCAATCCCGCAGCAGTTCAGGAAGCAAATTTTCGCGATCGACTTACGTCCGACGATTGTCATTGGGCCTGGGAACAATTGGAAATTGAGCAAGCACAAGAAATTATTTACGCAGCGAAAAAAGAGCTTCCCGGTGATGGAATCTCCATCGCTCACATCGATACGGGAATTATTCCCTTCCCTGCCCTGCAGAGAAATTCTGACTCTGGGCTATACTCAGCCGGGCTTCTTTGGGGACCGAAAATCAATTCATTCATGGGAATTATGAACTTTGTCCAACCCCACTTACCAGCTATCGACAACAATCCTAAAGCACCGAACTTTGGCCATGGCACCGAGACTGCAAGCTTGATCGTTGGCTCGCTTCCAGAAACGAATGTTCCAGGTTGGGGTTTCAAAGGCGTTGCACCTTGGGCACGCTTGCTACCAATCAAAGTGACCGACAGTGTTGTTATGGTTGGAAACATTTCAACGGGTGGAACAGCGGATTTGCGCAATCTTGCCGAGGGAATTCGCCTCGCAACCAAACTGGGTGCGCAAGTTATGACAATTAGCCTTGGCGCGGTCTTTGACCAAAAGAATTTTATAAAAACCGCTGTGAATGAAGCTCTGGAACAAGGAATTATCGTAGTTGCAGCAGCCGGACAAACGTTACCTATCGACATTGTGCCGTTGCCAGCAAATCTTCCAGGCGTCATTAGCGTAACCGCATCTACGCGCCCTCTAGGACATTGGCAGGAAGCTTTCAGCGGCAAAAACATATCTTGGGCAGCCCCCGGAGAAGACGTTTGCCACTTCGGTATAGATCGAAATGCACGAAATCCGCCTCGACTTTCACAGCTTCAACAAGTGAGCCAAATCCTCTCTCGAAACGGCGCAGAAATGACATTGCAGGGCATAGTTCGTCGCTCGAGTGGTACAAGTTATTCCACCGCCTTCTCTGCAGGGGCTGCCGCGCTTTGGTTGCAGCATCACAATTCAAGCGCGCTGGCAAAGCTCTATGGTAAAAAGAACATCAGCAAATTGTTTATGGCGGTGGCTCGCGAAATGGCTATGGAAACACCTCCCGGATGGAACACCGACAAACACGGAGCGGGAATTCTCAATATTCGCAAGCTTCTTGAAGCACCTCTTCCCTGTCGTTCGGTCGACACTTCTGAAAATTGTGCTGTCAAGTTGTCCGCCTTCCTGAGTTCAGCATCAAGATGACACCCCGATCATGTTGCGGAAACAAATTTACAGGTAAGCTCCCGGACAAATTCTTCCTGCGGAGTCTATCAATATGGTTGCCCTGTGCTTTTATTTTCAGGTTCATCAGCCCTATCGTTTGCGTCAAGTCAGACTCGATGAAAATGCACCCGCAGAGAGTTTGTTTAGCGACGAAAAAAACAGAAGCGTTTTTCATAAGGTAGCTGAAAAATGCTACTGGCCCATGGGTAAACTGCTCGAACATTTGCTTCTGAAATATCCAAACGACTTTAGAGTTTCATTTTCCTTTAGCGGCACTTTTTTGAGTCAGTGCAAAGAATATGATCCAAATCTTTATGCATTGTACTCATTCCTCGGCCGCCTTCCCAATGCGCACATCATTTGCGAGACGTCACACCACTCGCTTGCTGCGCTGCGTTCTCCCAGCGAATTCAGGAGTCAAGTGGCAGAGCAACTTGTGACCCTGAAAGAACTTTTCAATAAAGTTCCGCGCGTTTTCCGCAACACGGAACTTATCTACTCTGACTCGATTGGCACAATGGTGTCGCAACTCGGTTTCGAAGGATGCCTTCTCGAAGGATGGGATCCCTGGCTGCCCCAGGGCTGGAATGCACACCACATTTTCAAGCACCCAACACAGAGCGGTCTCAGACTTTTGCCCAAGAGCTACAAACTTTCCGACGACATGGCTTTCCGCTTCTCGGATCGCAACTGGGCAAGTTGGCCGCTCACAGCAGATCGCTATGTCAATTGGCTTGAGTCGCTGCTCGACGGCAAGCATGAATTCATCGGACTTTTCATGGACTATGAAACCTTTGGTGAACACCAATGGGCTGACTCAGGAATCTTCCACTTCTTCGAAGATCTTATTCACAGGGTCGTTTCTCATCCGAATCTTCATTTTGTTGGTGTCGAAGAAGCCCTCAATTTTGAGTCACGCAGCACAATGTCTGTTCCAGTTCCTACGAGCTGGGCTGACACCGAACGCGATCTCTCCGCATGGCTCAGCAACCCCCTGCAAGAGGAAGCTCTCGATAGAATTATGGCGCTTGAACCCTTGGTAAATTCGCTGAATTCACCTGTCTTGAAAGAACAATGGCGCAAGCTGCAAACAAGCGATCACTTTTACTACATGTGCATCAAGTATTCCCATGATGGGGATGTCCATAAATATTTTAGCCCCTATGATTCGCCCTATGATGCCTATTTAGATCACCGGAGCGCTGTCGAAGCATTTGAAAGAGTCTGCCTCGCAAGCCGCGATGCACAGAAAACCATAATGAAACAAAGAGAAATTGAATCTGTGCATTTAATCAACATAACGCCATCGGAAAGTCGAGAAATTAAGCTTAGCCTTTCCTAAGACGCGCGGGGGTTTTACCCGCACGTCTTTTTTCGAGGGGGGCGTCGCGATGAAAGCACCTTCGACTCTGGCAGCTCAGGATTTCCGCAAGAAACTGACGACCGACTCTGCACATTCTAGAATTTCCTTTGCCGTAGCCGCTCTAATTCCGATCGCAATTTTTAGTTTTTCTGCTTGTTCATATGAAGATGAAACGCAGCGAAAGTCTCGTGTTTTCGAAGCATGGGATGTCATCAATGAGCCATCACGCTTCGGCAGAACATACGAAGTACGTCTCGACAAATTACCCATGTCGGGTCGGATCGATCGAATTCCTTGGTCTGATTCCTATTGGTCGACTCAAAGAGCGGGCATTGCTTACCGCTGGTTGAGTCCTTCAGGCAGCCCATTTGCCTACAGCTTGCCCTCGAGACAATCGGTTCAGTCGATGACTCAGCAACAGATCTCCGCACTGTCTCCGGCTGAAAAATTAGATATCTTCACGGGCCGCTTCGACTTTCCAACGGTAAAATCCGAACGAAAGCGAACATACCCTGGAGCAGCGGCATGGGAAGGCCTGTGTCATGGTTGGGCACCTGCGGCAATAGAATTCCGCGAACCACAACCTGTGACACTGAAGGGTGCGAATGGTATTTCGGTTTCGTTCGGTTCATCGGACGTGAAAGCTCTCCTCACTTGGCATATGGCAACACGTAACTCGGCACCTGCCGTTGGCCTCGGGGCACGCTGTAACACCTTCGGAACGTTGGGATTGAATACGCCGCCCTGTCGAGATGCAAATGCCGGAGCCTTTCACATCGTGATTGCAAACCAGCTTGGGATTTTGAAGGAAGGGTTTGTTGCCGACGTAGCAAGGATGGGCGAAGTTTGGAATCAGCCCATTTATAGGTTCCAGAGCAGGGAAATTGCCAGGCAAGGTCCTTCGCCTGGCTCTGCACCAGGGACAACAAAAGAGATCACCATCGAAACTGAAATGCATTACTCGATGGAAGTGGAAGCACAGTGGAATGCGCTAGGGCAACTTCTCGAACGCCCTGCCGTGAGCTCAGCACTCTACAGATACCGCCTAGAGATAGACGCCGGAGGACGTATCCGTGGGGGCGTTTGGTTGCAAGATGCGAGGCCAGATTTCATTTGGCTTCAACGACGCGGGACTTTTTCGGGAAGCGATTCCGCCATCGAGCAAATCTATGAAGCATCGATCCGATAACAACCGGCGCAAAGATGAAAAATAGTGACGGCCCCTTCGCAAGGGCTGGACTCGACGCAACTGAGCCGCAAACTGTGCGACGTGGCTGAATTGGCTGATACAAGCTTCCACTGAAAGGTGGAAGAGCTGGTTTTCCCTCTCCAGTGAATGTGACTGAATTTTTCGGAGTCTCTATGAGAGGCAAGCCACTCTCCAGGGATTCTTCAACATCAACATCGCGAAGTATAGAACTGATTGGTGGGCATAATGCATTTGCGTCGGGCGTCGCTGATGTGAAGAATAAACGTTTCACAAACTCATTTGCAACGGGTGAACGCAGCGAACCAGTGGTCAGATTCTCTTGCTTTTCAAAATTTCCCGCACTCACATAAACTGCGCATGCAAACTGATAATTTGTTGCGAGTGGCGGAAGCAAATCGATGGCATCCCAGACAATTTTATCGATTTGATTGTAACCATCTTTCCACTCAGTAAAAGTTTGCCGCAGGCTCCACAATGCAGAACTAAGAATATCTCCAACATTATATGGGTTCCAGCTCCCAGAGGGACTAAACAGGGAAGAGGCGAGCGCACTGCTCAAATTTCCCTGCCGCAGAGGTTCTCCTCCATAAATGCTTTCACCAAGACGATTATTCCCTGTGATTGCATAAGCAAAATAATCAGCTAACCCCTCTTGAATAACCCTTGCCTGACTCGCAGAAGTATTGGGCTGAACCGATCGATAAATGATGTGATGAGAAAACTCATGAAATAGAACATCGGAATCTTTGCTTAAAAAAGAAAGAGTGCCGGATGTGACATTATCTTCAGCTCCCGTTGAGACAACTATCGCTGGGTTGTCACTTTCTAGTGTTGAGCTTCGAGGTACATAAAAAGGAGCATTATTGGCATCGGCTCGAACAAACACATCGATTGGACCTTTGAGTGCAAAATTCTCGAAGTAAGTTTTCTGAGTATCGCTTTGGATACCCCGATGCCACTCCATTGCTCGTTGAATGGAGTAATATCCGACCATCTCTGAATATTCGGAAGATTCATAGGGATACTTGTAAAATCCACTCACAGAACGCGCATAATTTCCACACTTCTCGTATGAAATCTTACTTCCTTGACAATTCAACACACGGAAAAACTTATTCCTAAGATACGAAACATCGAGGAGGTCAGAAAGTTGAATTTCTTCAAGCCCAGCCTCAGCAGAGGCCACCTTGTTCTCTCGGTAAAGCAAAGCTTTTGCCTTTGCATGAAGTGGCAAAGGCACCTCTTCACCCCAAAATCCGTCGGATTCGCGCATCCAGTAAACACGCCCTCGGTCCGTACGAAGCTTCCACCAACTCACCAACTCTCCATTTTCGACTTGAAAAATAGGCTTTGGCTCGGCGATCTGCCAACTCCCTATGCGCATGTGTTCAGCAAAGAAACTCTTCGCCTGAATCGCATCTAGCCTATGCCCTGCTGAAAAAGAGAAGCCATCTGCGGTCAAATCTGTTGCCGGATAAAATCCAGCGAACCAAAACGGATCATGACGATTCGCTTCAAAGCCAATTTTAAATTTGCTTGCATGAAGCTCAATTCCATCCCAATGCCAGCTTCCTGTCTGAATCACGGAAGACTGAAACGAGTGATCTAAAAAACCCGGGAATGATTCGAGCACTGGCTGCAAACGCGCCATGCTCGTCTCTTCAACAAGAGGAGCGGGGGAGAAGAACAACTTTGCCGCCACAGCGGATGTCAGAACCCCGTTGGAAAATAACATCAAAGACACCTCGCTTGCAGTTTACTGGAATAGATTTGGTCAGAGCCCTGCAATTTTTTTCCTTGTTGATTTTCTTGCAATAACAGACATTTGATTCATGAAAAGTGAGCTTTCATTAAAACCGTATTGCGCGCCTAAAAGCTTGCACAAACAACGCTGTTCCCCAGTCACAACGTTGCTTGCTTCGGTGATCTTTCTTTTTTGCGGCCCGACGCTGCTTGCCTATGGACAAACTCCAACCAAAGTCCAAGACGGAGTGAGCGGAAAGATCGGTAAAGGGCGAAAAAACATTCAACGCACTGCCTGTATCGTTCCGGTCAAGATTCGTGGAATGAATGAAGGCGAATTAGCTGAAGTACTAGATGATTCAAAAAATAGGGTGGCAGTTGTCAGGTTAGAACGTCTCAGTCGTCCTTCTGGAAACCTGGTTGCTACTGTGATCGTCGGTGAGGAAAAATGCTCTTCTCTGGCAGGCTTCACAATCAGACCTCTGAGTCTTGAAGCCGGTTCGACTCGCAAAGACTCCCCTTCAAATGAAAGTTCAATACTTCACATTGCTCCTCAGTATGTTGTTTACCAAAATAGCTTGCCTGGCTTGGCTCTGAATAAATTTTTGAGCCCTGGCTACACGCAACGTGGCTTCGGACTGCGCGCATCTAGTTTTTTTCCACGAGAGCCTGCACAAATCGCAAAAATAAATTTGCAAGGAACCAGCGATATTCATTGGACAAGCACCTCCACGTCACCTTCCATTGATCTTGTCAAAGATGGAAAAGTTCTGGGTATGCAAAAGCTGTCTACCCAAACTCTAAAAATTCAAGCCGGAGCAAGAATTCTCTCTCTGAACTCGCAACTTTCGACGGAAGCTGGTGCCGTTTTATATAATAGTTTCATAAACAAGTCGGCAATAATTGCAACAGGCGGCGACTCTGATCAACTCTTTCCAGCCTTACGTGACGTGAGTGGTCGGGGATTCGGAATTTACGCAGAACAAGGAATAATTATCGCAGGCACGACTCGCGTAGCAGTTTCTGGTGGAATTGGATTTGGCGATTCAATTTCCACGCCTATTGTGGAAGACGGAGAATCAACCAACACAAGTGAAAAATTTTCGATCCAGGGTGCGCCGATTTTTGCAGGATTGAGTATCTACCTGCCCATTCAAAAATGGGCCTTCACTGAGTTTAACCTAGACTTCAACAGCATGAGTCTTCAGCTGCCACTCGTGAATGGACAAGTCACAAAGGCACAATTTGAAACACTTGGTTTCTCTGCTGGGGTTGGCTTTCGCTTTTAGGCAAGATTCAGGCGACTTCTTTATAGTCTTGATAATTCGTCAATGACGACTCAGCGTTTAGCTCATCTTGCACTGAGGGCAAAAAGGAATAACTGACCACAAATCTTGGGTTTGGCGAATTTTCATCATACCAGATTTCGCCACCCACCGACTCAACAAGTTCACGACAGATAGATAATCCCAAACCCAGGCCTTGACCCATACGCTTGGTTGAAAAAAACGGCCTAAAAAGATTCGATTGAGTTTTTTTGCCCACAGCGGGCCCGGCATTGGTCACCGAAATTTCAACCGAACCGCCTTGCTCTGAGATCTCTATTTCAATCCATCTGTGAGCTTGCCGAGGAAGCTCACAGACAGCATCCACTGCATTTCGAATAAGATTCATCAATACCTGAGCATGCAAAGTTCGGCCACCAGACACCACAATGAGAGGGAACTCTGCAGGCCATCTGAATTCAATTCCATTGCCAGACGTCCACACTTCACTCAAATCATGGACAAGTTGAAAAACTTCACTCACCTCAACAAAACCGGTCTGAGCCTGACTATCAGGAGAAGAGTAACTCCTGACTGCTTGTGTGAGTTGTACAACATGCTGAAGCTGAATTTCGATGCTAGCAATACATTTGTCTAAAGAATGCTCATCGCTATTTTTTCTTGCTCGCTTCATTTCTTGGATGCGTAATATCGCGGTACTCAGAGGCTGATTAACTTCGTGAACAAGTCGCGCCGAGATGCCACCTAGAGCTAAAAGACGCTCATCGTGAGCAGAAGTACCCAAAGCACCGATTCCATCACTCACGTTGCTAAAGTGCGCTAACGATGGCGCAATTTTCGGAATATGCTCATCATCTCGATTCATGGTCCAGCCCATGAAAGAAAAACTCAAGACAAGTATTGAAGCCGAAAGTACTTCCCACTCCTCTGAACGAATATTTCCAAACTGAAGCAACAGAAGATGCACAAACGCACCGAGCAGGCCACAGCAGACGACATCTGCCCAGGAACGCACACGCTCGCTCCGTATGAAAAGATAGATGAAACCAGCTTCGGCCAGAATCAACAAAACTGCCAAATTTGAGATCTCAACTGAAAGCATTTTTTCGAAGTCTCCGGCGACCGACGCTTGGAGAAGATATCGACACTTTTTGCCTCAGACACGATGAAGATATTTCATCGTATCAATGAAGCTGGCGGCTTTCGCTCATAACCAAAAAGCAAAGGGAATCTTCTGGAGCATTGCCAGCGGATGTCCAATGGCCTGCATACAAGACCCATTGAGGCGGTTCGCTCATATCTTCTTTGCAATTGACGGGCTTGCCCTCAAAGGAAACCCAATCCTCGCCACCGCGGGTGGCCTGCAAAACGTCCAAATCGAGATCTTGCCATTTCTTATCGCACTGAACTCTGCAAACGTATTCGCCCTCATGGGCGTGAATTTCACCTTGAGTCAGCCACATCGGGCGAGACGGCCTTGTCACGGAAATCGGGCGAGCAGGAGCAGGACGTGGTGTCACTGTTGGAGGAGGCTTAGGCGTATGTTTTGGTGTTGGACGCGGCAGAACATCCACTGAAGCATTAACACTTTTGAAACCCAACTGAACACATGTGAGCAAAAGAAGAAAAACAACAACACCATCAAAAAATAATTTCAGAAAATGACTCTTTTTAGAGGCCATGACATTTCTCCTGACTTTTTTTGCTTATAGCAATGTCAGGAGCCTGAGGCATTGTGCAATTTTTTCCTTCCTCAAAGATTCGAGGCAGTCGAAACACGCTATGAGCAGAAAGCAAACCTCATGAGGAAAAATAACGGCCATGAATACTTTCATTTTTGCTGGAATCATGGCTGCAGTTTGTTCATTTCAAGTTGCGTGCAAGCCAAGAACGTACAATCAGTCGAAAACAAAAGATTTGCTGGGTGCGCCAGACGGAGCATCTACTCTCTGTGGCATGGTGCCGCCGAGCTTCGAGAGCGCAGGCACAGAAAGTAAAGCCCGCGTGAGAGTTGCTTGTCCTGGACAATGCAACGGAGTCGATTATCGCAATCGAAAATTCTATTTACTCAATGAAGACATTGTTGCTGGGTTTGAATTCATGGTCACTCTCAATACTGGCCGTGAAATAAGAAATCTGTTCGTCTTCGAGCCCTCCGTTGGAATAGGATCTGCGCTGAAAGACTTGAGTCTTGAAAACGAAACCGTGCAAAAATCACTTCAGCAATATGGCATAGACAGTGCGAGTATCACTGCTCTTACCGTGCCTGCTGATGGAAAGATTTTGCTTCTGTCTGGAACAAAAGCTTCATTGTCACAGGCTGGTTTGCTTGATGGCGGAAGTCTCGACTGCGGTGGTCAGCCCATCGAGGGGTCTGTTGATTTAACCGAATTCAAAAACCAGAATTTACTGGATGTAAGGAATTCAACAACATCGCCCAAGTAGTTTAAAAGCCTGCCTCTAATCCGAGTGAAATCGCGAGGCAACTCGCTTGGCCAAGCACAAGATCTGTGCCACCAATTAAATGCAATTCCTTGAGCACTGGCCAACGTGCATATCCGCCAGCCGTGAGGGCGACGCCATTCTTAACCTTTTCATGTCTGGTTTGCATTTCTTCAGACACAAGTCGCTGCCAGGCGACTCCACCCTGAACCGCCAAATCGATGTTGTTTGGCAAACCAGGTTCGAGAACCACTCTCATCTGTGCGCCAACAGATTGCAATGCCCAGCTCGAATTTTCGACTAACTCAACGCCAGAGAACGTATGATACGACGCACCGACACTGACATCTTTAGAGCTAGCGAATGGAATGGGAAGTTCAAGATCGGCTAACACCTTTCCTGCAAAAAGAGCAGCACCTAGGCGATCCGACTTGAAGTCTTTGGCAGCCGATGTCTTTGCTAGGCCAAAGTTTGCACGCATCTGATAAATCCAACCATTCGATTGCGACACTGAGGCAGAACCAGGGACAGATGCAGAAGATGCAACAGGCTCCGATTCCTTTTTCGAGGCACCTTCATTTTCACCCGTGCCACTTTGTGCGGAAGGCGTGGATTGTGGGGCTGCAGCGGCATCTTTCTTTTCAGAGTTATCCTGTGAATATGCAGCATTCGAAACAGATAATGTCAGGAAACCTAATGTAACTAGAGCAATGGGCCATTTCCATGTTTGAAGCTCTTGAGTGGAAACCATCTTGAAAACCTCTCGATTGACTCAATTTAAATTAATAAACATCTTGTTTGACGTGCTCAGAGACCCGCAG
>CAIZJW010000180.1 GCA_903933385.1 uncultured Silvanigrella sp. | reverse complement strand
CTACGACGCTTACCTGCGATACTTTATTTACATTGGGTGAAATTTTTCGGGAGTATTGAAATGACAAAAGTAATCACCAAAGAATTTTTGATGGAACGGCGTACTTTTTTAAAGTGGTCGGCAGCTGCGGCAGTCGCTGGAAGTGTTATTGATATCGACGCTGCTTTTGCTGCTGGCGAATGCAAGGCAGTGGGTGACATTTCAAGCGCTGCAAGTTCAGTTCTTGCGAAAATGCCCTCCAATGCTGGTAAAGAGCTGTTGTATTGGATTGATGGTCCGATGAACACAGGCTTGCCAGGCTATTCAGGTGGTCTGCAAACTCGAGCACGGTTGTCGTGTACAATGAACATGCTACACACAGCCGCGAGTTTTATTGAGTCGGTGTTGTTGGTTGAAGATCCGGCTGGGAGCAAAACTCTCATCGCACAAACATTCTATGGGCCGAGCGCAGGAACAACGACAGGCAGAGCGCCGTATACGGTTTTTGAAAATCTCGAACTTGATTACACCAAGAACTATCAAATTCTCTACGTCAAGAATGTAGGGGGCATGATCACTGTTTACCAGCATACAATTGAGAAACCTGAGCCGAGCCGGTTTGATTACAAACACGCCCCAGGCGAATTAGCTCAGCAAGCTGAAAGTTTTATGCCAGATTTGGTGGAAGAATTGCGGGATTCCAATCGCTACCATTTTACGTCCGACCCAACAAAAACAGGCTACGTGACAACTCCAATTGGAACGACACAGGCAGGTCACCACGCACGTGCACACATTAAAAATATTGTGACAAGTGGTGACAATAAGGGTGACTTTGAAATCGAAATCAATTTTATGCACGGTGATGGTGATGACGCTCACTACATGCGGTACTTTTTGGTACTCGACCCTGTTGGGCGCGTTCTAGGTGGAGTGCGACGCATTCATGGCGATGGTGTTACCGGTAAGGTTCTTGTGAAACGAGGGTTTCACACTCCCAGGCACGGGTCGTCGCTAGCGTCTCTTGGAGAAAAATACAAAGACGACAACAAGGTGTCATATCTCGAGTTGCATGGAAAAAGGATCACCACTGCTACAAATTCTCCGTCATTGGTTGATATTCAACTTCTTAATGCCGCGCAGAGGATACAATATATCAACAGCTTGAGTATTCTCGATTGTCCGTTTATTTCAATTTACACCGACGATCGCCATCATGCGATTGCTAGGTTTAGTATTCGGCTGCGCTAACTCACACGTACTTATTGTTGAAAGAACTCAGCGCTCCGTATGGTGCGCTGTTTTTTTTATGGAAAAATTTTCCTACGCCCATCAGGAAAATTTAGCCCAGTTTCACTCGATTTCGCCACGTGAAGATGCCGCTCCAACTCTCCCGCCTGTACTCTTCATTGAGAAGAACACGGAGGGTAAATTATGAGTCATTTCTCGAACAAAAGACAATTGCGTATTTGGGGTGTGAGCGCGGCTTCTGTTTCTTTGTTTTCGTTGGTTGTATCCTGTGCTCGTGAAGAGAATTTTCAGAAGCAAGAGAAGTCTTCCATTTCATCTCTGGGTGGTGAGAGTTTAAATACCGCTGTTGAGAAAATATCCTTCGAGCAGTGGTGTGGGCGTTGGGGTCTCAATTGCTCTCAACCCGACTCTGGAAAATTAGGCACTGACGGGGAGTTTGAGCAAAGCGATGACGTTCTCAAGTGGAAAGCCATTGCTGAGCTTTTCGAAAAAGCAATTGCTTCGGGTTCGAATTTTTCATTGGAACAACAAGAACTCAACTCTGCGCGCGTGCGTATCTTTTTAAACCAGATAGGTTGGGGAGAAGTAAACGCCGACCTCTTAGATGTTCTTAGCAAGAGCGGATTAAAGAAAGTAGGTTTGGAGCCCGCAGGAAAATTAAGGTTTGAAGGTCGGACAACTCTCAATGGACAATCAGGCTCTGTGAGAGGCAACAGTGGCATGAAGTGGGCTTTTGCGAATGATGGCGAGTTTTCCGTGGGCAGCGCAGGGCAATATCTGTTTAAAGGATTAAAGTTTTCGGCGGCAACGTCTTTTGAATCTGATGACTTTGCTCAGTTGAATTTTAATGATGCCGACCAAACCACATGGTCGGGAAATAATCTTGCGGTCACACACGTTCCAGATGCTTTTTTTATTAAAGACATTCCAGTGCGCTGGGAGAAATTTAGCGATTTGAAGCACGATGTTCTCATTCGCAATGCCACAGAGGCGCGCAATATTGTTTTTAATGCAACGCGAAATTTTCGTTTGAACTCAGTATTCTTCGATACAGCTTCTAAACATACGAGCCTTTTTGTTGATGATGCAAAAATTTCTGGAGCAGTGAAGACGCTGGTGAATTCGTTCGGCAGCTTAGAGATGAAGGCTCCCACATCGTCAACTCCACTGGCTCAATTGGCGCTGCAGCAGGCTGGCAGTGTTGTGTGTCGTCTTGAAATGTCTGGCACTCCGGCCATTGATATAACGCTCGACAAAAGATTCGGTGTGCAAAACATTTTTACAAATGACAAAACTAACGCCCAAGTGGATCTTTACGGAATCAATGTAAAAGCCCGCGTTGGCATTCCAATTTCCTTTAATCTGAAGCGCGTCGATATTGAGCCCACGCGCATCGTTGTCAAAGGAGTTCCAGTGGTGGGAGATATCGTGATTCCCTTGCCCACAAAGGATAAAAAATTTGGCAAAGAGCTCAAGAAATTTGAGTGCGTGGAGCGTTAAGAGCGGCTGCTGGTGTGAGTGTGTTTTCCTCAAACCATAGGGGACGCCGGCAATCGGTGTCCCCATTATAGTTTGTGAATATTTCTTCACCTGCATTTATATCCTTGATTGCGATAAAGCGGATTTTTAATTCGTTATACAATCGGATGTAGGTTGCATTCGGACGGATGGAGGAGTGATTGTAAATTGAGCCATAGCCAAGGCAAATGGCACACGTCTCTTGGCCGTCGAGTTTCCATTGGAAAAAGTATTCGAAAAGAACAGTGTCTTTGATAAGTGGCATTTGTTCTGGTGGAACGAGAATGACAGGTGCGTCTTCCAGAATTGTGCCGGCAGCGATAAAGCAATCGGCAAACATCCCCCGGCCTCTTTCATTTGAATAATTGATTTTCAACATACTGCGGAGCCTATCATTAAGAATGAGAACGCCCGAAATAATTTTTAATCAGTGACCTGAATCTCAGATTCGTAGCACGTTCGAAAGCAATAATTCCGCTCACCGAGCAAGCCACAACACCCTGCCCAGGGAAAACAGTGTCCCCCATCAAAAGGAGTTTTGTTTGTTTGTTGAGTGGATGGACAAGGCACGATGGCATTGCAAAGAACATAAAGTTAGCAAGCGTGAGGCGAAAACCTCCCACCTGGCCCTCTTTACGTGCTGTATAGCGCTCAAACGTAAGAGGAGTTGCACTTTCTACAGCATGCGGCGTGACACCCAGCGCGGCTTCAATGCGTTTACAGAGCTGTGCAGTGAAGAGCTCTTTGTCAGCATTCGAAAGGGCGCGAGCCTCAGTGTGCACTGTGGCTGTCAGAACCCGAAAACCTTCCGGATTGGCGGGATCATTTCTTGAGGGAATAGAAACATAGAGTGATGTTTGAATTGCCGGGTGCTCAGAATCTTGAGGGAATATTTGGTGGAAGTGCGGAGTCTCGGGCCAATCAGGTTGATCTGGGACGAGCGCATAAAGAGCCAGGGCTCCCCAGCCTCGTTCGCGCTCGGCACGCCGTTGCCAACTTCGATACAAGCGTGTGTTGCGAATTGGGTCGTGGGCAGGAATGAGTCCGCCAACGATATCCCAGACTGTTAGGTTAAGAAGAGCTGCACGCTCCACCAAGTATTGGGATTCTTGTTGGTTCTTTTTATTTTTGCTGGTGAGAAGAAAGCCATCGGAGTGAGTTTCTATCTTTACAATTTGTTCGTGAGTTTTGTAAACGCCAGAATGTTCTTCAAAGGCAGAAACCATAGGGCGAAAGTAGGAGCGCATCCCTTTTCGGCACCGATAAATACCCCGGCTCAGAATCGACAATCCCATTGCTGCTGCCAACCAGGGCGATTTCTCTGGTGTGGATTGAGTTGTATCAACAAGCAATCCGGAAATCACATCGTTTGCGAGTCCTGAAGAAGGGATTTTGTGTCGGTTCATGATTTGGCGTGCGTTTGTAAAAAACAAATAGGGGAAGAGGAGCTTCTTTTTGAAAGGCACTGCCCAAAAGAGCTCCAATGCTCGGAGGAAGTCGGAGCCCAATTGGGGAGGAAATCGGGGTATTTGACCGAGCAGATTCCACATCCAATGCGCTTCTGTGCTGCAAATCTTTAAAAAATTCTCAAGCAGCGCAATTTCGTGTTTTTCCTCTGCAGAAGGAGGCCGCTTTGAAGCCCATGTCACGTGCCCCTCGGCGCTGAGCTGCACTGCACGATTTTGCCCAAGCCAATGGTGAGTGATGGTTGGTATTCGCTCAAAGATTTGCGATGCAGCTTCCTGTTGCCGGGCGGGCGTGAGAGAAAAAAGTTGCTCCTGCAGAAGTCCTTCTGCGCATTCGACAAGTTGGGTGGCACCAGCATCAAAGGTTCGCTTGGGAGATCCTCTCGAAAAATAGCCGGCACTGCCTCCGGGTTCAGAGTGCTGCTCGAGCCAAACCACGCTGTTTGCCAAATTGGCTGAGGCAAAACATTTGGCTGCGGCAGAGCCTGCTGCACCGGCACCGACAATGAGATGATGGGTTCGTTCAATCAAGTCAGAGGGTGTCCTCTTCTAAGCGTTCCGGGGAAGAGAATCAGCCTGGGGGCCATTGCAGCGGGCGGCCGCCGAGAACATGGCAGTGCAAATAGTCTACTGTTTGCCCACCGTCGTTTCCGTTGTTCAATACCAATCGGTAGCCTGTTTTATCAATGTTTAATATTTGTGCGACTTTGCGCGCACTGAGAAGCACATGTCCAAGAAGAGTTGCATCTTCATCAGCCGCATGTGCAACATTCAAAATCTTTTTCTTGGGAATCACCAAAACATGAATTGGGGCCTGCGGTGAAATGTCATGGAAGGCAAGGGTGTGGTCGTCTTCCCACACTTTCTTGCAGGGAATTTCACCACTCAAAATTCTTTCAAATATTGTTACGTCACTGCGACTCATTTCTTCAGTGCCCTAAAGCTCACAAGCATGTAAAAGCGATCGTCGTTGCCGAGAGCTCCTAACAATGCTTTGTAAGGCGAAATTCCGAAGTCAGTGAATTTGAGCGCGCCAGCGGCATCGACTTGTAGTTCCTGGCCTTGAAGATTTATGTTGGCGGCGAAGTCACGAGTGACAGTTTTTCCGCGAATGGTGATAGCAACAGTCGCCTTTTTTCCATAATTACGATCACCGATCTTCGAGGTATCATCGGTGATTTTTTCAATTTTTGCGGAGATGTCTGGAAATTTTTCGCTGTTGAGCTGGTCAGAAGCAAGCATGTTTTCTCGGATCGTCTCACGGTCGGAGTCTTTGAGTGACTCAAAGGGCTCCTTGAGCCAGCCGAGTGCTTGCACCGTTGGATACCAACGTTTTTGCAGATCGGCGCGATCGACCTCGAGATCATTCACCTTGGTTTTAAACTCAAATGAGCCTTTGTTCAGATTCGATGAATCAGCACTGAGCTTGGCATCAAAAGAGCGTGCCGCAATGAAATGATTGTGCGCGAGCTTTGCTGCCACTCCTGCCTTTTGTGTGACAATTGCAAAAACCGAGTCATCAGACTTGATCGCAAAATCCCAAACCGGATTGATTGTTGCTGCAGGTGTCGGTGATGCAGCGGCCGAAGCGGTGGCTTTGCCAGCTGACTTGCCAGTTTTCTTTGTGGGTGTGGCGAAGGCATTGAGTGAAGCAGCAAACATTGAAGAACAGAGAATCACACAATGAAAGGTTTTAAACATACAAGTGTCCTTTTCTAACTCTACGGATTTCTGCGAATAACAAATTCATTCAAGTGAATATAAAGATTGCGATGGCCAAGAGTACGAAAATGACTCCAAACCAAATGAATCCACTGCCCTTGGCTGGAGTAGCAGGAGGAACTTTTCCTTCGAGGAGATTCGTTTTGGTTTCCTTGGGATTGCTTGCTGCATGCGAATCAGTTTCTTCACCTTTTGATGTTTCTGATTTGTGGGCGTCCGGGGAGTCGCCGTGTGCAGCAGGAGGGGCGGCATGCGGATCTTTTGTGTTGGAGTGATCACTTGCGGGGGAGTGATCGTTCGCGGCGGAGTGATCATTTGCGGCGGAGTGATCATTTGCGGCGGGAGCATGCTGTGATTTTGCATCACCATGTGCTTCCACTTTTGCTTTTTTAGGAGCGGGTGTTGGTTCAAAAGTCTCTT
>CAIZJW010000179.1 GCA_903933385.1 uncultured Silvanigrella sp. | reverse complement strand
TTTTTACAAGTCTTGAAATTCAAAAAGTTCAAAGCGGTTGCGTTGCCAGGAACTGCTGAAAAATATGCTCGAATTGTAATGATGGACAGGGTGTTTGGATCGATACTTGATACTCTTGTAGCACGTCGGACATTTCACCGAACGGTTATTTCAATCATTCTTCCCGGGCAGACTCAGGATAAAAAATTAGAGGATAATGTTGGGCGGTTTCTGCTGGGCATTCCTGGTCTTTCTGGACAGCGCATTGCAACGACAAAGGTTCATTCGTTCGATGATGCCCTTTCGACAATGGCTCAAACGGTGGGAGTTCAATTCAATAGACAAGATGTCGACGGACGACTTGTTTTCAGAGGAGAAGGATTAGACAGCGATAAATCGCCGTCGCAACAAGCCGCTCAGGTTGTGGAATCAACGTCCGAGAAATTAAAAGACAACGGGGCAAACGAAAAGAAAACAGAGAACGCAACGACTAAAGAAACTGACCCAGAACCATCAAAAAATCAGGTTATTCAGACTCAAATAGAAGTTGATGCTGCACAGAAGCCAAAGCAGGTGAGTCGCTACAGGATGATTGTTCTTCCGCGAGCTGCAGGTTGTCAACCGTTTGAATGGATAACATCTACTCAGTATTTCGGTTTGACTTCAAGTCAGCCAATTGTTGAGGAGCCGATTCCTAGGGGGAAAGTCATTCGCGTATTTCCCTGCGGATTGCGTGATCAAGTGATTGAATTGAGTTGGTTTCAAAATCATGATGGTCCGAGTGTCGGCGGTATCAATGCATCATCAGTTGCAAATTGGTTGGGCGGGACGTTGCACCTCAACAGTGCGGGCAATGCTTCTGATTCTCAAGATGCTCCGTTCTTTCTCGTTGGTCCGCAGGCACTCGGCTTGGATTCATTGCCAATGCGACTGGAGACTTTTTTGCCGACAGAAGTTCCCCAGCTGTTCGATATTGAAACGAGAAAAGGCTTGGAACGCGAGACACTCGCGCGTATTTTGAATCTGAATACCCAGATGCAGAGCGCGCAATTGTCGGCAAGAACTTTGATTTATTTTTTTCGAGAGCCGGTTCGTCGTTAACTTTTAGGCATTGTCTCGGTGGACTCGCCATGGGTTGCCTTGCTGACGTGGCTTGATGATGAGATCATCGATGTTGATGTGCCGTGATTGTTTGAGCGCAAAAAGAAGACTTTCTGCAACATCGCCCGCATCGAGTGTATCAACCCCTTTATAAACATTTTTGGCTCTTTCGGAGTCACCCTCGAAGCGCACTAAGCTGAATTCTGTTTCAACCATTCCCGGTGATAGCATCATGATACGGATGTTCTGTGAAATTGTTTCGAGTCGCAATGCTTCATGAAATGCGCGCAAGGCATGTTTGGAGGCACAATAAACGGCTCCATTTTCATATGCAATGTGGGCAGCTACGCTTGAAAGAACAACGATGTCGCCTCCACCATTGTTGGACATGTGAATTGCAGCCTCTCTGCTCATTCGGAATGCTGCATTGACGTTGGTGTTGATCATTTCCTCCCAGTCGGCAGAACTGGAATGAATGACGGTTGTTAATCCTCGAGCGAGTCCGGCGTTGTTGATAAGAATATCAACCGCGAGACCACCATCATCGATGAGCCGTGCAGTCGCATCGGCATTGGTCAAGTCAAGCGCGAATGTTCGAATTTGGATTCCCGGGTTGAGATTCAAGAGTTCCTGCTTCAGTTCGAAAAGGCGCTCTTTTCTGCGCGCCACAAGATTTAAATGACATCCCTCAAGTGCTAATCTCGCCGCTGTTGCCAAGCCAATTCCTGATGACGCACCTGTAACGAGGGCTGTTGACCCTGCCAGTGAACGTGTTCTGGGGCGCAGTGCCTGATGAATTTGCTCGCTAATCATGATGAGCCCTCAGTTGATTGACTCAACGTATTCATGAATTTTTTTGCGGAACTGGCTGACTCTTTCGATACTTGCCAAATAGGACTTCTCTGCCGAGCCACCAATTTCGACAGGTGTGCAAACTGAAATATAGAATTTAATCTTTGGTTCTGTGCCACTGGGGCGCATGGAAATTTTGCTCCCATCAGTGAGTTCGAGTTGCAGCACATCTGACTTTGGCAAGGTTGCAAAAGATTCACTCTGACCAAATGAACTTCCAGCGAGTGTTCTCTTGTTTTGATTCTGATAGTCGAACAATGCTTTCACAGGAGTGCCTGCAAAAGTTGTCACAGGTGCAGTGCGCATAGCAGCCATGAGTCGAGAAATTCGACGAGCACCTTCTTCGCCTTCGAGGTCGACGGTGATGAGATCTTCCTGCCATGCTCCGTGCTTGGCGAAAAGCGACAGTAGAACATCGCAGTGTGACTGACCCTTGTTTTTGAAGGAAGCCGACATTTCTACGGCTTGGCAAAGTGCACCAATGCCGTCTTTGTCTCGGACATAGTCACCGGGCATGAATCCGAAACTTTCCTCGGTTCCGAAAAGATATTTGTGATCTGTTTTGCCGAACCGCTCCCAGTCATTCACAACACCTGCGATCCATTTAAATCCGGTGAGAGTGTCGAAAATTTCAACATCGTAGCTTGCACAAATTCTTGCGTGAAGATCTGATGTAACAATGGTCTTAATGATTTTATGATGCGATTTGAGCGTTCCCATCGCTTTCCGAGTTGAGAGTAGATAATGAATCATGAGGGCGCCGGTTTGATTGCCGTTCAGGAAAACATACTCTCCAAAGGCTTGATGCTTGAAAGCTCCTTTGGCAGCGCGCGGATCATGCACAACAAGGGCAAGGCGATCGGAATCTGGGTCGGTTGCGAGCACAATGTCAGCATTCAGTTTTGAGGCCTGACTGATTGCGAGTTGAAGAGCCGAAGGCTCCTCTGGATTTGGCTTTTTCACAGTTGGGAAGTTTCCGTCGGGAGCTTCCTGCTCGGGAACAATATGAAGGTTTTGATATCCCCAGTCGGCGAGTGCGCGACGTGTGGGCGCAGCACCAGTTCCGTGAAGAGGAGTGTAGACAATACTAATATTTTTCTCTTGCAATGGTTCGAGTTGGAGTTTTTTTACTTCAGAAAAATATGCGTCAATTGTGCTAAGAGGAACCGTCTTTATTAAGTTTTTCTTAACTCCATCGTTGTACGAAACATGGCGAGCTTGATCGTAACGCGTGACTGCAAAAACTTCTGCAAGAATCGCTTTATCGTGGGGCGGAGTGATCTGCGCACCATCCTCCCAATAAACTTTATAGCCATTGTATTGAGGTGGATTGTGGCTAGCGGTGATGCAAAGCCCCCCGATGCAGTGCAGATGACGCACTGCAAACGAAAGGCATGGAGTTGTTTGGACATGATCAAAGAGATGAACTTGAATGTTGTTGGCGGCGAGCACACCAGCTGCCTGTTCAGCAAAAAAACGCGAGGATAGGCGGCTATCGTAAGCGATAACAACGCCTCGCTGCCCGGCTTCAGCGCCCTGTTTAAGAATATAATTTGCGAATCCTTGTGTCGCTTTTCGGATGATGGGGCCATTCATTCGGTTACTGCCGGCGCCAACGACACCGCGTAAACCGCCTGTTCCAAACTCTAGCTCTCTCCAGAAACGATCGCGCAATTCAGCAAGGTTATTTTGCTCGATCAGGGTTTCGATTTCAGCTTTGCCCTCGTCCTCAACCATGTGATCTGTCATCCACAGTGAAAGTCGATCGGAAGCATCACCAAGTTGTTGCATCATTGATTCGGGGAGAAAGAAAGAATTCATTTTACTTGAGCCTTTCTAAGTTCCAGAATGTTCTCTGAAACTGAGTTCAAAAACTTCTGAATTTTGACCCGAGTGAAACTGTCGGTTTCTGGGTATCGGGTCAGAATATTTTCTAGGATTTGTTTACATTGGGCCAAACTGTCAAGTTTTGCTTGGTTATCTGAGGCAATGGTGCCCCTCTGGTAAAGTTCATTGGCCTTTCTCCGTAGATAACGGATGTGGGCTTCAGAGGCTTCTCTCCTTAGACTTCTTGTTTTATCGCTTTTTTGAGCATCGGAGAGATTATCGAGAGCGACCACAGCATCGCCTGGGTTGCCTTCGTTTAGAGCGATTCGTGCTAATTGCAATGCTCGTTCCGCTGTCAATTCACCTTTGTCGTTGCTGCCGTTCGCGTTAGAAGCTGCAGTATTGCACTGAGTTGTTGCAAGGTCGGCCACTGAAGTTTTGTTCCCAGATTGGGATCCGACGAGCGCATCAATTCGCACTTGGTGCGGACGACTGGGAAACATTTGTCGCACTTTGCCGACGAGTTCTTCGGTTGCAGATGCGTCTCCTTTTAACCGAACTTCTTCGAGTCCCGCGAGCTGGCTTGCGAAGGCTAATTCAAAGGCTGAAAACAGTTTAAGCCGGGCAGAAAGTAATTTATCTTTCGCTGAACCAGGCGGGACTTGTGAAAGAAGTTCGTCGAATTTGGTGAGCGCCGCGGCCTGGGTCAAAGGAGTCGCGAGGTTGTCTCGAACGTCTCTCAGAAGCGCCGCTTGGGCTCCCGTGAGAACGGATTCAAGACCATGAAGTTCAGAGCGAAGCGCCTGTCCGGACACAAGGTTCATAAATTGAAGAGCAGACTGCCCGAGTGCTTTTGCAAATGATTGCCGCGCGGCTTGGAAGTCGCCAGCGGCCGAAAAAGCGTCCGCTCTCAGTTGTTCGAGGAAACTTGCGTCGAAAAGAGGGGCCTCATTTTTAATCGAGTGATCGATAGCAACCAAGAGACGAGTCGTGAGTTCTTTTTCGTTGGGTGATCTTTGATGGGCACACCAAAGAGTCGCGAGCTGAACGCTACTTGAATAAGACTCTGTGGGAGCGACCAATTGCTTCTCGAGGCTGCGGATTGTCGAACAATCTCTCTTTGCCAACGCGCTTTCGAATTGTGTTACGAACGCCGCGCTAGTTCCAGATGCATCCGATTTGTTTTTCTCTTGTTGTTGGGGTGAATTCAGAGGGTTTTGCTGATTTGGGAGTGTTGGCTGTGGGGGGGGGGATACCTTTTCAGTGGTGCAAGCAGAGATCAATTGAAGAGCCAGAAGGGTCGAAAATGCTTTGAGAGCGTGTCGGGATGTCTTGGTATTTTGATTCATGGGGCGTCTCCGTGTGTTCGTCGAAGAACAAACCCCGGGATGTTACCAGTCGCTAGAGAGGCCAATCAAGTAGCGGCGTTCTTTGCCTGCCTTTCCATTGGTGAATAAAGCAGCTTCGTACACAGAGGCCTCGAAACTAAAATGCGGAAAGGGTAAATAAACACCCAAAGAGGATCGCGTTTCATTCATCCCTGCGCGGATTGAAGGGTTCCTGCTGCTCAGGGCATTACCTGTAAAAAGTTCTAAACCAGCGTGGGTCAGTTGGTTAATGTTCACATCGGCAAAACCAAAGTTTTTGTTGCCACTTTTAATTGGTAAAGGGTAAACATCCCCTGAAATTTTCATGTTGATTCGATACTGACCAAGTCTGAATCTAGGAATAATGCTCAGTCCGGCTCGAACCTCAGTTGGGTCGATCCGAGAGCCTGGAATGTCTTCTTGTACACTTCCAGTTCTTTTTGCTCCACAAATCGACTGGGTTTTTCCGGTGGAAGGATTCATGAAGTTGTCGACGCAGCCTGTCGGCAGGTTGAGAATACTGAGTCCAAAAGTTGGAAGCCAATAGTCACCGGCAGTAATGCTCAAGCCTAAGTCAATTGCCGTTGAGGTCGTTTTGTGAGCTGATTTTTTCAAATCAGACAAGAGTGTTTTTGAGCTTACGATATCGATAAGGTTCAGTTCATTTTGAGTGTTCCAGCGCATATTCGGACGCAAAGTGACACCGAGGGAAAGACTTCCAGATCGGGAGCTGAGCGTCGCATTCATGGCTGCCATCGCTGTTGTTTGTGTTGAGATACGGCGAGAGGTTCCATCGTTCGTGCTGGGATATGCTGTCAGCGTTGAGCGCATCGGCAAGCCAAGAAAGTAGGTTGGGCCGCGTCTTTCCCCCAAGACCAACCACGGCAAGGCCTGAATTTCCATGTAATTTCTGTCTTGCGCAGTTAGACTCGCAAAGCTTTTGATCCAACTGCTTGGTTGAAGCCCTTTGCCTTTGAGAGCTGAGAGTAGGTTTGAGTTTCCGCCAAGCGACATTTTCGGAGCCTCAATGTCTCCAAGAGTCTTACGACTGCGCGGGTTTCGTACACGCGCGAGTGCTGCTGGGTTCGCAAACACCGCATCTTCGTTAATGGCATGAGCAGTTTGACTGCCTCCAAGGCCACGAGAAGAGGGCGAACTCCAATTGTTTTTCCAATCAAGCTCTGTGGCCGAGCTTTCGTCTGCAGCTGATCGCATGGGGGAGGCGAACATGAAGAAAATGCAAAAAATGAGGCTCCTGCCTGCACTGTTGCCGAGAGTCGGTTGTATTTTCAGCAATGCGAGCGTCACAGGCGTCTTCCTCCCTTGGGAAAAATCGGAGAATCTTGAGAAAAACTGAGATGTGGGTAGGTTGGCATGCTGGCGCAGCAAGATTTGCCGGTCATTTCCGTGGAGTTGAACGATTTATGTCAATTTTCCCTAGTGTAATAAGAGACATAATCAACGATGTTGGACGTCGCAGGCAAATTCGTCATGACGATCAAGTGAGCTCGTTTCATGATTGGGTCATGCGTGAGGCGAAGATTGAAACCCACGTGCACATCGAAGCCGCTGTTGCCCCAAGCTTTTACGAATCATTGAAGCCTCCATCGTCCTGGTTAGAGTCTCGGCCATGGGAGAGGGCTCCATTTAATGATCTGCGCGCCTTCATAATGGCCTGGGTCGATCTGACAAGAAGCATCAGGAAAATTGCCGAATTTGAGGCACTGGCGGAAGAATTTGTAGCCTCAAGAGCCCGTTCAAATATTCGTTATTCCGAAGCTTATTTTTCGCCAGCCGATTTCTCTTTTATGAGAAAGCGTTTTGCAATTGCTCCTGAAGTTTTTGATTTCGCTGACGTGATGGCTGCCTATGTGCGGGGATTGCGAAGGGGGCTTAAGAAAAATCCTGGGTTTGAAGTTCGCCTCATCATGGATGCACTTTGGCCTTCGAATGCCCAAGAGCGTTGTGAGATGAAAGTGGCTTTGAGGGCCACACTTGGTCATCCGGAATTTCACGATGAAGAAGGCGTTCCTTATATTGTGGCTGTCGGATTAGGTGGCGCAGAAAATCATGGTGACATTGCTGGGCACATAAGCTTCATCAATGAAGTGCGCGGAATGGGTTTTAAGGTCGATATTCATAGCGGAGAGGGTTCAGACGGAACTCTTCATCGAAGGAGCGTTGAAAGCTTGAGCCCCGACAGAGTTTCACATGGCTTCGCAGGCGTTTCACAAGGTTATGTGTTCAACCACAATGTCGTAATGTGCCCGATTAGCAATCTACTTTTGAAAACTTTCACAGGTTTTCCTGAAGAGCATCCTGCTTTTGAGCTTTTGCGAAAAGATGTCCCAATCGCAATAGGTTCAGACGACCCTCTTTTACTTGGTCACAGTCTTGCGGCAGAATTTTCTTTTTTATTTGCCATTGACGATAATTTTACTCGGCAAACATTTCTAAAAATAAGGCAGAATACCCAGGCAAGAGTACTCGCGCCAGAAGTTTGTTCCCGAGTTTTTACGACTCAAGCAGGTTCATGACGCAAGCGCGAGCATCGATTCGAGTGGGCTTGGCTTTGTGCCAACCTTTGCGGGCTTAATATTTTCTTTGATTTTTTTGAACTTTGTGAGCGGAACAACGCGTGCTTGTTTTTTGCCGTCGGAACGAAGAGTTTGCAAGCTCGCGACAAGGTCTTCAATGATGATGTTCTTGTTCATTTTGTTGCCGCGTAAAATGCTTTCTATTTGCAGCAGTTCTTCATCCAGAAGCTCCTTAGAAACCTCTCCGAACAATTTGAGGTGCTTCTGAAGCACAGCACAAAGATTTTCAGCAAGCTGTTTTTGTGAAACATCGGCAGCCGCACGAATTAAGAGTGCGATGTGTTGCGCTGTCATCGACAAAACAAGATGTTCGCGCGAAACCCAGTCGGAATATGAAGCCATGAAACTGGGAAATTCATCAGGGTGCTTCAACATGTAGTGTCTAAGAACGCTGTGGCTCATCTCAGCAAGTGCAGGTGCCGCCGTAAAGAAGGTGCTCAGGTGTTCTGCGAGGAAGAAGAACGCTGCGTTCCCGCGCTTTTTTTGCTCAAAAAATGCATTGAGTAGATCGTCCAAGAGACTTTGACCAAAGCGACTGATGACGCGGTTGAGCTGGCTGCTTGTGTTTGTATTCAAGGGACACTTTGAAAGGTAATGAAGCAGTGACACCCTGATTGCATTATTATTAACGTTACTTCGTGCGAGAAGGCTTGTCGTAATATACTCCACAACCCTTGCTGCGCCTTGTGGATCTGAACCACTCTTTCCGGCGTTTTCAGCCACCATGAGACCGAATTCCGTCACGAGAACGAGAATCGCCTGACCAATAGTGTTTTTTCCCTTATGGTCAGCAAGTTCAATATCTGACAAATGCAGCATAGCCATCGCTATTTCTTTATAAAAATCTGCGTCCTGCGAGACTTTCATCAGCGCTCTCAGAAAACCCAGACTCGTATCCCAATCTCGTTCGTGAGAAAGGCCTGCTGCCACAAGCCAAATCGGTCCTTCGAGATGTTTTTGGTTCTCGTAAAGCAGTTTAAGTCGCTCGGCCGCGTGGACGACGATTTGTTCACGTGATTGTGAGCTTGAAAATTTGAAACCGCGCTGAAAATTAAGTTTGTGAACATCATTCGCGTGAAGTTGTTGCGCTGAACCACCGTCGAGCTCAGTGAGTGCAACTTTGAGTGCCTGCTCAGGATCAATTTCTCTTAAGTGATGTGACATGGGTTCTCCTCCCTTTCCGCTCGAATTTTCAATGGGATTGATGGCGTTTGATGTATTCCACGATGCGAGCACGAGACGCTTCATCAAGTCCTTTGAGTTCGAGACCGTAGCCGACATGCAGACCGTTTTCCCGAGCTTGTCTCACGACAACTGCCTTTAAATGCATCGGTTTTCCGAGTCCTTTGCCCTCTTTCAAGGTGAGCTTAACTTCATCATTCATCTTGAAAACCGCGTCTTCGGTTTCAAGATAGAGTCCAGAAACAGAGATATTCTTAATGTGGCCGGTTGCTATGTTGTTATCGTTGTGGGCAACAACAAGCTCTTGGATCATTGCTCTTGGTGCACGCCTCGCCGCTGTGGGAGCCTCTGAAATCGGCACCGATACAAGATGTGACTGTGGGGGCTGTCTGAGTTCCGTGACTTCACCCAAAACTCTCCAGTCGGGAAAACCTTCTCGATAGACGTAGTCGGAATCCTTCAGAGTTCCTTCCGAAATCGCCACGCGAAGCTCTGATTCAGTCATGGGGCCGACTTGCTCTTCTTTGGAGTAAAAGAACCAAACCCTCTCGTTAAGTGCTGCACCCATGACAACTTTCTCCCCGTTTTTACGTTTTGCGAAAACCATAGGAGTCATCGGAACCTCATGACTAGAACTTGACGCTCAATTGAGGATCTTTAATAAATTTAAATTTCATGTATTAGTTGCGGGTGGTTATCTTCGAATGATGAATTTTGAAGTGTGGCTGGCGTCGAAGGAAGGATTTGAACAGAATAGGGCTCTGGAGGCTCTCAATGAAGGCACCTCGTCTTTCATCTATTTCACTGACTGCCGTTGTGCTGACTATGAGTGTTTTTGTCGGCAAAGCGTTCGCTGCGCAAAAGCCTGAGAGTCGAAAGCTCAAGCCCCTCGATATTCCAAGTGTAGGCTCCGAATCAGAGTATTATCAGGCGCTGGGGCGAATTGAGCAGCTTGATTCCACAGGCCAACGAGCATCTCTCGTTTCTCCAGAATTTTTTCAATCTTTGAGTTGGATTGGGCGAACAGCATGCGTCAACTACGTTTGTGGGATTTTATCTCTCGAACAGTGCAGACGAGTTCTTGAACGAGGCATGAATGACGACGCTCTGGTTGTTCGTGATCATGCACTTCGTATTATGCTCTCTTCAAGTCAGTTTACTGATAATGAAAAGCGATACGCAGCCGATCGATCTATTAATGATGCTAGGAATTACAGAAAAGGCAGGCCTTTTTGGATTGTCGATCGCGCGAAAGGTTATGTGAATTCGGATACTGCGCAAGCCTCAACGGGGCAATGAGCTGACAGCTAATTTTAGTTTTTGCAGAACCTCGCGCAACCATCGGGCATCTTTCACGCCCTCAAAACTGAGTTCAACGCGGCGATTTCGGGCCCAGGCAATGTCATTGTTGCCTGGATCGATGGGGCGTGTTGGGCCAAACCCAACAGCCTTCATGCGCCCGGCGGGCACTCCAGAGCGCAAAAGTGCGTCTCGGACAGATGAAGCTCTTTCAGTTGACAGCTTGCTGTTGTGATCGAAGGAACCACGGATGTCTGTGTGGCCCTCGATTGTGAGATAATTCCAGCGATCAGGGTACTGAGCCAACATTCGACCGAGTTCACGGAGAAAAGTGTCAGATCGTTTAAGCAAGGTTGCTTTGTTTGTTTCGAAATTGACTGTTTCGGAATCTAGGAGAAATCGAACGTTTTCCTTGATCACCGAGCGTTCGATTGGTTTTTCCACTGTAACTCTTTTGATATTTTCGTCAGTGGTTTGTGTTCGAACATCTTTTACGATCGTCATAGGGGTGAGCACGCTGCCGCCAAATTGGAGACTCAGCAAGCCGATATGGACCTGACGCTCGTACAAATTGAGATCAGTGAGGTATTGGGCAACTAAACGCGGTTTCCAGGCTGTTCCAAATGTGAGAGCCAGCTGGCCGCCTAAAAAGATCGCTGAGCGATAGCTTTTCTTGGAATCGGGTCCGAACGAAGCGTTCGTTCCAAGAAAGGCCGACGCAGTTGGACCAATCGACCAAATGGCGTCGCCATCACGACCTTCGTTGAGGCGAAACCTTCCAGCGAATTCCACTAAAGCCGTGTCAGTGGTGATTTTCACATTTTCGAGACTCACTCTGCTGTCAGGTGTATCACCCTCAACAACATCCTTTTCACCCTGAAGAAGTGTTTTGTAATATCCGGCTCCGCCTTCAATTTCGAGATCACGATTGATGAGTGTCACAAGTGCTTTTCCACCAAAAAGACTACCTTGCTTTGAGCTTTCATCGGAGTCTTGAGATGATGTGCTGATAAAAGCACCGTCGCCGGCCAGGAATAGATCTAAGCCAAAGCCGCTCGGTCGGGTTGTGTCTGAGCTTGTTCGAACGCTCCGTGACTGACTCACTGCCGCTCGTGATGTTTGACTCAACATGAGAACAGACCAAAGAGAAAAACAAACGATGAATTTGCAGTTTTCGAGCTTCATTTGCATTTGTCGCCTCGGCACGTTTCCGGTGTGCTCCTGCGTTTGAGGAGAAGATTGAGCGCATCTGAAACTGCATCAGGGTTAGAAAGTCCTGCAAATGAGAGATCGACCAGGGTTGCGCTTCCGGTAGGGACTGCGCGGTCGTCGACGTTTGAGCGGCCTCCAAGTCCAACAGCTAGAACTCGCGTCGCGGGAATTTGAACAGAACTGACAATAGCATTGCGGATCGATTGTGCCCTGAGCTCACTCAACTGCTGATCGCGACGGGGGTCGGCGCTAGCCTTAACGGCTGCTTCGATTGTGACAAATTTGAAATGAGTTGATTGCTGCTTCAGGGTTTGTGCGAGATCGACTGCAAATTCCTGATCATCAGGGTTCAGAGCCGACTGTGCTTTTGCAAATCTGAACGCACCTGAAGGAAGTGAGTACTTGGTGACATCACGCACAACAGTCTTTGTGATGATTTTCGGGATTTCAATTTTTTGCACGCGTTCCCGTCGAACGAGGACGTCGGTTTTTCTCAAAAGAACATCATAATCTTTGAGCGGAATTCCGAATTGGAGCGTTGCGCCGTAATATATAACTTGCCTATTGTTGTCTGGAATTTCTGCGAGTAACTGCGCACCAATTCGAAAAATACCCGATTCCCCAAAAAGGTCTAAAGCAGCCATTGCCCCGCCGAGCAGCATGTTGCTGACAAGTCCTTTGCGTTGGCTGAGTGAGAGATCGGTTCCGAAATAGTCCTGGGCAATGAGGCCAATATTGAAGCGCGGTGTGAGGCGAACACGAATTCCAGCCTCCGCAAAGGCAGACTGTGTATAAATTCGTTGTCCCAATTCTGGATCAATAGGATTTTCGCCTTTTATCGTTCCATAGAGCGCTGAGTAACTCCAACCAAGA
>CAIZJW010000178.1 GCA_903933385.1 uncultured Silvanigrella sp. | reverse complement strand
AGTGCTTCCAAGACCGAGTTGAAGCGTCCCACGTTGGCTTCATCGAGCGGTGCATCGACTTCATCGAGATAACAAAATGGAGCCGGTGTGGTTTTGAGCAAAGAGAAAATCAAGGAAATCGCCGTGAGCGCTTTTTCTCCGCCGCTGAAAAGGCTCATGTTTTGCATGCGCTTTCCTGGCAATTGAACCATGATTTCGACGCCGGTGGTCAGCATATTCTCGGGGTTCAGTAACTGAAGCTTTGCACTTCCTCCAGGGAACAAAACAGGGAAGATTTTGACGAACTCGGTGCTCACCTGCTCATAGATAGCTGCAAAACGCGTTTTAGTGGTTTCCTCTATTTCAGCGATCGCTTTGTAGAGTTCCTGAACTGAAGATTCGATATCCGCTTTCTGTTGAACAAGCAGCTGCCTGCGTCCTTCGGCCTCTCTATACTCGTCAACGGCACGCTCGTTGACCGCTCCAAGTTCGGAAAGTTCAGCATTGATTTGCCGCATTCTCTTCTCGAGTTCTGAGATGAGTTGCGGATTGTCTTCTGCTTCTTCTGGGAAATCCGTGATGTCGAGGTTGAATCGCTCTTTGGCATCTTTGAGTGAGGTTTCAAGAACCATTTCAAAGCGGCCAAGTTCAACTTGTCGCTCCGATACAAACTTTTGTCGTGCACTTTCATGATCACGCTGAGTTTTGAGTCTTGATTCGAGAACTCTCAGGCGCTCTGAGAATTCAGCTTCAGCTGACTGTGCCTGTTCGAGTTCGCCTTCAAGTCGTCGTGTTTCTGAATCGAGATGTACAATTTCCCGCTCTGAACCCTGCAACTCTTCTGTCGTCTGCACAATCTGTGCATCAATTTCGCTCAGCTGCGCAATGCCACGGTCGACTTTATCGCGAAGGCGTTGGAGATGATATTTTGCTTCTTCGTAGTTCTTACGGAAGTTTGATTGACGCTCAAGAATTGTGGCTCGCTGCGTGCGGCGTCTGTTGATTTCATTGTAAATCTCGTCGCGACGTTCTTTTTTATCAGTGAGCTCCGCTTCGTAATCCTGAAGATCTCGTTGGAAATGAGCTCGCTCAAGTTCAAGGCGATCGATTTCCGATTGATTACGCGCATAATGCTGACGATTTTCTTCAATTTCACCTTGAGTTTCAGAACGATTGTTCTCCACTCGGGAAATGTTTTCATCGAGGTGTCGTAGTTGGAGATCGAAAGTCTCAAGTTGTGAAGTTAATCGGAGTGCCTCAACTTTCTCTCTGGAAAGTTGTGTGTCGATTTCCGTGATGCGCGCAAAAAGTTTCTTGCGGCGATCATCTTTTTCAAACAATCCACCCTCAAGTGTCGCAAGCGTCGCTTGTGCTGCATCTCGTTCGCTTTCAAGCTCCTGTAATTCTCGTTTGCGCTGCAAGAGTCCTTGGCCAGCTCCTTCGGAGGACTCGCCAAAACCAATTTCGCGGGATCCAGAAACCAAAGTGCCGCGGTCGGTGAGAAACATGAACTGGCCGCGCAATTCTGCGGGGATAAGGCGATAAGCCTTGAAGAGTAACCACTCGTCACGCGCTATAAAAGTGCGATCAAACAAACTGCGAAGAGCAGGTACATCACAGCGCGAAAGACGATCGCCTACGCATCTGATGCTAGAGTTGGCTAGAATTTTATTCTTGGCGTCAGTTTCAGAGGGTGTGAGTGGGGAGAGAACTTCGGTGAGCAAGAGTCCCACACGACTTCCACCGGCTTCCTCAACCTTGTCCAAAACATCGACAAGAACATCGCCACTGCTCACTACAGCTGCTTCAAGAAGTTCTGGTAGCGCTCTTTCAAGAGCTTCTTCATCGTCGCGATGAACCGATACTTTCTCAAAAACAAAACCTTGTACGAGGTGTGAAAGTTTTTCGCGGAGAAGCTTGGCACCGTCGGAAAGTCCGTCGGTTCCACCCACCATCTTTTGCAAACCACTGGCTCGTGTTGCCACTTCGAGGAGGCGCTCTTTGGCGGCGTCGCGTTGAGCTTTTGCGTTCTCAACACCCTCGTTTATCAGGCTCAGTTCAGCATCCACCGCGGCGCGTTCGCTCGCCACAGACTCCAAACCGCTTGATAGATTTCCGAGTTGAATCTCTACAGAACGCCTGTCGGCAGCGAGTTGACCACGTTGATTCGCAAATTCGCGGAGTTGCTCTTCTGCGCGCGAAAGAGCCTGATTTGCTTTTTCAATGGCTGCGAGAGCGACTTCGTTGCGTGAGCGAAGGAGCTTTGTGCTGTCTTCGAGCGCGCGGATTTCTGAGCGGAGCTCCTCACCACGAATGCGTTCAACCTGCAACGATTCATCGGCCTCTTCCATCTGAAATTGCAGATGTTCTGTTTCACCATCGAGTTTACGCAGTTCAAGATCGGCAGATTCAAGACTCGAAAGCATTTCGGTGTGGCGTGTTTCTTCGCGCTGCAGATTTTCACGCTCGAGGGTGATATCCGAAGAAAGATTAGTTTTAAATTGAATTCGCTCGGCTTTTCGGTTGGCAATGTGTCCCAACCGTTCTTTAAACTTGGTCAGCGCAAGGCGTTTCTCATCGAAAGCGTTCTCGAGATCTTTAATTTGAGTGGTGATTTCGATTTGTTCAGCTTTGAATTCGTTGGCCTCTGTTTCCCACTGCGCCGCTTCCATTGTTTGAACGTGAGTTTCTTTTGCCTTCGCCTCAATTTCTTCGCGGAGCTTTTTGGCCTTCGAACGGAAGAATCCAATGCGGTTCGAAAGAACTGTGATGTCTTTTTCACGCAGTTCTGCTTGAAGCTCGAGCTTGCGTTGGGCCTTCACGACCTGTTCACTTAGGTTTTCAACTTGTTTTGTTATTTCAGTTTCAATTTCGCCGAGGTTGCGGAGTTTTTCTCCTGTTGATTCAAGACGTTTTTCGGCCTCTTTGCGGCGCGTTTTGAAAATACTGATTCCGGCTGTTTCTTCGAGAATTTCACGAAGGTCATCAGGCGATGCCTGGATAATACGGTCGCGTTTGTCCTGTTGAATAATGGCATAACTTTTTGAACCAAGACCGATTGCCATTAAGAAATCGACGATATCTTTGAGTCGACATGGTTCTTTGTTGATAAAATATTCGCGCTCGCCGCTTCGATAGATGCGGCGACCAATAGAAACTTCTGGAAGATGAAGAAACTCTGGCGGGCAGCGAGAGCCATTGTTGCTGAACGTGAGTGTCACTTCCGCCATGCTCAACGGCTTGCGGCTTTGCGAACCTGCAAAAATAATGTCCGTAGGATCATCTGCACGCAGGCTTTTTGCAGTTTGCTCACCCATGACCCAGCGCACAGCATCAATAATGTTTGATTTGCCGGAGCCGTTTGGCCCAATGACACCGGTGATGCCGTCGTGGTACTGGACGGTGACGCGGTCGGCAAAACTTTTGAAGCCATGCATCGTAATGGATTTGAGCTTCATAGGGTGTGATCCTGGCCCTTCGATTTACATTGGTTGTATGGCCGGCACCCTAACTCAGGAGACACAAAATGGCGAGTCCCTTCCTCGAGTCCCTCAGTGGTACCTCCAGCTGGCCCCTGCAATGGGTTCGACTTCTGAAGGATTTTTCCTTCGATCTTGGCTGTGTCGCAGTCCTGGGTTTGATTGTCCAGTGGTTTGTGCCTGGTTTGCTGCGCTGGCAACGGTTTGTATTGCTTGTACCGGTCATTATAATTGTTCTAGCTGGTGCTTACGGGATGCCTGAATTCTGGGCAAAACCTATCATTTGGAAGGCCGAACAGTTGTCTCAGGAGGGCTGTCGCGGTGCGCCTAGCACGCTGGTTGTTCTCGGCGGAGGGATGGCTGGCGCAGAAGATCTGGCGGTATCGACTGTGTCTCGGGTGCGCCACGCTGCGCGCTGGATGAGCGTTCTGACACCCGAGCAAAGGTCTGTCATTCAGGTTGTTTTGAGTGGCGGCCCGTCTTTGCCTGGAGTTTCTCGCGCTGAAAGTGAATTAATGAAGGAGGCATTTCGCGCGTGGCGTCCTGAAGTGCCCGAATCGAATATCGTCATCGAGACTGCCTCTCTCAATACACACGACAACGGCATTAAAGTGGTCGCTCTCCTTGGAGAGAAATCCTCTCGGCAAGCTGTTGCTTTGGTTACAAGTTGGCTGCATATGCCGCGCGCTCTAGGCGTTTTTCGCGGTCTCGGAGTGAACGCGTGCCCGGTGCCATCGCCTGCTATTGAACATTCAAGCGAGGGGTTCTTGAATTTTCGTAATGGTGAGCGCACGGTGCGTGTGCTCAATGAGTATGCCGGATTCATTGGATACCGGTTCATGGGTTGGTTGAAATAATCCCGTCGAAAGGAGTTCGCGCATGGCCAATTTGGGAGTGAATATTGATCACGTGGCAACGATACGTCAGGCGCGCGGGACTCAGTATCCAGATCCGGTTGAGGCAGCTGTGCTGGCGCAACTTGGCGGGGCCGATCAAATCACTGTTCACCTGCGAGAAGACAGACGCCATATCATCGACCGCGATGTGCGCTTGCTGCGCAGCATCCTCCAAGTTCCAATGAATCTCGAGATGGCCTGCACACCCGAGATGATTCGAATTGCTCTCGAAGTGAAACCCGACATGGTGACGCTCGTTCCAGAAAAAAGAGAGGAGCGGACAACCGAAGGTGGGCTCGATGTTTTAGGTCAACTGTCTGCACTCACCGAAGCGGTGACAGTCCTTCAAGCTGCTCATATTCCATGCAGTTTGTTTATTGAACCTGAAATCAGTGCTGTCGACGCCACACTCAAATCTGGCGCTCAAATGGTCGAATTTCATACGGGTCGTTACAGTGAGGTGAGCGCCGCCGAGCAAATTCAGGAGCTCAAGAGGATCTCGCTGGCATGTGAATATGCTCACCTAAAGGGCATTTCTCCGCACGCGGGACATGGGCTCAATTACAGAAACGTGGCGCCAGTTGCTGCTATTGCTCACATGCAAGACCTCAACATCGGTCACAGCATTGTCGCCCGAGCTGTCCTTGTCGGACTCGAAAGAGCGGTTCGAGAAATGAAGGAACTCATTCGCCTCTCTTGAGAGCATTTGTCTAAATGTTCTGAAACAGCTAAGAAACTCATCTTCGTAAGACTTTCTCACGAGACTTTCGATTCCGCGCCCTTTTGGAGTGCGGCCGAGGCAAGGAGACTCAGCAGTGACCCTCATCCGCAGTCACATCGACACGCGTTCAGATGAGTATCGAGCCAACTTTGATTACCACAGCCAACTCAACAATGAGCTGTCGGAGAAACTCAGGCAGATACGTACCGGTGGTGGTGATAAAGCGCGTTCGCGTCTGAAAGAGCAGAACAAACTTTTTGTGCGCGATCGCATTGCTTTGCTGCTGGATCCTGGGACTCCATTTCTCGAAGTTGCTCCCTATGCAGCCGATGGTGTTTATGAAGATTCAGTTCCTGCCGCGGGCGTGGTTGCCGGAATTGGCAGAGTGAGTGGCGTGACCTGTATGATTGTCGCCAACGATGCGACCGTAAAGGGGGGAACGTACTATCCTCTTACCGTTAAAAAGCATTTGCGTGCGCAGGAAATTGCCCTCGAAAATCGCTTACCATGTCTGTATCTCGTTGACAGCGGTGGAGCATTTCTTCCGATGCAGTCGGACGTTTTTCCCGACAAAGAACATTTTGGACGAATTTTTTTCAATCAAGCCAATCTCAGCGCTCTCGGAGTTCCGCAAATCGCATGTGTGATGGGAAGTTGCACCGCAGGTGGGGCCTACGTGCCTGCCATGTCAGACCAAACCATCATTGTGAATGGAACAGGCACAATTTTTTTGGGGGGGCCGCCCCTAGTGAAGGCAGCCACCGGTGAAGATGTTTCGGCCGATGATTTGGGAGGTGCACGCGTTCACACAGAAATGAGCGGTGTGGCCGATCACTATGCACACAACGATGAGCATGCGCTTGCTATTCTGAGAGATGTGGTTGCTCATTTAGGCGTGCGTCCAGGGGCAACGGTTAAATTGCAAACCCCTGAAGCTCCACGCTTCGACCCCGAAGAAATTCTTGGTCTCTGGCCGCGTGATTTGCGCAGGCAAGTAGACATTCGCGAAGTTATTGCACGAGTTGTCGATGGCAGTCGATTGTTTGAGTTCAAACAGCGCTATGCCACGACGCTTGTCACAGGTTTTGCCCACATTGAAGGAATGCCCTGCGGGATTATTGCAAATAATGGAGTTCTCTTTGCAGAGAGTGCGCTCAAGGCCGCTCACTTCATTGAGCTTTGTACCAAAGAATCTGTGCCACTTCTGTTTTTGCAGAACATCACTGGTTTTATGGTTGGTGCAAAATATGAACGCGGTGGCATTGCAAAAGATGGCGCAAAAATGGTTCACGCCGTAGCAACAGCGAAAGTCCCCAAGATATCGTTATTGATGGGTGGAAGTTTTGGCGCTGGTAATTACGGTATGTGTGGCCGTGCTTATAGTCCTCGTTTTCTCTGGACTTGGCCATGTTCACGCATCAGCGTGATGGGTGGAGAGCAAGCCGCGCAGGTGATGGTTACTGTGAAGCGCGATCAGCTTGCACGCGATGGCAAAATACTCACAAACGAACAAGCCAACGAAATCGCGGATCCGATTCGCGCTAAATACGAACGCGAGGGGCATCCCTACTATGCGTCGGCGCGTTTGTGGGATGATGGAATTATCGACATGCGGCACACGCGGCAAATTTTAGCAGCGAGCCTTGCCGCATCACTGCACTCGCCCATAGAGCCAACAAATGTTGGCGTCTTCCGAATGTGAAAGGACTTTAAGCCAATGAGTGGAACAGAAAAAACCATGATTCGAATTGCCAATGCCGGAGGGTATTGGGGCGATGATCCTTTTGCACTGCGTCGGCAGGTGTGTGGCCCTCTCAAGTTGGATTATGTCTCAATTGATTTCCTTGCTGAAATTACCATGAGTATTCTGCAAAAGCAGAAGCAAAAAGATCCAAAAATGGGATATGCGGGCGATTTTATAAGCCAGCTTGCTCCGCTCCTGAAAACCTGCAAAGAGCGCGGTATCAAGATCATCACAAACGCAGGTGGTGTGAATCCTCAGGCATGCGCTGAAGCATTGTTTGAGTTGGCCCGCAAGGTGGGAGTTGATCTTCGTGTCGCTCTTGTTGAGGGTGATGACATCGCTGCGCGACTGCCCGAAATTGTAAAGCAACCTGGTTGTGCCATGAAAAATATGGAAACCGGTGAGAAATTCGATGATGTGGTCTCAAAAGTTCTCAGCGCCAATGTTTATTTTGGTGCAATGCCTGTGGTTGAAGCTCTTAAAAACAACCCGGACATCATCATTTGTGGTCGAGTGACTGACACAGGAATCACACTGGCTGCAATGATTCACGAATTTGGTTGGCAGCAAAGTGACTATGAAAAATTGTCGCACGGAATTGTGGCCGGACATATTATCGAATGCGGTGCGCAAGCAACGGGTGGTAACTTCACTGATTGGAAGAAAGTAAAGAATTTTGTTGATGTCGGTTTTCCAATTCTTGAATGCGAAGCCGACGGTTCGTTTGTAGTGACTAAGCATCCCGGCAGCGGCGGATTGGTTTCTGTGCAAACAGTGAGAGAACAACTTCTCTATGAAATGGGACACCCACAAAGCTATATTACTCCCGACGTCATTGCCGACTTCACCTCCATCCAATTGAATCAAGAGGGTGAAGATCGCGTGCGAATATCGGGGGTCACCGGTCGTCTGCCCACCGATCTTCTGAAGGTCAGTGTCGCTTATTCTGATGGCTTCAAGGCAAGTGGAACACTCATTGTCTCTGGTCCAGATGCAAGAGCCAAAGCAGAAGTCTTTGCTGAAATTATGTGGCAGAAGCTCAGTGCTGAGCTCAGCCGTGCGGGATTGCCACAGTGTCGAAAAACAATGACTGAGTTTATCGGCGACGATTCAACTCACCGTGGTCTTTCTCCGCATTCGTCTGCTAAGGAAGTCCTTGTTCGCTTTGGTGCTCTCGCTGATGAAAAGGCAACCCTGCAGGTCTTCCGAAAAATACTTCCAAGTCTCATTCTCAGTGGTCCTTCGGGAGTTGCAGTCACTGGCGGCGCTCCAATAATTAGTGATGTCGTTAGCTATTGGCCAGCACTTATTCCTCAAGATGTTGCTCTCGGACGAGTATGGGTGGGAGAAGTCACTCAAACGAAAAAAGACGTTGCTGTGCTCGCCCAATCTAAAGAACTTAATTGGCCTCAAACAGGCGGGACCGCTGATATTTCAATAGCTCCGCAGGATGGGCATTCCTGCAAGAGAATTGATCTTTCCAAAACCAAACGTTTGCCACTTTGGAGCATCGCGCATGCGCGCAGTGGCGACAAAGGGGACACCGCAAATATTGGGCTCATTGCGCGCTCTCCCGAATGTTACGCGTGGCTGCGGGAAAATGTTTCGGCCGAACTTGTCAAAGGGTGGTTTGCAACCATTTGTCAGGGGCAAGTCACGCGTTACAATGTGCCTAATCTCTGGTCTTTGAACTTTCTTCTTGAAGAGTCGCTCGATGGTGGCGGGACAATGAGTTTGTGCATTGACGCTCAGGGTAAAACATTAAGTCAGGCTTTGTTACGTTGTGAAATGGAAATTCCGCTCGATTTGATTTCTACAATTGATGCGCTGCATGCGGCTCCCGATTGCGAAATATATTCTCACGCGAACCATCTGAAGGCTCAATGACCATGAGTAAAACCCGCAAAATTGATCTCACGTCTGATTACAGCGGCCTAACGTTGAGAGTGAAACATGCTGGGTGTGGTGTAGTGCGAGTGATTCTCAACCGACCCGAAGTTCGCAATGCATTTAACGCAGAAATGATTGGCGAACTCAATGATGTTTTGGCTGAACTTGCGGCGACTCGTGAAGCAGAAAAAATGAGAATACTTCTTCTGGAAGGGGAGGGTTCTACTTTTTGTGCGGGTGCAGATTTGGCCTACATGCAGGAACAAGCTCGCGGCAATGAGGCTCAGAGCTTGAGTGATGCAAGGGTTTTGGGAACGTTGTTTTTTCGCCTTGCAAGCTTCCCAACGACAGTGATCTCCGCAGTTCGCGGTGCTGCTGTTGGCGGAGGTTTTGGACTTGTGTGTTGCTCTGATGTTGTTTTGGCTGACTCAAAAGCAGTCTTTGCCACCAGCGAAGTTCGCTTGGGTATTGTTCCTGGCGTCATTAGTCCATACATTGTTCGTAAAATTGGCTGCGGTCGTGCAGCCTCTCCAATGCTCTCAGGTATGCGCATGACCGCTCGCAGCGCTTTTGAAATGGGACTTGTGAATCAAGTTGTTGACTCCTCCACAGACGAAGGTGCCTTCACAGAGGCACTTCTAGGAATCATCAACGAACATCTGGCAGCTGCGCCAAACGCTGTGCGGAGAACAAAAGAATTGCTGCGCCGCCTCCATCCGCTTCCCGATCCAGGAATTTTCGAATTCACAGCGCAAGCTATTGCAGTCGCTCGCTGCTCTGAAGAGGGGCAGCATGGGCTTGGAAAGTTCTTCGAGAAAAAACAGCCAAACTGGACAGTGACGCTTGATAGCTCAGAGTTCGGAGTTGAAAAATGAAACGTCTTGTTGTTGCCAACCGAGGAGAGATTGCGCGGCGCATAATGCGTGCTGGGCGTGAATTCGGTTGGAAAGTTGCAGTTATTTCGACTCCAGAAGATAGCGACGCGCCTGTGCGATTCGAAGCTGATGAAGTTCTTGAAGTTGATAGTTTTCTCAATGCGTCAGCTATTGTTCATTCTGCGCGGCAATGGCGTGCAGATCTTGTGCATCCTGGCTATGGGTTTCTTTCGGAAAATGCTGACTTCGCGCAGTTAGTAGAAGACGCAAATATTGCTTTTGTTGGCCCGACATCCCTAAACATGCGAGCGATGGGCGGAAAAGAGTCTGCTAAAAGTTTCGCTCGCCGTTGCGCTGTTCCGACACTCGAAGCGCTCTTGAGCCATGAACTGAGAGATCTTTCGGTGGATAAATGGGCCTCTGTGCTCGGCGACCGTGGCATCATCGCTCCTTTCTTAGTGAAGGCAAGTGGCGGTGGGGGCGGCCGCGGCATGAGGATTGTTGAAAATATAAAAGATCTGCCAGATGCCATCACTCGTGCGTCGCAGGAAGCTGAGGCGAGCTTCAATGATCCAACTGTTTTTGTAGAACGATATCTCGTGGCTCCAAGGCATGTGGAAATTCAGGTCTTTGGGGATGGCCAGGGTGGTGGCGTGTTTTGGGGGGAGCGTGAATGCTCGCTCCAGCGACGTCATCAGAAAGTACTCGAAGAAGCTCCAAGCCCAGTTGTTGATGCTGCTCTGCGTGAAAAGATGGGCCGTGCTGCGATGTCGCTTGTGCGCGAAACTAAATATCGAGGAGCGGGAACCGTTGAGTTTCTGCTCACCGACAGCGGCGATTTTTTCTTTCTCGAAATGAACACGCGTTTGCAGGTTGAACATCCTGTCACTGAATTGGTTTATGGTGTTGACCTTGTGCGGGCTCAATTTGAGTTAGCTTTGGGAAATTGGCCTATGGCATTTCCCTCACCCGATGTATTTCAGGTTCCCATTCCCCAGGGTGTCGCCATCGAGGCACGACTGCTTGCCGAAGATCCTCGTTCCGGATTTTTACCCACTCCAGGGCCTCTTGTCGTTTATCGCGAATCGGATCTTGACGGCGTGCGAGTAGATTCTGGTGTTGTCGAGGGAGGGCGAGTCAACGATCGCTTCGATTCGATGATAGCGAAAGTCATTGCTCATGCTTCGAGTCGTGCAGCTGCATGCGACTTGCTCGCTCGTGCTTTGGAGAGCACCGTCGTGCATGGTTGCACTACAAATCTTCCTTTTCTGACTGCTGTTGCGCAGCACCCCGACTATATCGAGGGTCGGGTTTCGACTGCCTGGATTGGCTCCCATGTCGATGAGCTGAACCAATCTTTGATTCCGGATGCTCTCTTAGAGTTTTTCCAGCGACTCGATGTTCGTCGCGCATTAGCTGATGCCATACTGTTGCGAAGGGCCAGGTGGTCTCACTTTGCACCCGTTCCCTCGCCTTCAAAAGCAGTGGGTGACCGCTTTGCTGCACTTATTCCGTTTGATGTTCCGCTGTCTGTTTCTGGATTGAATGTTGGCTCGTTTGCGGAAAATGGTGGGCTTGACGTTCAGCCAGGTTCGATGCCTCACGAATATACAATTGCGGGCAGGGGACTCACCGAGGTTTTGGCGGGACTCACGAATGATTCTTTAGGCCGAAGCACATTTGCTTTGCAGTCAAAGGTTTTCCGGGCTCGTTCAGGAGCTGGTACGCCTTGTGAAGTGACCTGTTTCCTTTCGCGCCCGAGAGGGCAACACATTCAAATCACTCTCTTTGGTGAGACTCTTGTTCTAGATTGGCCTGATGATTCAAGGGCTCTTCTTGAAGTGTCCGGACAGGGCCGAGAGGCCGAGGCGTTCCTCAAAGCACCTATGGCTGGCAAGGTTCTTGAGGTTCGCGTTGCAGATGGCGATAGGGTCAATGAGGGAGATCTGCTGTTTGTTCTGGAGTCGATGAAGATGCAGCTTGAACTGAGGGCCCCTCGCGCTGGGATTGTGACGGGTGTTCGGGTGAAACCAGGACTCACACTTGCAGGTCCGGATGTTTTGGCAGAAATCAGAGATGAAAATTAAGTGACCTTGAAAGTCACGGGAGAAGACCATGAAGCACTATTTTTCGGCTGAGATGAAAGAATTGACAGAAACCGTGAGAGCCTTTGCTGCCAAGGAGCTTGCTCCCCATGCTGATGAGCTCGATCGCGAAGAGCGACTTGCACCGGGTATTTTTAAAAAGCTCGGCGACCTCGGAATTTTGGGAATCACCATTCCCGAGGAGTTTGGCGGAGCGAATCTTGGCGCCAAAGCGATGGTCTCCGTGATGGAAGAGCTCAGTTATGCAGAGCCTGGAACGTGCTTGTCATACTTGGCTCATAGCCTTCTGTTTGTTCACAACCTCGCCCAAAATGGCTCCAAGGAACAATGTGATCGATATCTTCCTCGATGTGTCACAGGTGAGCTTGTTTCTGGAATGGCGATGACCGAGCCAGGAGCTGGTTCTGATGCTGTAGGAATGGCGACTCGCGCTGTGCGTGAGGGTGATTATTATGTTCTCAACGGAACAAAAATGTTCATCACAAATGGTCCCATTGGCGATGTTTTCCTCGTGTACGCCCGCACAGGTGAAGGGCGTCAAGACCTCACGACCTTCATTGTCGAAAGTGGTTTTCCGGGCTTTAGCGTGAGCAAAAAGCTCTCAAAAATGGGAATGCGCTCAAGCCCAACCGGAGAGCTTGTTTTCCGCAATTGCCGAATTCCAGTTCAAAATCGTGTGGGTGAAGAGGGATCCACGGTTAAGCATATGATGAAAAACCTTGACATTGAGCGCGTTGGCTTGGCTGCCATGAGTTTGGGTATTGCTCGTGCATGCCTTGATCACTCACTCAAATATGCACAAGAACGCAATCAGTTTGGTGAATCGATCGTGAATTTCCAAGCGATCAGCGAAAAAATCTCTAATATGTACATTGGTTATCGCGCTGCAAGAGCGCTTGTTTATGAAGCGGCGCACGTTGTCGATGAAGGTCGGCGAGCAAACCAAGAAGCAGCGGCGGCGAAGGTATTTGCATCGGAGATGGCAACGAAAGTAGCTCTCGACGCGATTCAAGTTCTGGGCGGCTATGGATACATTCGCGAATTTCCAGTGGAGCGTTTAATGCGCGACGCTAAGCTTCTTGAAATTGGTGGCGGTACGAGTGAAATTTTACGAAGCGTCATCATTAAGGAATTTGTTAGGAAAACACGATAAATTTTTCGAGATAGCTCACCAAAAAATATCAGGTGTCTAACCCTTGGACACCCAAAAAGCGGCCATCAAGGCTGCTTTTTTTTATTAAATATTGGAAATAAGAGCTTTTTTATTATTGGCACATGTTCTGCTGGGTACTGCGCACTTGCAGAATTCAATCAGTGTGTGTGGAGGCCTCCAATGATGACAAGCCGTCTGTTGCGCCGAACTTTCGAGTTGGCCGGTGTTCTTCTGAGCAGCGTCATTGTCTCATGTGGTGCACAAGTGCCACAGGGTGAAACACAGGGTCTGCCATTTTTTCAAAACAAAGAGAGAATCTTGTATTCAAAGTCTGAGACGGGAAAAGTGATTCCGGAGCGGGTCTCGAGATTTCTACACTCTGCACATTCCTTTGGCGAAAGCGTGCGTAGATATAGTTTGGGAAGTTACCAGCGAACGGTCACAGACTGCAGTGGCTTTATCGGACAAGCCCACCGGGGCGCCGGATATGGCGTGCTTCTGTATCAATTTGATTACGATAGGTTGAATTTCACAAGTTGCACGGGCGGTTTGAAAGCTGGAGATGTTGTTTTGTTGGCTTATCCCGGTCGTCAACCAGACCACTGGATTGTGATGGCTGATGTGAAAGATCCCCAGGGGAAATTTCATTCGGGAAGTAACATTATCATGGATGTTTCTTCCGATTACGTCGACGGAAGACCTTACTATCGTGGTGAATTGAGCCGCCGTCGAAATCTACTCGCCAGGCAGGTTTATGCCTGTAGACGACACCGCGCGTTTGAAAAAGATTGGAAACAACTTGCAGTTCAGCTTGAGGAAGAATCCCGTAAAGAGGCAGAGGCGATACCATCAAGCAAAGTTCCAACGACTGAGCAGAACCCTGAGCAGAATCTCGAGCAGCAAAGCGAGCCGCTGACTCGGATGCCATCAGCCGAGCCAAGACGAGTTGTTGAGTAATCTGTCGTTGCTTTTGAACACGATTGTTGAGTGCAAGTGTTGTTGGCGCATTCGTTCTGACACTTGCACTTTCTGTGCGTTGCCGATGCTGTTTTCACCTGTTACCATGAATCAGACCCACTGATTGGGTTGGAGCAGGTGTGCCGTGCAAGATACAGCTCGAAACATAGTCATAAAGGAACTGCCCACTTCGGCAGACCGCCTCCCGTTGTTCATTGTGGGGGATGTTCATGGCTGTGCACGCGAGCTGAGAGAATTGGTTTTGAAGGCTCGTCAAAGGGTGAGCCAATTCCAATTGGTTCTCGTGGGCGATCTTTTCACTAAAGGCCCTGATCCTGTAGGCGTCTTTGATTTAATTCACGAATTCGATGCTATTTGTATAAAAGGCAACCATGATTGGGCGCTTTGGGCTGCGATGGTTCAAGCTCAACGGCGCGGATTGCAATCATTGCCAGAACACACTCAGCAAACTCTTCATCTTGTCCGTCACCATAAACGAGCTTTATTTGATTTTGTAAATGGGCTTCCTCATGCACTGAAAACTTCTGTGAAACCGGCGCGAGAGCGCAAGGGTTGGGAGCAGGAGTACCCGATGATTGTGGTGCATGCTGGAATTGATCCTGTGGCGGGTGTCATGGCAACACCTGAGCGTATGCTTCTTACGGCGCGCTATGTGCGCTGGGACGACCCAAACACGCGTGGTAAGCTTCTTCTCGTGCCCTCTGGGTATCGAGCAGAAATGTTGGCAGAGGCTGAGCAAAAGCAGCAACTCGGTCGTCCGCTGCCCAAGGGTTCCGCGCCCGAAATGCCTCCGCCACATGTCACTCCGCGTGTTCGCCCTGAGGTTGCTGATAAGTTTCGCTGGCACGAATTGCACACAGGACCAGATCTGATTGTTTTTGGTCATGATGCTAAGCAGGGTTTGTTCCGTAAAACTCTATCTTCGGGCCGTCCTATCTGTGTTGGGCTCGACACTGGTTGTACCTACGGTCGGCAGTTGACGGGTTACTTTCCTGAACTGGATGACGCTATTCAAGTTGATGCGAAGCGCAGTTACTTTGACCTTACGAAGAATGTAATAGTTCTCAAGGGACCGTCGCCGAGAATGGCTGTCTGATAATCTCCTGAGAGAATACCCATGCAAAAAAATCCCGTTGCCAAGCACTTTCCCAGTGATGCAGACCTGACTCAAATTTTCCAAGGGAATGAGCAGTTCTTCAATCTGCTGTTGCGCCAGTCGGTGCGCACCGAGCAGGTTATTGCTCGGGCTTATGCTGAGGGAACTTGGAATCAGTTTTCGGGACGTGATTTTCTGTCGCATCTAGGCAGAGCATGTCGTAATTGGCAGGTTGCTTTGTCTGGACTCACTCCCGTCGAACCTAAGGAGGGAGGCCGTGGGCCAGCGATTCTTTTTATGAATCGCAATAGCTACACAGCGTTTGCTGCTTCGCTTGCTGCAGTGCTTGCTGGTTACGATGTTATGTTCATGCCTCTGCATGCCTCTGAAGCCGACATTCGCTGGTGTTTGGAATATTTTGGTTGCGTTGCGGTTGCGACTGATATTCAAGGTTATGCGCAGCAGCTCAAGGAAATTGGGGTTGCAGTTTTCGATCTTTCCACGCAGCATTGGAGCGTGAGGGATAAATCGCCTGAACCTGCGCTTTTGGGTTTGTTTCGTTGGTATAAATCTGCGCCAGAGCTTCGAGAGGCCAAGCGACAGACAAATTCGCTGCCTGAATTTGTAGGTGAGATGCCAAGGCGCGTTGGGCGATTTGATTTTATTTCCTTTGGTCATGATGGTTTTCAAAAACCGGAATCGTTGTCGTTAGATGCTCTTGTTGTGACCGCGAATCACTTGCTTTTGCATCTCAACACGCCATCTGATTTGTTTTGGAAAACCCTTGAAGTTTTGCCTCTTGCCAATCCTTTTTCTCATTTATCAAGAATATGTGCTTTGTTGAAGAACGGCGTGATTGGTTTCCCGCAATTGGGAGGCGAGTTTTATTCGCATCTCCGGATTCTCCGACCCACGGTCGTATTTGCGAGCCCACCAGAACTTGAGAAAATTGCAAACCACGTGAATGAGCAATTGAATGCACCAGGATTCAGTCCTCGATTGGCAGTTGGTTCGCGACTCGATAAAGCGCGTGGGTATTTAAAAACAGGGCGAGCTTTGAAATTACCAGAGGCAGTTTTCGACGCCGCCTCTCGCTCTTTGCTTTGGGCAAGTCGGAACGCGATTGGAAAGGAATTCGTAAGACACACGCTTGCTGACTTGCAGATTATTGTTCATGGCCTTGCTTCCGCGCGTGAAGCTCACGTGGAGGTTTTGGGGCAAATGGGAGTTCCTGTGGTTGAAACCTATGGGGTGACTGCTGCTGCTGGCTTGCTGTCTGCAAATACTTACGATGCACCTCATTTGAATCTCATTGGAAATCCGGTGTCGCACGTTTCGTTTCGACTCGGGCAAAATTCTTCATTGGAATACCGATTGAACCATCCAGCTTTCAGTGGTTCTGGCCATTGGCAAGATACAGGTGATGTAGCTCAGATGACCCCGTTCGGATTTAAGATCACTGGACGTCGGCGGCATTTGTTCGTGACGACGGGTGGGGTGACAATTTCTCCTTTACGACTCGAGCAACTTCTGCGTGAATCGGAAGAAATTCAGGATGTTTGTATTGTTGGGGATAAGATGCCGTATCTGTCAGCGTTGGTCGTTTTATCACCAGACGCTCAAGCGGAGTTCCGCACGTCACCCGAAAAAATTCGCGAGATGGTTCAGCAACGCATTGGAACTGTCAATGAAACTCTTCCACGTCATGCAACTATCAAAAAGTTTTTGGTTCTTGAAAAACCTTTTCAGGAATCACTTGGTGAAAAGCTGCCGAGCGGGAGTTTGAATCGAATCAAGATCAACGAAACCCGTAAGGGTGAAATTGAAACGCTCTATCAAACAACAGTGCAGTGAAAATATTCTGCGTGGTGTTTCTGTCGGTGTTTCCTTAACAGTTTGACCTCATTGATTTTCATGGTTTACTCTCAAGTCAAGCGAACTCGATGTCACACGTGCCAAGAAGGTCGGTGCTGTGCCGGGGTGGTTTCGCGCTGCTGGAGGGGCCATGCAACAGACTCACAAGATCTACGACATAGTGCGCGACGCTTACAGTCCAACTCACTACAACGAGCTCAACTGGCAGGGAAGTTTCGCTGACTATCTCGAAATTGTTGAGAAGAACCCAAAGATCTGTCGCACGGCTTTTCAGCGTGTATACGACATGATTATGCACTTCGGAACATATGAATATGTTGAACACAAAAAGAAACTTGTTCACTATAAATTCTTCGATGACCCTCTGAACAATGGTAAAGATGCGGTTTTTGGCTTGGATGTGAATCTCATTAAATTGGTCAATTTCTTCAAAGCAGCAAGCTTGCGCTACGGCCCTGAAAAACGCGTTTTGTTGCTGCATGGTCCGGTTGGTTCGGCAAAATCAACGGTTGCTCGTATGCTCAAAAAAGGCGTGGAATGGTATTCCTACCAGCCTGAAGGAGCTCTCTACACCTACGACTGGATTCATCTCAAAGAGCGACTCAACATGGAAGACACAATGGCGTGTCCCATGCATGAAGAGCCACTGCGTTTAATCCCTGAAGAAGGGAGAGCGAAGGTTCTCAGTTATCTCAACAAAGGCAAGGCTTTTGATCAAAAGATTTATGTTGAAGGTGATATCGATCCGGCGTGTCGTTTTGTTTTCAATGAATTGATGAAACAATATGGCGGGGATTGGGAAAAAGTCGTTAAGAATCACATTCGTGTGCGTCGGTTGCTTTTGTCTGAAAAGAATCGCGTCGGGATTGGAACGTTCCAGCCAAAGGATGAGAAAAATCAGGACTCCACAGAACTTACGGGCGATCTTAACTACCGTAAAATTGCTGAGTATGGTTCTGATTCCGATCCGCGTGCGTTCAACTTCGATGGTGAATTTAACATTGCCAACCGTGGGATGGTTGAATTCGTTGAAATGCTCAAGCTCGATGTGGCATTCCTCTATGATCTCCTCGGTGCGTCTCAAGAGCATCGCATCAAGCCAAAGAAATTTGCGCAAACGGACATCGATGAAGTGATTGTCGGTCACACCAATGAGCCCGAGTATAGAAAACTTCAAAATAATGAATTCATGGAAGCGTTGCGCGATCGTACTGTGAAAATCGACGTTCCCTATATCACCAAGCTCAAAGAAGAAACTAAAATCTACCGTAAAGATTTTAACCCTGAGAGCGTGCCGCATATTCACGTTGCTCCGCACACAATTGAAACGGCCGCTATGTGGGCGATTCTCACCCGTCTTGAAGAGCCAAAGAAGGCTAATCTGACGGTGATGCAGAAGCTTAAATTGTATGATGGCAAAACACTGCCCGGTTACACTGAAGACAACATCAAGGAATTGCGCAAGGAAGCTGTGCGTGAAGGTCTCGACGGTATTTCACCTCGATACATTCAAGACAAAATTTCAAATGCGCTTGTCGACGATCGCGGCAATGGCTGTATCAACCCGTTTATTGTTCTCAACGAGCTCGAGGGTGGTTTGAAAAATCACTCCTTGATTCGTGATGAAGAAACCAAAAAACGCTACCGTGAGCTTCTTGCGGTTGTGAAACAAGAGTATGAAGATATTGTAAAGAATGAAGTTCAACGTGCAATTTCTGCAGATGAAGAAGCGATTGCTAAGCTTTGCGGAAATTATATCGACAACGTGAAGGCTTATACTCAGAAAGAACGAGTGCGCAATAAATACACAGGCCAAAGTGAAGAGCCTGATGAACGTCTGATGCGTAGTATTGAAGAGAAAATAGACATTCCCGAGAGTCGCAAAGACGATTTCCGTCGGGAAATTATGAACTACATCGGTGCGCTTGCTCTCGAAGGCAAAACCTTCGACTACAAAACAAATGAGCGATTGCACAAAGCACTTGAGCTGAAGCTTTTTGAAGATCAAAAGGACACCATTAAACTGACAAGTTTGGTATCCAATGTGGTCGATAAAGAGACTCAAGCCAAAATTGATGTCGTTAAGAACCGTCTGATCAAAAACTATGGTTATTGCGATATCTGTTCGAACGACGCTCTTCACTTTGTCGCAAGCATTTTTGCGCGCGGTGACGTGAAGCGTTCTTCAAACTGATGCGCGTAGCTGGCTAGTTCTCCGAATTCGAGAACTGCGCTTGAGGAGAGTTTTGAATGAAGATGGAAACCGATGTAAACCGCTTTCGACGCATTGTTCGCGGGCGGATCAAGGAGAACCTCAAGCGTTTCATCTCCTCTGGCGAACTCATCGGTCGGCAGGGAAATAAACAGGTTACTATCCCTTTGCCACGAATTGATCTCCCGCGCTTTCAGTTTGGTGGAAACCAGCAGAAAGGTGTGGGGCAGGGGGATGGTCAGCCAGGCGATCCGCTGAATCAAGGACAGCCTCAGCCAGGTGAGGGTGAGGCTGGTCAGAATCCAGGAGATCATGGACTTGAGGTCGATGTTTCTCTGGAAGAGCTGGCAGATATCCTAGGTGAGGAATTGCAGCTTCCTCGTATTGAGGACAAAGGCAAAAAGAACGTCAAATCACGGAAGCTACGTTATCACGGTGTTCTTAGAAACGGCCCCGAGGGTTTGCGGAACTTCAAACGCACCTACAAAGAAGCCCTTAAAAGACAGATATCTTCTGGTGATTACATACCGGAGCACCCCAAGGTTATTCCCATTAAGGAAGACAAACGCTACCGGAGTTTCAAAATTGAGGAAAATCCTGAAGCCAGTGCGTGCATCATTTATATGATGGATGTGTCGGGCTCCATGGGTGATGAACAAAAAGAAATTGTTCGGCTGACGGCGTTTTGGTTGGATACCTGGCTGAAACGCAATTATGATAATATCGAAACTCGTTTCGTTATACACGATGCTGTTGCGCGGGAAGTGGATGAGCAAACCTTCTACCACACGAAAGAAAGCGGTGGGACACTTATTTCCAGTGCATACAAGCTTTGTGAAAAAATTATAAAAGAAGATTATCCGCTCGATGAATGGAATATCTATATGTTTCATTTTTCCGATGGCGATAACTGGAGCGGCAACGACACCAACGAGTGCATGGTTCTGCTCGATAATGTCCTACTGCCTACATCCAACTTGTTCTGTTATGGACAGGTTGAAAGCCGATACGGGAGTGGTCAGTTTTTGAAAGATCTCGAAAAGCATTTTGGCGAAAACCAGGAAAAAGTTGTTACGCACCAAATCAAAGATCGTGATGGTATCATGACTGCCCTCAAGGTTTTTCTTGGTAAAGGAAAATAACGATGGTGATGGACCCACGCCTGACAAGCGAATTGACTCCTGAGCTGAGAAATATCGTTATGGAAATCGAATCGCAGAGCCGGAATCTGGGTCTCGATTTTTTTCCGGTTATATTTGAAATGGTAAATTACCAGCAGATGAGCGAAATCGCTTCGTATGGTGGCTTCCCAACGCGATATCCGCACTGGCGATTTGGGATGGAATACGAACACCTTTCTAAGAGTTATGAATATGGGTTGAGTCTCATTTATGAGATGGTTATCAACAACGACCCTTGCTATGCCTACTTGCTGAAAAGCAATTCACTTGTCGATCAGAAAACAGTGATCGCTCACGTTTATGGGCATTGTGATTTCTTTAAAAATAACTACTGTTTCGCGCACACAAATCGAAAAATGCTCGACGAAATGGCCAACCATGGAAGTCGGATGCGGCGGTATATCGAAGAAATTGGGCATGACGAGGTTGAATCATTCATCGACACATGTCTCACTATCGAAAACCTCATCGATCAACACGCCCCGCATATTCGTCGGGAGCCCAAGGTCTCTCGGGATCTTGAAGATTCACTTCCTCCAGAGAAGCGTCCTATTCCCAAATTGCCAACCCAGCGCAGCTATATGGATGGGTATATCAATCCGGAAAGCTATCTCAAAGAGCAACAGGAAAAGATCATTCGTGAAGCGGAGCGTGAGAAACGTTTCCCTGAGTCGCCGCGTCGAGATATTCTTCAGTTTTTGATTGAGCACGCTCCTCTCAGCGCTTGGCAGCGCGATGTCCTCTCCATTGTTCGTGAAGAGGCGTATTATTTTGCTCCGCAAGGTCAAACAAAGATCATGAATGAAGGCTGGGCAGTTTACTGGCATTCAAAGTTGATGACGCAATTTGTGCTCAACGACTCTGAGGTGATCGATTATTGCGATCACTATGCTGGTGTCACTGCAACCTCAGGTATGCGACTGAATCCCTACAAAGTCGGCGTTGAGTTAATGCGTCATATCGAGACGCGTTGGAACAAGGGTCGATACGGCCTCGACTACATGCTCTGTGACGACCCTGCGCAGCGCAAAGCGTGGGATACTAATGTGAATCGCGGTCGAGATAAGATTTTCGAAGTACGCAAGTATCACAACGACATCACTTTCATTGATGAATTTCTCGACGAGGATTTCTGTGAAGAGGCTAAACTCTTTACTTGGGCAGCCGACCGTCGTTCGGGGCAGGCTGTTATCAACGATCGTGAGTTTCCAGCGATCAAAAAAGAATTACTTGATGCACTCACAAACTTTGGACAGCCTGTGATTGAGGTTGTTGATGGCAACTTTCGCAATCGTGGTGAACTTCTGCTCTCTCACAAGCACCAGGGCAAAGATCTCAAGGTAGATTGGGCCATGGAAACCATGCGCAGTTTGTTCAAGATTTGGAACCGGCCCGTGAATCTCTCAACGGTTCTCGAGGGTGAGGCGAGACTGCTCGTGTATGACGGGGGAGAACCCCGCATTGAAAAGCCTGCAGGCACTGAAGAGGCGAGTTGAGTTTCAGCTCGCCTTGTTCTTATTGAATAAGAATATCGGATTGCGGTGCGTGAATGAACAGTGCTTTGTGCCCTTCCACCACACCCATGCGGCCTAGAATGCGTTTTAGGGTTTTGCCTGCAGAGTTCTGTAAGGTGCCACGCAGCCAGTTTTTATTCTCGCCGAAGGCTCTATCGGCGCTGATGAGGATTTTAGTTGGCGTGGAATCAGGGGTGTCCGTTTTCGACTGGCTTTCACTCAGTTGGAAAAAAATATTATACAAACCTGTTTTTTGAAGGGGCAGCGACATCGAATCGAGGAGTATGCATTCTCCACGACGCGCTGTTTCTAAAGCAGCTGTTCCCGTTTTGATGTTGTCCTTTTCTGAGCAAGGAGCTCCTGAGATCTCTACCAGGGGCAATTGCGCAATTGTTTGTGTTTCAATGCTTGGGTCAAAGCGGATTTCAGCAGGGATCGTTTCTCCCTGGAGCACACGCCTGAATTGCGCCACAATGGGAAGATGATCGGAAAATCCCAAGTCGAAATGAGTCGTTTTCATAGTTCCTGAGTTGTCTTTGAATTTTCGCAACTGTGAACGGAACGGCAAACCGTCTCCGTTGCTGAGAATTTCTGCGCCATAGCCTTCTCGTCCAATGATCTGCAATGGGGCTGCAAGAGAGAGAGGACCAGCCTTGAGAAGCGAAGCTGTCACAATGATATTGTCGAGCGCTTGGAGATGAGAGTCGTGCGGGTAGTCACCCTGTAGCGACGCTGGAAGCGTGAGCCAGAGTGGGACAAGTGCTTTTGGGTTGTTGTTTTGTCGCGCTTGGGCGAGCGAAGGGGAAAGCTCTAATCCCTCCTGCACGGGAGCCTCTCTGTAATCTGCGTTGAAGTCTCCCATGATGATCGCTGCGGCAGGTGTTCCATCTGCATTGGAAAGTTCTTCAACATGGCTGCGCATCAGTGATGCAATTCTCTTTCGCATGACGTCGCCCACAGGCGACTTGTCGCGCTTACTTTTCCAGTGGCTGTTTAGAATTGAAAAGACAGTTCCTTCTGGCAGAGCAACAGTGACACGTTGTGGGTCACGCGACGCTCCAGAGAAGTCTTTTTGTTCCGCTTCAGGTAGTTCATCGGCTGTGAAGATAAAATCGAGGCGGGAGTTTTCGATGATTGGATACTTACTGATCATAGCTGTGGTTACGGCAGTTGGATTTTCCTCATTTTGTCGTCCTAGAGCATAGTAACTGTACCCGAGGTCACTGAGCACTGGCTTCAGGATTTCAAGTGTTCGGCTTTTATTTCCTGCACTCTCAATTTCCTGCATTCCTACAACATCAGGCAAACCAGCACTCAGAAGTGCTGTTTTGATTCGAGCTGCTTTTTTAAATGCGAGCTTGTCGCTGTGCCAATTCGAAGACGATTGTGAATAGTCTTCGTAGGCGTCACTGTTGTGCGGCTCGTCATCCCAAAAATTCTCAACATTATAACTCGACACCTTGAACGCGCGTGTTGGATTAAAAATAAATGTTTTTCGATTATTTGCAGAAACACTGCCCTGCGAAAGTATCAGCTCGCCATTCACTCCATGTGTCAGTTCGAAAAAGTCAGAGGAGTGATTGCAGGGTTGTGCCTGGCATGTTTGATTTTGAATATTGAAGGTTAAGTTTTGCTTATTGGAAATGAAGTCTGTTTTTTGTTGTTCGGATATTTTAATTCTGTGGAGTATTCGATCTTTGTGGAGAATTAGATCATTCGTCTGCAAAGTTAATTCGGCATTTTCATTTCCGGAAGAAAGTGTCAGGCTTGCTCCCGCTTCAAGAGCTTTAATCATCAATGAGTTAGCAATTCGCTCTGGTGAAGCGATTTGCGATGAAATCAGAATGTTAATTTTTGCTCCAGAGCAGCTGATTTTCATTGGTATGTTTGTTTGACTGTTTTTATATTCTTCGCCGACAATCGAATTGCACTCAATGATTTCACCTTGGCGAGTTCTCGCTTGTACTCGGAGTGGCAAAATTGTTGAATGACTTGTAGCTCCGAGAACCTGATCCAAACTTGAATTCGCATTGAGATAAAAAGAATTGCTGATTTCAGCGGGAGATGAATGTTGTGGGAAGGAAATGAGGAGTGATTGAAGCACAGATGATGATGAAATAACCCGGGCTGTGAGAAGTTGAATTCTCTCTATTCGTGGTAGTTTTTGTGATGCGAGATCGTTTTTGGGAGCAGATTTAGATTGAGCCTGGCATGCGATAAAGCTCCCGGTCAAAAGCACAGCAAGAAGCGAAGTTGCTTTTCGGATTACGTTAAGATTCATAGGTGAATTCCTCGTAAAGGGGAGTTTGCGGCAGCGGTTTTGCGCCGCAACAACGCATCGCGTCGCTACCACGTTACTTTCCATGCGTCGATAATTAAATTCGATAAAGTGTTTATTTATTGCGATGTTGTAAAACTTAAATGCACTGTAAAATCCTTGAACACCGTTTATGAATTAGAAGCACTTCAATGAGAGTGAAGGTTTGTGTTTTTTGTTCAGTGAGCTTGGCATGCTTATTGCTGTTGCGTCTTTGCCGAGGCCTGTTGGTCTCAGATGTGAGGAGAACGTCAATGGCTGGAAAACAAACACTCGAAAAGAGCCAAAGCAAACACAGATCAACTCAAGCAACTTTGGTTGGTCTCGGGATGTTGACCGGCATAACGCTCGTGAGCACACCAACTGCCTGTAACGCAGGGAGCGTGCGCATCAGTCGTGAGCCATTGGCACGAACCGGCGAAAACGACATCAGTTCGAGCACTGCTCCCTTGGAAGAAGAACGGCTCGAGGTAGAACCTAAAATCGAACAGATAGCATCGAGTCGTGAAACAACGGTCAGTGGTGAAGATCCGGTTCTCGTGAAATCAGATGCGACTCTTTTTCAGCTGAAGAGCGAACCGGAATTTTGTGCTGGCCTTAAGGCAGGAGAGTGTTTGACTCTCGTGATTCAAGTTCCAGGTTCGGTGCTGCAATCGAGTCTTGGATTGGGCGTTCTCGGTTTGACATTGGCATCGAAGAGTTACAGCGACCTTATGCACCGGACCTGTTCAGAAGGGCTCAAAGTTGGGTTGCCGGTGATTGAGGCTGGTCTTCCACTTTTACGGCGGAATGGAGTTGCTAAATCTCTTTTTTCACCTTTCAAGAAAACCCGTTGTCTCTATCAAGTTTTGACCGACGAATCACAGTTGCCTCCCAGGCTCGCAAGTAACGAAACAGGTTTAAAAGTCCGTTTGGTTGACTTCAATCTTCAGGGAGCGGCTATTTCAACCAATCCTGTGATTGGCAAATTTGAATTTAAAGAAAGTAAAATGGCGACGAGCTTTCATGATGTTTCAGTGCGCGTTCCCTCCGATTCGCAGTCAACCGATTGGGAACCAGTGCGTGGGGGGTGGAATTTTTTCGATACCGCTACTTATAGTGGCATTTTCAAAACCAGCAACGTGAATGTGACCGTCAACAGGGGGCTGGTTTTCAAAGCAAATGGATTCGGTATCGCAAGTTATCTAAATACCGTTGTTGAACCATTTCTCACTGAGTCCACCCGCACACAATCGCTTGTGAAGGCAAAAGCTCAGGTTGAAATGATGCGCATGGCAGTCAGAAGCTTGCGCCAAGGACGCTCCGTGGTGACTTCATCGCTTGTCTTGGTTGGTATGGGGCTTGATGCAATTAAGCAGCTCTGCTCTGCTCCTGGCTCCGACTGCCGTGTACAGAATTCGGAGCGCGATCTGGTTTCACAGCTGGATGCGGCCTTCGAGAATGGACAACCCCTCGAAAGCCAGAGCAAGGCGCTCCTGATTGACGCGCTCAAATATGTTCCGCTTGGATTGCTGAGAGCAGTGTTTGAACATGCAGATGAAAGAGCCTTCGTAGCTCAATTTAAGCCAGCGAGCGAGTTTGCTAGCACGAGTGGGAGTGCTGTGCGCTCACCTTCTGTGCCGGCTGGGCGTTGAAGCCTTAGGGAAGTTGTTCGTTGTTCTGAGCAGCAATAACATCAGCGAGAAGTTTTTGGTGATCGTTCTCAGAGAGACTGCGCCTTGGGCGCAGTCTTTTTTGCGTTTCAAGCGATTCTTCCGAGCTTATAATTTCAACCCAAAAACATGTATGGTTGATATCTGCATTGAAAAATCCCTGGTTCGCAATCGTGAAACGATTTTGACTGACGAATTCGAAAAGATGTTTTCTGAAGTGTTCCGCAGTTTTGGCGGCGTCTGGTCCGAAAAAATCCCAGTGGTGAATCATAGTAGTCGGTCCTGTTTCGATTAGCTGAATCGTGAAGCATTGCTTGACCTCGTGCACTACTACAGCAGGTCGAAGGTGGTTGTCCATGAGGCAAACCGTGCTCGTTGATTATGCATGAAGTTTTTCGCCTGTATTGTGAGCAACTTTGTGTGATTTTTTGAAAGTTATTACGAATCGCAAAATTTCCTGTCCAATCAGCCAATTAAAAAAAACGCACCGAGAAAAGTCTACCCACGCTATTGACAGTGTTTTTTAGGCTACGGTACCACTATATGTGACAAGACAATCTTCTGACCCTGAACAGATGTAAGGTACAAGGCTGTTGTACCGGAACTCCAGGGGAGGGTGTCGTCTGAGTCATGGGAAGACCCAACCGCCTGCAAGGAGCAATTTATGGCGAACGCTGCATACCGGCTCTTTCATCCTCGTGTCCAAATGCAAGGACTCGATCTCTCAAATATCAATTTGAATGCCTCACTCGAGAACATTGTCCTCGAGTTGCGTCCCAAAATTGAAATGGGTAAGGAGTATTCCTTCCTCGCAGCAGCCGTTCTTGCAGAGAAGCTTCGCTTGGAAACTTTGAACACTCTCGGCATGAGCTCTGATACGACACCTTCGAGCAAGCCTGAAAGTGAAAAGCTTCGGCCCACCTTGCGCAATTATGTCAATTTCGGAATTGAGCAGGGCCACATCAGTGCGCGTTTGGCAGAACTCGATCTGGAAACGCTGCAAAAAGAGATCAAGCCCGACAGAACCTATCTTTTCGATTACCTGGGTGCACACACCCTGTATGACCGCTACCTTCTCCACAAGGAAGGGAGCCGCTACGAAGATATTCAGCACTTCTGGATGCGTGTTGCTATGGGAATGTCCATGGCAGAGAAGGACAACAAGGAAGCATCGAAGCGAGCAGCAGAATTCTACAACGTCATTTCGCAAATGTTCTACGTCCCAAGCACACCGACATTGTTCAATGCTGGAACCAATCGTTCACAAATGTCGAGCTGCTTCCTGACAACGACTCAAGATGATCTGGTCGACATCTATCGCCAGTACTCCGACAACGCACTTCTTTCTAAATTTGCCGGTGGTTTGGGTAACGATTGGTCTTCTATTCGTGCGAGCGGCTCTTGGATCAAGGGAACAAATGGTCGGTCGCAGGGAGTTATTCCCTTCATTAAAGTCCAAGACTCCTCAACCATTGCTGTGAACCAAGGTGGGAAGCGCAAGGGTGCGGTGTGTGCTTATTTGGAAACATGGCACCTTGATATCGAAGACTTCCTTGAGCTTCGCAAAAACACAGGCGATGAACGCCGGCGTACACACGACATGAATACGGCCAACTGGGTTCCAGACCTCTTTTTGGAGCGTGTCGAGAAAAATGCCGATTGGACACTCTTCTGCCCGAGCGAAACCCCTGACTTGCACGACACCTTCGGTGCAGAATTTAAGGCTCGCTACGAAGCCTTTGAAGCTGCTGCCGAGCGTGGCGAAGTGAAGAACTTTAAGAAAGTTCAGGCCGTGACATTGTGGCGCAAGATGCTCACAATGCTGTTCGAAACAGGACATCCATGGATTACATTCAAAGATCCTTGCAACATCCGGAGCTCGCAACGCCACACGGGAGTCGTTCACTCAAGCAACCTGTGTACCGAAATCACGCTCAACACGAGCAGCGATGAAACAGCTGTTTGCAACATTGGTTCAGTTAATTTAAAGGCAATTTTTCAACAGCCTCAGCCCTATGAATCGCTACGCACAACTGTGCGCGCAGCGATGCGTATGCTCGACAATGTTATCACCGAGAACTTCTACCCAATCGAATCAGCGCGTCGTGCAAATGAGCGCCACCGCCCGGTTGGTTTGGGACTCATGGGCTTCCAAGATGTGCTTTACATGAAACGCATTCCTTACAGCTCACCTGGGGCTGTGATGCTTTCGTCGCAGATCATGGAACACATTAGTTATCACTCAGTGGAAGCTTCGGCTGATTTAGCTCGGGAACGTGGTTCTTATAGTTCCTTTGAGGGTTCAAGCTGGGCGCAAGGCAAGGTTCCACTCGACACGACGAAAGAACTTGGCGCGCATGTGCGTATTCCAGAGGTTCCTGCGTTCTACACGAACAGCAAAAACGAAACTGTGTTCGCAGCCGACTTGCTTTCAACCGATGGTTTTCCTGCAAGGCTTTCTTGGGATTCCTTGCGTGAAAAGGTGAAGGGTGGAATGCGCAATAGCTTGTGTATGGCCATCGCCCCCACGGCGACAATCTCAAACATTGCCGGTTGTACGCAGTCAATTGAGCCAAGCTACAAAAATCTGTTCGTGAAAACGAACCTCGGTGGCGACTATACGGTCATCAACGACTCTCTGATTGACGATCTCAAGGCGCTGAATCTTTGGAACGGCCAGCTGGCACGCGAAATGAAACGCGCTGACGGCTCAATCCAGAACTTCGACCTGCCGCATGAAATTAAGGAACTTTATCAAACAGCGTTTGATATCGAACCCGAGCAGCTCATCCGTTGCGCAGCGGCGCGTCAGGTTTATATCGATCAGGCGCAGAGCTTAAACCTCTATCTCGGCGCACCCTCGGGACGCCGCCTCGATGAAATGTACCGCTACGCTTGGCACTCGGGCCTCAAAACAACTTATTATCTACGCACAAAAGCTGCGACGGGCGTCGAAAAGTCGAGTATCAATGCGGCTGGTTCAGGAACAACCAGCGGGACACTTGCAGGCTCAACTGCAAATGCTGAGCAAGCTGGTCCGAAAGCATGTTCGATTGAGAATCCCGAATGTGAAAGTTGTCAATAAAACATGAGCACTCTGCAGCTGCCTTGAGCAACTGCAGAGACCTTTTTTCCGATCATTTGGCCAAATCATAGGAGCAACAGATATATGTTGTTGAACGCGAACCAAACTCAGCTCATGCCATTTGAATATCCTTGGGCTTGGGATGAATTTAAAAATCTTTGCAAGAATCACTGGCTGCCGCAAGAAATTTCCATGGCGTCCGATATTCAACATTGGAAAAGCAACACGACTCTCTCGGCCGATGAAAAACACCTGATTAAAAAAATCCTGAGTTTCTTCGCCAACACAGACGTTCTTGTCGGCGACAATATTGTGATGGCTATCTATCGCCACCTCACAAACCCAGAAGTTCGTCAGTACCTCTGTGGTCAGGCCTTTCAAGAGAGCATTCACTCTTGGTCATATGCTCACATTGTTGAGTCGCTTTCGATGGATCAAAAAGAAGTGTTTTCGGAGTTCAAACGCTTTGGCACCATCAAAGATAAGCACGATTTTCAGTCTGCATTCCTCAACGGTGTCATGCACTCTGATTTCAGCACTGAAACACTTGAGGGCAAGAAAACCTTCCTGGAGAATCTCTGCGCGTATTATATCGGCATGGAAGGTATGCAATTCTACAGTGCCTTCGTTCTGTTGCTGAACTTCAAGCGACGCAATTTGATGGTGGGTGCTGCCGAGCAGCTAGAGTACATTGTGCGCGATGAATCGTTGCACTGCCGCTTTGGCACGAAGCTCATCAATCAGTACATTGTTGAGTATCCTGAAGCGTGGACAAGCGAGGTTAAGGAAGCGGTCCGGAGCAATGTGTCACGTGTGGTTGAGCTTGAAGATGCCTTCGTTGCCGATTGCTTGCCGCGCGATATCGTTGGAATGAATAAAGAGCAGTTCTCAAGCTACATCCGCTATATTGCGGACCGTCGTTTGGAGTCGATTGGGCTTGAGCCTCTCTATGGTGTTGAAGATACGCCCTTTCCCTGGATGAACGAGATCATGGATCTTCCGAAGGAAAAGAATTTCTTTGAAAGTCGCGTGACAGAATATCAGGCGTCCGTTTCGCTCGACTGGAACTAAACTCCCGCCCGCCCATCAGCCACGAGGTTGTGGCCGCCGCTTGCGATTGTTTCTGGGATCACCCTGATTCAGATCGCGGCGGCCCTAAACATAGTCTCTGTGTTTAGTTTTTTTTAGCACTAAAGATGCATTATTTTCTCATAAAATTGGATAATTGCGTGCTCTTCGGAGTTTATTGTTCATTTTTTATTCTCTTTATTCCGAAAACTCTCATGTCTCGTATGGCAGAGGGGCGATCACAATGGGGAAGAGAAAGTTAAAGAGTTCAGGTCCCGCAGGAAATGGGTCTTTGAGTCTCAATCTGTCACTTGGGCTCTTGATATGCGCTGGCTTGAATCTCTCCTGCTCAAAGGGAGGGTTCTCCGGTTCGCCGGGTACAGCCCCCACCAAAAAGTCAGCGAGTGGAGGAGAAGCGGCTGCCGCGGCTGGAAAAGTGGATGCGAAGGGCGAGTCAGTGAGCCGCACCGCAACAACATTTCCAAGCGCCGAGAAGCCAGCAATCAGTTTTCAAGGCGAAACTCCCTTTCAGTCAGTGGCCGCAGATTCTGAAGCATGGGTTGTGACCAACACCACCATCACGCGCATTAAGCTCGATGCAGCGGCAGGCTGGCCTAAAACCACATGGAAAATGGTCGACAAAGCAGGACAAGATGCAAAAAACGATGGTAACCGAACCTATGTTTCCGAACTCGGGTTGCTGGTGGGTCGTACAAACCGAGGGTCGCCCAACACGCGAGGGGTTTGGTTGGCTAAGCGCGATCAGCCCGGCCAAGCAAAGCAAATATTTGAACCAACAGATATGGGCAGTGGAAGTCGACTGTCGGTCACGTCTTTCAAAATTGGCGCCCAGCCCTATATTGGTTTTGCCTACGGAACCGCGGGTGGAAATAAAAAATTTGTCCGCATTCCTCTCGATAAAAGCAAGCCTGATGGCATCGATTTAGCGCGCAAAGAAGAACGAGAATTATCCGCACTCAGCGCCGGCTCTGGAGGCTTTGCTGCAGTTGGAGACCTTGCAGCGTATGGTTCATTCATGGATCAATCGCGAAAGGCATTTTATTTGGGAGCAACCGGCGGAGGCGGATGGGGAGTCAATGTTGAAACAATGACCGAACTGTCTCTTACGAGCATCCCCAACTGGCGTATTGGCGGTGACCCTTTGAATCCGGCAGCTGCCGCAGCGAGAAAGATTTGTAACTTTACCATGAGCACCGGACGCAGTCTTGGATATGCGCTCGCTGGCGACTTAAAAGGGAACGTGGTTTCCGCGGCGGGTTCGTATACGTTTGCCCACGATCCAGTGAACAATGTGATTTTTGGAAATAGTTATGGCGGCGGTGACCTCACATTGGCCAAGCAGGAGTGCGTTGAAAGTACGGGAGCCGATTGCACAGTAGCAGCCAAAACTTGCCAACGTCTTACCACTGCACAGGGAGGAGCGATTGGGCCAATGAGTGCTGTGGGCGATGGACGTGTGGTGGGAATTCAGCGCGGCTCAACGAGTCAGGTTTTTTTGCTCGCAGTGATTGATAAAAACGATCTTTCAAAAGGGATTTCTATCACGAAAATAGCTGATATTGACGGTAATGCTTACATGTACAACGATTTCACCGGCATCACACTTTATTCGCCTGACCAAGTAAAGATTATCGATTTCAAGTCCCTCAAAGGCTTCGATCCGAAGAAGGGAGTGCGCAAAGTGGCGGCAGGCTGGACTGCCCAATCCAAGCAAATTGAAGATTTGCGTGGCTTAAAGCTAGAATTAACATGTTTCAAAACGGGCAAACCGAAGCCGCCATATGTTGATTATAGCGCACAATTGAAATCATCAGTCTCGCTGTTCACAGTTGCAGAAAAAGATTGTTCTGGCGATGTGGACGCTATGGAAGTGAAAATGAGTTCAGATGGCACAACAAATAATTTCACCCGACTTTCCACATTTGAGATTCGAGGTGCGCAATGAAGTCAATGAAAAAAATTAAGGTAACGCTTCTTGGCTTGCTGACACTTTCTGCATTCGCTGCGAGTGTTGTTGTGCCCGCATCCTGTGGCAGGAGAACCCCCGATACAGTTAAGATGAGAGTGGGAGAAACTATTATTGTTACGCCTATTCCTCTTGAATATTCTCTTTCAGAGCTCCCTGCACAACCCCCAAAAAAGCTGCTCTTGAGTTTTTCGAGTGGTGGGCAGCAGGTTTATCCGAATTCTGGTGGAGTGATAAAGTTTTATTCGTCTTTTGAAGCTGAAGATCCTTTTTACGAAATTAGAGCTGAGGATTTTCCCCTCCTTCATTTGCGCACCGGATGCTCTTCGAGTGATGTCTCTCTTCTCGACAACGCCATTGAATCAGATGTTCTCATATGCGACGGATCGTTGGATGTTCAACGCATCAGGCGCATGGCGCTTGAGTTTCCGGGGGGAAAGAAAAAGTCGGCAACCAGTTTGTCCCCTGAATCTTTGGAAAGTGATCTTCTCAAAGCCGGAGTCATGTTTCAGTAAAATTGTGATTCATGACAAATCTTTTTGGAGGAAGCAAAGGTTTT